>NZ_VFWR01000018.1:0-110677 GCF_006443035.1 Mesorhizobium sp. B1-1-6 | reverse complement strand
CCAGATCGACGACCTGCTGCCGTGGGCCTACATCCGGGCGCCTGAGCTAAAGGCCGTGGCCTGAGAACACCGCTTACCGTAGATACGTTGCGAGGTGACGAAGGATGCCGTGCCCCCCGACATGCTCCAATGCGAAAGCACTGCCATCTCGGCCAGTCAAGTCGACGCTCCAGCCCTGGACAGTGTACTTTCTGCAGTACTTCGCCTTTCGCAAGTCCCAAACTGGTTCTGAGATGTCGGTGCAGGGCAGCAGCGGATCGCGTAGGCCAAGGCTATGGCCTGCTCCACGTCGCCTTCAATCCCTGGAGGAACCTTTGCCGTCTCTGCACGCGCGGCATCCAACGTGATCGCGGCAACGCCGAACATGATTGTAGCGCGCTTAGATAATGCCACATTCTCGGCATCGGCCGCAAGCATTGTGAAGGCCTGATTGCATTCTTGCAGAGCATGTTCAAGATATCCGCTCATCGTCTTTTGGCCCACTTCGCTTGACCGCCTCGCGCCATGGACCACTGGTTAGCTGGCAGTTCCTGGCACCAGTTCGGTTTCGGCTCTTTCAAACCAGCCTCGTTCCACCACATTACGGAGGAGTAGGTCCGGCGCCTTGGTGTAACAGGCAATCGCGAGACTTTCCTCTGCCCGGCTACACGTGACATAGAACAATCGTCGAGCTCGGTCGTTGCCAGTTTCCTCACCCGCAGCCTCGTGCTTTCGATCCGTATCGCTCGGCGGTTCGACCCCAAAGAGCTTCTCATATTTGAATAGGAAGCCGCGCGATTCCTCGTCGCTGATAATGACCATCACCCGCGGAAATTCCAGGCCCTTCACTCCCTGGTGCGTCCCGAATGGGGAGAGCTTGGTGACGTACTGGTCGTAGGCCTCGATCTGTCTGAAGTCAGTCTGAAGCATTTCACGCCACGCGGCGGCCTCGCCGGCCTCTCTTTCATCGACCGCTTCAACGTCGAGCCCAGGGGCATCAGGAGAGGCGAAGGGGACAAGTGCTTCGGGCACTTCAAAAAGACCGCTCGTGGCGACGTTTTCCAGAACAGCACGAAACGTCACGCGGGCCTCCTTACCGAAAATTGCAAACAAGGAAGTCGCCGCCTGCTTGGCCAATACGAGTTGCTGGGAACCACCAGTTTTCAGTGCTTCATCGGACAAGAGAGGCGAAGCCTTTCGCGCTATGCTGGCCAGTTCGAAGTCGTTGCGGGCCTCCAAAGCCTTCACGGTCGGCAGCACTTGTTTTGCGAAGAAATTTAGAGCTGGAAGAGTGCCCTCGATAAGCGCCGTTTGAAGTCTGCTTTGCGGGTAGAGCGGAGCGAACATTTCGGCGAAGCCGAAACGAACCGCAGCCATGTGATGCTCCAACGTGAGCGTCTTCACCCCGCGCGCGTCGGGGCTCCAGCCCGGGTCGCCAGTAATGGCAGCCATACGCTCGCTAACGTACTTTTCGACCGCTGCCTTGTTGGCCCCATTCTCTTGAATGGCGAAGATGCGAACGTAGCCTTCCGGCTTGTCGCTCCTGCCTTTCTGCGTTGTGGCGTCGACGTCTCTTCGAATCCGGTTCAGCAATCGAATGACACGTTGGGGGCAACGGTGGTTCATCGTTTTGCGAGGAAGTATCCAGTCGTCGCCAAGAGCCTTCTCGATACCGACCTTTCCGTCCCCGTAGATGCGCTGCATGGTGTCGCCAAGCAGGCCTAAGGCGAACGAGGCTTTGTGATTGCGCTGGACGCTGAGCAAAGCATCCATCAGGTGCCGGTTGGTATCTTGGCTCTCGTCCACCAAGAGGATAGGAAACTGCGAAATGAGGAGGCTTCGCAGAGTCACTTTCTCCGTCAGAAACTGAGAGGTGATCTGGATGACCTCGGCGTGGTTCAGGGCGTCGCGCGTTCGGTTGTCGCCCGTCGGGCTGTAGACGAATTTCTTGATCCCATCGAGGGCGGCCAGTCTCTTGTTTCGGCTGGCGAGAGAGCGCAGGTTGTCCTGATAGGTCTTGGTCGTGGTATTCCGGGCCTTGGCGAGCTCCTCGGTGAGTTCGGCGATCCGTTTGGCCAACGAGACCTTCAGATACGCACGAATATCGTCATTGTAGCCCGATATTAGAGACCATGCGAAAGAGTGGATGGTCGAAACGACTACCCGAGGATCGTAGTCAAGCCGGCGCAGAATCTCATCGCAGGCAGCGTTCGTGTAAGTCACTACGCCAATCTTTTGCCGCGTAAGCGCCAGTCGACGTCCGTAGGTTCTGCGGACGTGTTTGATCGCATCGATCAGCGATCTCGTCTTGCCTGAGCCAGCCCCTGCGAAAAGAAAGAAGCTCTTCGGCGTATCGAGGTTGAGGCACGAGGCGATCTCGGCGTCGGCACTTGCGTCGAAGTGATCGTCGTCGGCTATGGCTTGGGCATCAGGCATGAGCGTCCCCTGAGACGACATGAGCTTCCCCCGTGGCAGGAGCATCTCCAGAGGCAGGAGCGTCCGCCGGAACAGGAGCTGCTGTCAGAATCTCTATCTGCTTTCGTTTGAGCTGGGCCTCAAGCCATACAAGCCCTTCGACGATGTAGTTGGGTGAAGCGAGAGCCTCGAATTGGTCGGCCTGCATGACGTTCAGGGCGAAACTTCCCTTATCGGCCTTGTTGCGTAAGGCGTCGAAGAAGGCCTTTCCGATCGTGGCAACATCACTGGAGGTGCCGATGGCTTCGCGGAACCGAGCAACCAGACCACTCCCCTTAAGCTCCTTGAAGATTGTCAGATTTGCAAAGGCGAGGGCATCTTCGAACGTATAGGGATACGCGGTTTGTGACGTCGGATTCTCCGCCGGCCAAGTCACCTCTATGGACATCTGATACGCCACGCGAACCTCGTGCACTTCGTCACCACGTAGAACCTTGTTGACCCCATCCGCAAGAAGTTCGTCGACAATGCTCTTGGCAGGTAGCCAGCTCTTGAGCGTGTCGTTGTTGGTGGTTAGCTCTGCTCCGAGCCTGGGTTGCGTGGCATGGTAGGTTGTCTTGGCTGGCGCGGTGTCGGTTGCCGCGGTTACTGTCTTTTCCTGCGCATCGAGATCGGTAATTATGAGAGTAATAAGGCCAAGTTGTTCGATAAGCGGCCGAAGGCGATGCGCGTGGCTGCCGCCGACTTCGAGAACTGTGACATAAGCCTCGTCTACGCGCGGGAAATCCCTGCGGATGAAGTGAGGGAGCAACATCTTCTCTGCCGTGCCTTCGACCAGTATTAGGGCATCTGCGAAGAAAAGGTCTGCATGCTGGGTCCGAAGATAGCGGGTAACGAAGCGAGACGTCTCGTCTGCTTGGCCGAATGTCCTGGTCAAGTTGACCACGACCGTAACAGGCACGCTCACCCCGTTCATGCCGGCCGGCTGACGCCGAAAGTATCGAAGTGATGCGTAGTCGATTTCGTGTGCAACGTGGCTTGAATGCGTGCTGACCACTAACTGCGTTCGAAGCAAATTGCTGCTTCCAAGGTCGGGATGGGCGCGGAGTACGCCGTAGGCCTTTTTTATGAATACCTGTTGGACTTGCGCATGGAGATGTGCCTCCGGCTCTTCGACGAGCACAAGCTGCAGAGGTTCAAACTCGGACGCGTCCGCGGCGTGAGCGGCCTTGCCAACCCGCATCCACGCGTCGCGAAAAGCCATCAGTCGAAAGATCATTGAAATAAGGTTTTGGTATCCGAGACCGTTGTTATCCTCGGGCAAACGGACAATCGGCTCGACAACTCCATCGGATTTCACGACATCGACTTCGAAGGTGATCGATGATTGATGATCGAGACCATCCACGGGCCTTATCCGGGTCGCTATGTGAGGTTTGGGGTCGGTTACCCCTGGGTACCCCAGACCCTGTACCTCTTTGAAAGCCGCATCAAAGCTTTGTGTGAGCCGACCATCAAAAGCATGCTGTGCAGCTTCGATAGCGCGCAAAGCATCGATGTCCTCGGGCTCTGGAAACTCCGAAGGGTCAAGATGCTTTTGGTAGTACGCGCGCAACTGCTCGGAGAGCTTCGTGGACGACTTCAACGCCCCTCGACCGTCGTCGTCCGCATAGCTCGCATTGACGCCAAGGCCACGGTGGGCCGAAATCTCGTTGACCCGGATAAGACTTGAGAGGGGATCCCCTTCCAGAGCAGGCACGGCGTCCGTAAGGAATTGTGGTTTCGCAACCGAGCGCTCCGGCGCGACCAGCTTAGTGGGATCAAGTGGGTATGCACGGACGACCAAGTGGGTCGCCAACTTTCGCGACAGAAAGTCCATGAGGTCGACCGGCCAAAGAGTCAGTTCGCCTGTGGTCGCGGCGGTGTCTTCCTTAGCCGCCCCGGCATCCTTGATTGCTTTGGTGTCGGCTACCGCTTGGATAAAGGCCCGGTGCAGATTCTCTGGATCATCTGGCTCCAGCCGCATCCTCACTCCCAGCAGCCCACCGGTCCAGTCGAGAACCGGGACGAGCTTGCTAACGTGATGAAGTTCTGAGGGCTCGACAGTCAGCCAAATGTCCATGGCTGGAAGGAAGGGGGTCCACGCATCAAGTGAGAGATCCGGTACCCCGCCGGATGCAGCCGCTGCCAGCCAATCGGCCCCGATCTTTGCAATTCCGGACCAGTGACAGATAGTGATGTCATAAGGCTGAAACTGGTGCTGCCTGCGCCCAAGAAGAAAGCGTCTCATTGCCAGCATGGCTGAGGTCTTGCCGCTATTATTGGCTCCAACAAAGAGGGTTGTCTGTTGTGCCAAGTCGACCCGAACTGAAAGGAGTTTGCGGAAGTTGGCAATTTCGAGGTGCGAGATAATCATGAGTGGTCCCCCCAGGCATTGTATTTGTCATGACGGTGCAAATCGGCCGCCAAGTATCGGTGCCATCTGCGCACTGCATCATGAAGAATCAAAAAGCCAGCTGTAATGAAGCGAATCTTATCTTTTGCAGCACGGAAAGTCTCTAATCAGGCATGGCGCTAAAAAAGACTCTCGCAAAATGCCACAATGTAAGATGGCCGGTTCTTTTGGGGACACAGGGCGCGGTGCTCAAACATGAGCGCGTCAAGATGTTTCAAATGTCCATCCTACACCGGCCGTTGAGATGGCCCCATTGCCAGACCTGGTGCCGTCCAATCCTTGCTTTGACGACTCTGTCGACGACTGGCCAACTCGTTTGGATGCGATAGACCCGGAACGGCTTGTCAGACTGAGTAGCCAACGGTGGATCGGGAAACCGGACAAAATATTTGCTTATTGGCGCAAGGCTAGCCTCGCGGACACAATGCCTGCTTTTGGAGACAGTGTGGCGCAGTCCACACGACTGAGATAGGCGCATTGCCGACACAGCGTTTGGGCCGGTAGCGAACCGGCAGATGTGTATCGCTCATCAGCGACGGCCGGCCTTCTGTTCCGTATAGCGAAGGTCTGAGAATGGCCCGATGAGAGCTTCCCGTTGACGGAGATCGCATCATGGGGAGGTCGGTCCTGCTTTCTGCAGCGGATTCTAGCGCCTGCCGTTTGACAATCTTCACGCAAATGTTTGAGATACATTCCGTGCTAGAAGCTTCTATGTGGCAGAGCAAGCCGCAGCAAAGGGATCGTTTTGCGATTTTTCTGCACTTACTTCAGGGGGGAATAGCTTGCCTATTCAGAGCATTTACACATACCTTGTCTATCCTGGTAAAGGTGTCGACGAGATCGGCGCTATCAATGGCTCTGCTGTCCCACTACAGGGTAAGCTCTTCGACCTGTTGGAAGAGGTGTATCTGCGCTCAGATAACGAGTATACAATCGACATATCGTTCAGCCCGGGAGCAGACGGCACCCAGACGAACCCATGCCGAGCACTTCTCATCAACCACCTCACCGACGGGACGATCGACACTGGCCGTCTATTGGCCGAGCGGCTGGCCCAGCACACCACCAAACGATCAGGCCTGGGACTGTTGTTTCTCGTAGCGGGTCAGGACGGCCAAGACCGTAAGATCGTGGTGTCTCGCTTCCCAGCGCACAGTGCAGTGTTGGCGGAGGCAGAAGCGGCAACCCTGACCCTCGCCTTTCTTGAGCGCGTCTTTATGAGAAACGCCTACTCATACAAAGCGGTCGTCTACCAGCATACGTCGCTGACCAACGGCTTCTGGACGGGCCGCGCCGTCGACAAACAGATCGAGAGTCGAGAGCGTGAGGTCTCTCAGTACTGGATCAACGATTTCCTCGATTCTGGCCTTCGCACGACCCCTACGCGCGGAACGCGCCGGCTTGCGCTCGCGCTCAAAGCAGCGGTCAGCAAGGCCAAGGACGTAACCGTCAAAAGTGAGATCGCGTCGGCGGTCACACTCGGCCCAGGTATGCAGGGACAGACCACGAGCGTGAACGGCTTTATTGATCACTTCCACTTCTCTGAGCCAACCCGCAATGCAATCCTCGCCGAGATAAAGGATCCGGCAATCCAGGCTGAAACTTTCGTTTTCGACGCTCCTGTCTTCACTGAGCAGGTGCCGTACCGTACCGTGGAGCTGAGCTCCGGAGCGGTGCTTACAGCGCCGTCGGCCGACTTTGATGAGGTCTTCACGAAGGAGCCGGTCCACGCAGAAGTTGACGGAGAATACAAGTACTCCACCGTAGGTTCTGTCGTGACCGAGAAGATAGCGAGGTCAAAATGACGGACCTTCGAACCGACTATACGAACCGATACACCAAAGCGCTGACACCAGTAGCGACAGCGTTGGTCGGCAATCTGACCGAAATCTTGGCGGGCACACCTCGCGTTGACCGCGTGACCGCACGTCCAAAGTCAATCGATCGCTTCATGAGCAAGGCGGCGAAGGCCGACGGTGGTAAGCTTAAATACGATGATCCGCTCAACCAGATTCAAGATCAGATCGGCTCGAGGATAATTGCCTTCTATTCAAGCGACGTTCCGGTGATCGAAGAGGTCATCCTTCGGGAGTTTCGACCAATCGAATCGAAACACGTCGTTCCTCAGCACCAATGGGAGTTCGGATACTTTGGTAGGCACCACATCCTTCTAATGCCGAGCGACCTCTATGGCGCTGCTGAGGACAAAGCACTCGTCCCGGATGTCTTTGAGTTGCAGATCAAGACGCTTTTTCAGCACGCATGGTCCGAAGCAGAGCACGATCTCGGCTACAAGCCAGGAGAGCAACCGCTTAACCCTGAAGATGAACGCTTGCTCGCCTTCACATCCGCCCAGGCATGGGGTGCCGATCGCATTTTTGACGACCTATTTAAAAAGCGGTCTAGCTAGCCATCAGCTGCGAGTTGCGCGGATGGCCTATTTTGGTCGCCGAACGTCCACCTGAGGGATTCCTGTGCGAATTGCTTATCGATCCGAGAGCCGACTGCCTCTACCGGCATGACCTTGTTACAAGCCCATCTTCCCGCCACTTCGCAGTCAAATCGTTCACAATCAAAGAGGTGCCTTTGGCATGTACTCACCCGGCTTCGAGGAGGACGATCATTTACGGTCTGCCTTCATTCGGCACCTCACCTTGCAACAGCTCAATGAATGCTCCTTGCCTAGGATCAGCGAAGCGACAGATGGTGCGGCGATCCCCCGAATCTTGGTGCAATACTGGCACGATCCGAACGATATACCGGGCGACGTGCGAGAATGCCTCGACAGTTGGAACCCCTTGCAGAAGGAGGAGGGCTTCGAGCTTCGAATCTTTCATGACGCGTCAGCCGCTGCATACATCAGTGATGTATACGGGCTGCCCGAGCGTACGGCGTTCGAGCGATGTCGGCATCCGGCGATGCGCAGCGACTATTTGCGGATGTGCGTCATGTTGGCCGAGGGTGGCCTGTATGTCGATGCTGACGACGTGCTGGTGGGCAACGGCTGGAAGCAATTTCTTCTCGATAGCAAGTTAAAGCTGCAGCCGCTTTGCTACGACATTCCGACCGGCAAAATGATTGCGGCGGCACAAATATGGCAACACGATCTGCCCACCGCCGATCGCATATTTTACGTCAACAACAATCCCATTATAGCGCCACCCAGGCACCCCCTTTTACGACGCGCTCTCGCCCGCGCAACGGAGAGACTGCTGGGCAGAGGCCCGCAACCGGAAATCCAGTCTACGACCGGCCCCGGTAACCTTACGGCCAGCCTCGCAGCACATGCACATGCGTTGCAAAGCGTCGGCACCGAGCTGGATTTTGAACTGATCCGGGACTGGAGCGCGGTCGCGGAAACGCGCTGGGACCTTTCCTATCGAAACGATGCCCGCAATTGGCGGAAAATGGACGTCTGCTGAGACTGGCATTTCAGGAAGTTTGGCTCAATGAACCTTCTAGAAGCTTCGAGTTCGGTACGCGCATTCACCTTCCGTATATCTCGCGCGGTGCTAAGTGCCATCCCCGGCCCTCGGATCTTAGCGTTTGGTCGTGGCAAAGGCAGGATTGAGTCTATCCTGGTGATAAACCTGGACAGGCAGCCAAATAGATGGAGACGCGTTTGCCGGGAACTCGGTCGTTTCCGAACACACAATGGCGCTTCGCTGACATCAATAGCCCGTCGGCTTGCGGCGATAGATGCTCGCGATGGCAGGGCAGTGGCCGCGACCGCGGATGTCGACACAACATACCGCATGGGCGATCAGTTGTTCGTCCAACCCGACGCGCGGCTCCAAGAGTGTTTCGGGCTCGATGAGCCGATCAGGATGACGCGGCAGGAAGTCGCCGTCGCCAGATCGCACATCGAGGCATGGAAGGCCATTGCGAACGGATCTGATGGGCACGTCCTAGTGCTGGAGGACGACATTTGGTTCCGACGCGGCGCTGCCGCCGCTATCGACCGAGGGTGGCGCGCAGCACTGGAGCGCTGCGGGAAAGATCGCGGACCGCAACTGCTCTATCTGTCTTATCGGGACGCGGGAGGCACCGCAGAACGAATCGACGCGTGCGAAGCGCTGTTTCGCCCCGTACGCGGTCTCTGGTTTCTGTCGGGCTACGTGCTGTCGCGCGATGGGGCCGCAGCGCTTTTACGATCGATGCCGGTGGTGGGACCGGCCGATCTCTGGATCAACCATCGGCTCTCCGAGCTCGCCGCACTTGCGTTGGCATCACCAGCGATCCTCCAGAGGGAGGACGGGCCGTCGGACAATTCCTACTCGGTGTTGCCCTATCTCGCGCGGGCGGGAATTGTTGATTCCGGATCAGGCGCAATGCGGCCGGGCCAGGCGCCGTCTGGCCGAGTGTTGGCCTGGAGCGCCGGCGGTCAACAGGAAAGCCTGGCCATGGCACTGTCGATGCTAGGACTGCGTGTGAGAGCCTTCAACGGCGACGAGAAGCCAATCGATGCCAACCAGCTTTCGACACTCGGAGTCATCTTCGACGCTCTCGTCGATGCCCCGCTGACGCCCGAGGCCCTGTCTGCGGCGATCAAACAAAGTGGGACGAAATTCATTGTCGAGCCGAACGCCGCGTTCCGGACAGCCCTTGAGCTGAAGAAACTGCGACCTTCCCGATTGACGGTGCTAGACGAGCGCCAAGATGGCCGGACCTGGACGCCGCTCTGCGCGGCTTTAGGTCTGACCGAACCTATACACGCCTTCCCGATTGGCCCACCCCGTACCTGGAGGATGTTCCGCGACGACCGATCGAATGGCTCGCCTAACGCGATTGCGAGAACCTCTATCGAGAAGTCCCTACTCGATGACTCTCCTTGGGTTTTGCCCGCACAGGCCATATGGGAGCGTGGGCGGGTGTCGAACCGGCATATGTCTTCGCCGGGGACGACCGTCTTGGCAGCCAGCATGAACAGCCCGAGCCCTTGGCTAAAAATTCTCGTAGAGACTTTTCCAGGCAATCTGGCTTCCTTCGCCACGGGGGGGCTACGGTACGGGCCCGATAGCGTCCAGCTCACCCTATCAAAGGCGATCGACGGGGTCAGGCCATTTCATTCTGGCGCTTTCGCCTCAACGCGCCCCTTCGGTCACGGGCGTTTCGAGGCTGAAATCAAGGCCGCCCCGGGATCGGGCCTCGTGACCGGTTTCTTCCTTCATCGAGAGTCTCCGCGACAAGAAATCGACGTCGAGCTTTCCGGAAACGACCCGCAGAGCATGCTGGTCAATGTTTACTTCAACCCTGGTGATGAAGGGAGTGCGATGGGTTTCGGTTACCGAGGATCTCCGTGCCGTATCGAACTAGGCTTCGACGCGACTGAAGATTTCCATACCTACGCGATTGAATGGCGACCCAACGTCATCATTTGGTCGGTAGATGGCCACGTTGTCCACGAGCGAGTCAGCTGGGACCCAACACCGATTCCGCACCTCCCGATGCACTTGCACGGTAACCTATGGGTGCCTCGCTCTGAAGAATTGGCAGGTCCGCTCAACGAGGCCTTTTTGCCCGCAACGGCCCACTTCAGGAACGTTTCGGTATGCATGTAAACGCAGCTGGCGGTGCCCGCGTTACACGCGGGAAGTCCGTTGGGGTGAAAATTCCCCCTTTGCTACGTTCGAGAGGAGGCTAAGAGCAAAAAGCTGCTCAAACACGCACGTGCCGCAGCCAAAATATGCGGCCATGCCAATTATGAACTTACGGCAGGTTTCAGGATCAGCAGATTCGATCCGGAACGGCTTAGTTGCGGCGCGAAGCAGCCATTCGCAACCCGGCGTACACATGCCAGTTGCTGGAAGCGCATGAAGCATTTCAAGAAAAGGCCCATTCCGCATCAGCCGGCGTGACCACTCCCTGCCGAAGTCGCTTGTGAAGTTCATGCCACGATGGGTCAGTCACGAAGCCTTCCATGCTCCCACAGGCCTCGGCGAAGGAAATGTCGCCCAAACGGTCGATAAGATCACTCACCCCGCCGTTCATGCCATTTAGGAACAGCTCGAGCGGGTCATCATCACACTCAATGACCCGATGTCCCCAAGCACCCGGCACGTCGTCGGTTGCGAGAGCCTGCCGAAGATCTCCATCCACGCCTGCCGCCTCGAGCGCCTGGCAGACGACATAGCGCATCAAGGGGTAGTAGATCGGCTGATAGCTGCCTCCAAGCGCGCGCACGCCGGGCAGGATCGACAAAACCAGAAACATTAGCAGGAGATTCGGGACAAGGCTGCGGTTTGCCAGCCGCTGGATGATGTCGGGGGCCGTGAAGCACGCCACCTTCATACCAGTCGCAGGATCGATGAGTTCGCCTGCGATCAGACGCAGCGGGCGGCGTTTTCCATTTTCATAGAACCAGAAGAAATCAGTGCCGCGAGCGAGCCAGCCACTCCAGGGGCCGGACGCGAGCCCGTCGAGGCCGGCAAGGATATTGGAAGCGAAATTCGGGTCTTCCAGCAGTCTCATGCGTAGCCAGGAATTTTCGTCCGACAGATGGTCGGCCACCAGGTCGGCAACATCCTCATCGTCGATCTGCAGGAAAGCAAAGCGGCCTCCGAACATTTTTGGCCAGAGGAGCTGATTGGCTGCCTTGATGGCATGCGCGGGCCGCTCGAATTGCGTCTTCGGCAGAAAGCTACGAAGCAGCCTGAGCGCGTCTTCCCCAGTGTTTGGCTCCGTCGGCAACAACTCGAACCTGTAGGGTCCCTGCCCGGCTAACAGGCTGTATCCGTTCATCCGGCTTCGGCTGAGGCCGAAGACGTTGATCGGCTTCCCGTCAATGGTGAGCCAGCCTGGCCCCTTACGTGGTTTTTCAACAAGGTTCACCGTCGAAACGGCATAGGAAACGTAGGTCGAGCAGCTATGCGCCGAGAGGCCAAGGAGGCTGAAGACGTGTGTGTAAAAGGCTTCCGGCTCCATGAGGAGAAACAAATGAGGCCCTGTCTGCATCACACGGCGCTTTTCGAAATCCCTGCAGATTTCCGAGGCGGTATCGGTCGACAACCCGTTTCGTGTCGCTGCCTTCCTGATGATGTCGAGTAGTTTGGTGAAGGCTCGAAACCGGACTTCTGGCCCGGTCCTGGAAGCTGGCGCCTCGAACAGGCGACACGCATAGTCGCGGATCGGCCGGGAATGATATGGGCTTATCCAGGGGTAAAGTGCCGTCAGCGACCCCAGGACTGCCTGTTTCGCATCTACGCCTACTGTTAGCTCTTCCACCTCACGATTCACCCTTTTCTTGCGTCTGAACGCCGACGTTCAAACACGAAATACTGATGAGGAGCACCACTCCAAAGCTGAAGAAAATCGTCGAAGGAAATGCTCGATCTCCTACAGCGGCGCCGATGCCGAAGACGAGTAACCCGAGCGCCACGGCCACACTGTGCATAATGCCTTTGGCCCGGCCCAACAGATAAACGGATACACGCGACTGCAATGTGACTTCAACGCTGACGCGGCCAAGATTGTATAGAAATCCGAGCGCGGCAAAAAGGATCACTGTCCAGGGCGTGCGCAGAGATGCCAGCGCCATGAGCACAAGTGCCGTTAAGCCCAAAAGCATGAGATGCCGCGCGTGCGTACTCATCGCTCTTTCAATCCGGCATAGAGAGACCGCGCCGATCAGTGAGCCCGCCGACCATGCGGCCTCGATGTAGCCGAAATCCACGGCAGTACCCTTCTGCTCCTGGAAGACGAAACTCGATCCCATGACGCTGACAAGCACCGCGCCTGTATAGAGGAGCGCGTAGACGGCAATCAGACGACGCAGGTTCGGATCGATTTGGGCTGCAGAGATTTTAGCGATGCGGACATCGCGCGAAACCGGTTCCAGCCGCATCAAGGCAAGGCAGCCCGCTGAAAACAGGAAGAAGGCAGCAAGGACGGTGAATGGCAGGGCTGGGGAGCGCTGATGTAGCAAAGGCCCTGCAAGCAGAGCTGCGCCGAGGTTGCCGAACTGCATGACGAAAAACACAGCGGAATTCGAGGCTACAAGATCGCGGCCGTCAGCTATCACGGGGATCATTGATTGAGAGCTCGTAAGGGTGACACGGTCGCAAAACGAAAACAGGGCCGCTGACATGCAGATGATCAGAAACACGTCCATGTAAAGGAGCGCGCAAGCGGTCGCCAGCATAACGACGAAGCGGCTGAGATCTGCCGCAACGTTCAAGCGTCGCCTGTCAAATCGATCCGCCGCTACGCCGGCCAGAGGGCTCGCGATGAATTCGACAATGCTTGCAATCGCAAGGAACGTCGCCACGCCGGCAGTTCCGTACCCCCGCTCGACGAGAATCCAGGCGGATGCGATGTAGTAGCCGTTCCGGGCGACGGCCGCCGATAGCGTGCTGGCCAGGAATCCGAAGCGGGGATTGGACCAGTTGGGCCGTCCCTTGGCATGATGAATTCGAACCAGGTTTGACATGAGCGGCGCATCCGGGCTGACCGCCGATGGATACCTTCTTCCGCCAGGCCTGCTTTACTGTGACGTTGGGGTTTTCCGATACTTGCTGAGAACCGACAAGCGGCGGCCTAGATTCTGCACTTACGACGAAATTCCGTGGGGGCCGCGCCGAAGGCCCGCTTAAAGGCAGTCGTGAAATGGCTCGAACTGCCGAAACCACATTCCATCGCGATCTCCGTCGCCGACAAATTGGTCGATCGCAGCATATCCGCGGAGTGCTCCAATCGGCGCTGCGCGATGTATGCGTGCGGCGTCATGCCTGTCGATTGCTTGAAGGCCCTCCAGAAATGGAACCGGCTAACCCCAACCTCTTTTGCCAAATCGGCGAGCGTAGGCCTGCCGCTCGACAAGGCCTCGATCATTGCCACCGCTCGCTTGAGATCGAACGATGACAAACCGCCTTTTGCGGGTTCCTGATGGACGCCGTTCAACCTGAACATTTGCCCGAGCAATTGCGTAGCCTGGCACTCCACCATCGTTGCACTGATGGGGTCAGGCTGCTTGAGCTCCAAGACAATCCTCTGCAACGCCAACTCTACAGTGGTGTCCCGAAATCCGATCGAAGGCGGCAGCACTGCCGCGCGATTGCGAGCCATTCCCGCAAACACGTCGTCGGCGAACCCTTTTTCAATCGAGACCAGGAGGTAGGAGGCGGTCGCGTCCCCCTCGTCCCACCCATTCCAATCACTGCCGGCGGGAATGAAGATTATCGAACCGGCGCGGCGCGGCAAAAAAGCAATCCGGCGCCCGTCGACAATGTCTTCTCCGCGGCTCGCTGTGCCCTTCAGATTCATCAAGAACACATGGTTTGGCTGCAGGATTCTTGTCTCCTGACGCTCGAGCCCGGTTCTTTTGACCACGTCCGCCCGCACGCTCCCCCAATTCTCATACTTGTGGGCAAGCGATTGGTGCTGTGAACGGCGATTCTCGGTCGGGTCGAGGGCAAGAGTATTCACGTATCCACAGTCTCCTTACTGGCGAGTAACCAGCCGTTGCGTGATGTGGCGAACCATGGGTTGCTGAACAACACGCAAATAACTCTGGATTGGTAGAAGATGTGACTTTAGCGAAAAAATGGCAAACGAGTGAAAGCCGCCTGTATCCGGCAGGCCTACCAGTTGGCTCAGCCAATACTGAGCCCGGTGAATATTAGAAAACACTTATCCTAGTGGAATTTCCCCAGCGACGTATCGGCATCTCACCAATCGAACGTGCTGGAGGCATACTGCGATGCGTGGACTCGATGAATTTCTGGCCGAGTGCGACCATGGTCCGCGGATCAACGGACTCGCCGGCTTTTTCGCAGCGACCGCGGCCGGAAAGAGCGGGATGCCAATCCGCAAGCCCGTCGCCGACGCCCGCCTTCTGCCGAGCGGTGAACTGCTGCGCGGCCTGGTTGCCCTGCATGCGGCACGACAAGGTTTTTTCGACCAGCACTATCACGGCAGCATTCCCTACAGACTGGAGGAAGAGTGCCGGATGGCCTACGCAGTGCTGAAATACGCACGGCTCCGTGGCGCTCCGCTTGCGCTATACAGCCTTGGAACAGCGGAAGGCACGATGGCGAGAACGTTGTCGGAACTGTCCGAAGGACAGATACGCACGCTGTCGTGCAGCCCAAACGCGGAGAATTACACGAGCTTCATGGCCTATGGCGAACCGCCGCACGCCGACTTCTTCATTGGACCCTTCCATAAGTTGACCAAGGACGTCCTGGGTTCAGATCCGCGACTGGCAAATTTCGCCCACGGCTTCGATATTATTCTGGAAGATACGACCTTCCAGATGTACTCGCCAAACAGAGCAAGCCAGATCGAGTTCGTGACCCAGCACCTCAAGCAGGATGGACTCTTCGTCTTCGTCGAGAAGTTCCGGGCTGCCGAGGAGCCGGACTACAGGCGTCGCGAATACCAGAAGGATTTTGGCTTCAAGGCGCGCTATTTTCCCCCGGACGAAATCGAGAAAAAGCAAACCCTCGTTCTGGATACGATGTTTGGCAATGAGGTGACTTTGGCGCAGATGGTCGACGCGATCCGCGCGCATTTCAGCTACTGCGCCCTGACCTGGAACAGCGGAAATTTCTGTAGCCTCGCCGCCAGCAACAGCCAAGAGAACCTGAATAGGTACCTCTCCCAGATGGCCACGCCAGCCATTCCGCACGAGTACGTCTACGAAACCAGCTTGTATCCGACCCTGCCGGTTCGCCCCGCCGCGCAGGAATAGGCGCTTAAGCCTTGGGACAGGTCAACAACACGCTCCGCCGTTTGGACCATGTCTTCGCAGCTGTCGACCATGGCAGCCTCAGGCAGGCTGCAAGAGTTCTCAGAGTGAGGGAATCCTGTGTCAGCCGCAACATCGTTGCTCTCGAGCAATTGCTGGACATGCAGTTGTTTGACCGCGACGCCCATGGCGTTCGGCTGACCGAGGCGGGCCGGGACTGGGTCGACCTTGTCCGTGCTCATTATGAAGGCTTGCACGATGCCATGGCCGGAGGTAGCCTCGGTCACCAGGATGCCAAAACGATCAGGATAGGGTTGTGCGCCCAGATGGGGCGCACGTTCGTGGCACGTCTCATCGATCGTTTTGGCCGTTTGCATCCGGACGTGTGCGTCGCGATCGAAGACGTTCCAGTCGAACAGTGCCTGGCGGCTATACGCCGCCGGCGCCTCGATATCGTCTTCACGCAGGGGCTTGAGAACGCCGCATTATGCCGTAGCGAGATAGTTGCGCACGAGCGCTTGTTCGTTCTCCTGCCCTGGTACCATCCGCTTGCTGAAAGGCCTGCCGTCACATGGGCAGACCTTGCAGATACGTGCCTGCTGGCTTCAAGCGCATCACCGCAGGATCCGGGTTTGCTGGAGCATATCGCCGCGAACGGCGGCCCCACTGTCCAGATATGTCGCGCCAGCGAAGCAACGGTCATCCTCAAGGTGCAACTCGGTCAAGGTGTGACTCTGGCGGGCGAGGGTTTTGCCAGGACGGTCGCCATCGACGCTACGGTGTGGAAACCCGTCAGTGGCCAAAGCTGCATCAGTTCTATCAAGGCAGTGTGGCTGGAATCGAACCCAAAGCGCGCGCTTTTGCGGCTGGTTGGGACCGCAAGAAACATGGTGACAGGAACGCGACCCGGGCCTGCCCCTGTCACTGCAGGAAGCATGGAACGCCGCAGCCCGATTTCTGAAGTCACGCCATGACTGGGAGGCGCGACTGACCCGGTCCGCCTCAGTGGTCTGGCCTCTAACCACCCTCGGAACGCTTTGCCCTGGCAAAGCCCCGATCTGTCGCCATGAACCGCTCCAACATCGCAACGATGAGGCGCGGCGCATCGGCGGGCCGTTGTCCCGCGTCGCGGCCGAGTATCTCGGCATAGGCGGTCAGGTCACGGTGTAGCGCCGCGGGGAGTTCCACCATGACCTTGACGGGTTTGTCGTCGGCGATTGGCCCCAGTTTCAACTTGGCCATTTTCAGCCTCCGTAGGGTTCGAGCACGAGATCGCGCGTGACGATGACGCGCACCGGGAATCCCGGTCGGATGGTGAGCGTCGGCGCTACGTTGAGCTGCCGCTGGACGATCTGCTGGCCTGTCTGGCTGATGCTGTCCGAGGCGCCCTGGCGCAGAGCGCGCATGATGTCGCTCTCCTGGCCCGATGAGCCTGCCTGCGCGCCGATGCTCAGGACCGTGGAAAGTGCGGCGGCCTTGAACAACTCGCCCCAGTGATAGTCGACGCCATCTTCGAGGCCAGCATAGCCCTCGGCGTCCGCGCCGGGCTCACGTTCAAGAACGATGGAGCGGCCGTCAGGAAAAATCAGCCTGGTCCAGACCAGCAGCACGCGACGCTGGCCGAAGCCGACACCATTGTCATACTGGCCGATGAGGCGCGTGCCCTGCGGAACGAGAAGGATGTGTCCGGTGGGGCTGTCATAGACATTCTCGGTTACCTGCGCCGTAATCTGACCCGGCAGGTCGGAGCGAATGCCGGTGATGAGGGCGGCTGCGATGACGGCGCCCGCCTGCAGGACATTCTTCGACGCCGGCGGCGCGACGCGATCAGGCGAGACGGTGCGCTTGTCCGGCGGCTGATCGAGGAAAGCGCGCTGGCGGTCCTGCGCCGAGGGCTGCGCTGGCTCCGGCGCGAGGCCACGGCTGGCGAGATCGGTCCGTGGCATGGTGTCTGTCGTGGCTCGAGGGACAGTCGCATCACTGGCGGGCCGTGTTTGCGTGGACGCGAACAGTCGCGCGGTCCTCGCTGCTTCCAGCTCCTGTTCCCGGCGCTGCTGCTCAGGGTCCGGTCCAACGACGCCGGTCGATGGTACGGGGCCGCCATTTTGCGCGTTGAGGATCGGCCGACCGAGATCGCCGGGAAGCGGTGGGCCAAGCTTCGGAACGCCGGTATAGTCCTTCGGCAGGCCGGCGAGCCCATCCGGGGTCGAACGATTGTCGGTTGAATACAGCTCCTGACCCTGGCCTTGCGGACGGTTCTGCAGCGCGTAAATCAGCGCACCGCCGACAGTCAGGCTTGCGGCGAGACCCAATCCGGCCAGCGCCTTGCGCGACAGACGCGTCACGCGCGGCGGCTCGGCGCGCAGCCGCATGGCCGCGGCCGGCTCGCCTGTCAACGGCCGGGGGTCATCCCCTGCGGATGCCTCCGGCCCGGCGTCATTCGCCGGTCCCCGGCCTTGTTCCTTCCCGGGACCCATTTTGTCGCTCATGATGACGACCCTCCCCTGTCTGTGCGGAGCGACGTCGCTGGCGGGGTCTCACCAGGACCACGCATCCATGAAAATCGACTGCTCCTTACCCCATCGGTGCGGGAGACGCGGACGCGCTTCTGGTTCTTGCCGGCGCCGAAGCGTAACTCGGCGGCGGCAAACAGCCGGTCGACGATCATGTAGTTGCCGCGCACGCGATAGTTCACCAGTTCGGACGTGTCGCCTTCCGGCCCGACCACGAACAGGGGTGGCATTTCGCCCTGGCCGATGCCTCGCGGGAACTCGATGAACACCTGCTTGCCATCGTCGAATGCGCGCAATGGCCGCCATGGTGCGCGATCGCCTGTCACCTGGTAGCGGAAATTGACACGTGCGAGATCGATGCCCGTTGAGACCGGCTGTGCAGCCTCGGCCTCCTGGTTCTGACGGCGCAAGGCAATGAGCTGGTCCTGCGGGTACTGCCAGGAAACCGATGCCATATAGGTCGACGGCGTCGAGCGCAGTTCCATGTGATAGGTGCGCCGATCGGTATTGATGACGAGATTCGTTATCAGTTCGGCGCGCGTCGGTTTGACGAGGATGTGGACTTGCTTGGCCCCGCCCGCACCGCTCTCGGTATCGCCGATGATCCAGCGCACGGTGTCGCCGGCGGCGACGGGACCGGAGCCGACAAGCTGCTCGCCGGGCTGGAGCGCGATGTCGGTGATCTGCCCCGGCGAGGCATAGACCTGATAGAGCGCGCCATCGACGAATGGATAGACCTGCATCGAGTTGATGAAGCCGTTGCGGACCGGCTGGACGCGCGCGGCCGCATTGGCAAGGTTGACGCGCGCGGCCGGATCGGCCGGTTCCGGCTCGGGCTTTGCGTCCTTGCCGACCGGCTTCAACTGGCCTGGAAGCGGCAGCGGCTTTGAGAGCTCGACCACCTTGACGGGTGGGGGCAGATCGACCGCCTGCACGGCCGGGACTGGATCGTCATAGGAGATCTCCGGCTGCTTCTGCCTGCTGGCACAGCCCGCAAGCGCCGAGGTCAAAAGCAGTAGTGCTGGAAAGGCTGTCCTACGCAACGCCGGCATTGCGCTAATGACGAAAGCCGGACGCGCCCGGGGGGCGGCTTTGCAGAGTGCGGGCGTCATTGTCCAAGCTCCTTCGACCAGTTGATGGCGTTGATGTAGATGCCGAGTGGGTTCTTCCTCAGTGCGTCGGCGTCGCGCGGGGGCTGCACGACGATGGTGAGAATGGCGGACCAGCGCTCCGTGGAAGCGAGGGAACCGTCCTGATAGCGGCGTTCGACCCAGGCGATGCGGAAGCTCACCGGCGATGCGCGGATGACCGACGACACGTCGACGGCGACCTGTTGTTTGCCGACCTTGGTGAACGGGTCATTGGCGCGCGCATAGTCGTTGAGAGCCAACGCCCCGCCCTGCGTCGCGAAATCATAGGCGCGCAGCCAGTTCTGCCGCACGATGACCGGATCGGCGGGGATCGACCTTACCTGTTCGATGAAGTGCGCCAGGTAGAAGGCAATCTGCGGATCGTTCGGCTGATAGTCGCCGACGGCGGGGGCGACAGCCTGCGCCTGGCCGAGACGATCGACCTGCACCACCCAGGGCACGATCGAGCCGTTGGCGGTTTGCCAGACAAGGGCGGCGGAGAACCCCGCGGCGAGCGCCAGGGAACCGAAGGCCATGTACCGCCAATTGCGCGCCTGCACGCGAGCGGAACCGATGCGGTCGTCCCAGACCTGGGCAGCGCGCTGGTAGGGCGTCTCGGGTTGTGGAGTTTTGCCGTAGTGCGTGGACGGTCGTTTGAACATGCTCAGTCTCTTTCAGAGAGGTTGATCGAGGAGCCGCCGCCATGGCTGTCGCCACTGCGAACAGCGTGGGCGGCGGCCTGGACGCCGTGGGTCATGCGTTGCGAGCGCTTCATGCGTTTCGCCCAGGCGGGCTGACTTTCGGTTGCGGAAGATGCCAAGGGAGCGGAGCCGGCTTCGGCAGCGCTCGCGCCGATTGTGCCAGCGGTGGAAGACCCACCCGTCGTCTCGAAGGCAGCACGAGCGCCCGACTGGTAGCTGTGGTTCATGGTGCCTGCTGCATGATTGGCTGCGCGCTTCAGCGGTGAGATGGCGCCCTGGGCGCCAGCGTTCATGACACCGCCGAGGCCGGATGCGACGCCGGAGAAGCCGGCCTCTCCGGCCGCGCCGAGATTGTAGGCTGTGGATGCCCTGCCCGCGGTCGCGGCACCGCCACGGGCCGCCGCCGCGGCACCGCCGCTGACAGCCGCGCCGCCGGACATGACGGCGCCGGCGGCCGCGGCGCCCACTGCTGCCATGCCGCCGGCGGCGAGCCCGGTGCCGACGGCCGCGCCCGCGCCGAGCTGCGGGCCGCCGGAGACGAGACCGTTGGCAATGCCCGGTCCAAAGATGCCAAGACCGAGCAGCGACAGCGCGGCCAGCACGATCGCCATGGCATCGTCGATCGACGGCGTGTTGCCGCCAAAGCCTGCGGTGAACTCGGAAAAGAGGGTCGAGCCGATGCCGATGATGACGGCGAGCACCAGCACCTTGATGCCGGACGAGATGACGTTGCCAAGCACCCGCTCGGCCATGAAGGCGGATTTGCCGAACAGACCGAAGGGGATCAGCACGAAACCGGCGAGCGTCGTCAGCTTGAACTCGATCAGCGTGACGAAGAGCTGGATCGCGAGGATGAAGAAGGCCAGCAGCACCAGCGCCCAGGCGAAGAACATGCAGGCGATCTGGATGAAGTTCTCGAAGAAGGACCAATAGCCCATCAAGTTCGAGATCGAGTCCAGCAACGGCCGGCCGGCGTCGAGCCCGGTCTGCGCCACCTTGCCCGGGCGCATGAGATTGTTGACGGTAAAACCCGTACCCGAGGCCTTCAGGCCAAGCCCGGCGAAGCTTTCGAAGACGATGCGGGCGAGATTGTTCCAGTTGGAGATGAGATAGGCAAAAACGCCGACGAACAGCATCTTCTTGACGAGGCGCGCCATGATGTCGTCGTCTGCTCCCCAGGACCAGAAGAGCGCAGCCAAAGTCACGTCGATTACGATCAGAGTTGTGGCGATGAAGCCGACCTCGCCGCCGAGCAGGCCGAAGCCGCTGTCGATGTAGCGCGTGAAGACTTCGAGGAAATGGTCGATGACGCCCATGCCGCCCATGTCAGCGAGCCTCCGGCCGGGACGGCTCGGCCTGCATCGCGGGACCGGTCGGGGCCGGCCGCTCTCCTTCTTTCCGGGTTGGGTCAGCTGACGCGGGCACATCTGGGAATAACGTTGTCGGCGCTACCGGAGCAGGCGCGGTTGCCGAGTCACGTTGACCGAGAAACCGGCGCCGGCTGTCTGCCCATGCTTTCAGGCAGCCGGGATCGCGAGGGCCGGCCTCGCCGATCCCGGAACAGCGGCGCAATTCGGACGCGAGCGGGTCTTGTGACGCGATGGAACGGTCTCGCATCGCCGGGGTGTCGGGCTCATCATCCTTACTGCTCATCTCCATCGCGGTCACTGTCAAAGCGACCGCGATGAAGACGACCGCGCCGATGCGCGCGAGGATCTTGCCATCCATCGCGCTAGCCTCAGTTCCTGCCATAGAACATCTGCGCACTGCCGGGCTGGTAGCCCGAGCCCTGCGTCAGGAAGCGGCGGCGCTGCTCCCTGCCCTGCTCGGCGGCGGCGGCCTGCTCGGCTGATTGCAATGCCTGCGCCCGACCGTTCGCGGCAACGACAGCGGTGAGATCGGCAAGTTGCTGGGCCTGAAGCGCGAGGAGCTGGTTGCCCGCCTGCGTTGCCTGAAGCGCGCCGGTCGCACCCTGGCTCTGGCCGACCAGCGCCGACATCTCGTTGCGATTGGTGTCGATGTTGCCAACGACGCCCGCCTGCACACGCATCGCATCCTGAAGGCCACCAACCGTGTTGCCCCAGCGCGAGCGTGCGTCGGCAACGAGTTGCTGATCCGAAGCCGACAGCGAGACGTTGCCGTATTTCTGCTGGAAGGCCTGATCGATCTGCTGGACGTCATAGGCAATGTTCTGCGCCTGGCCGAGCAATTGCTGCGTGCGCTGAACGGACTGCTGGAGCTGTTGCAGCGAGGAGAACGGCAGGCTCGCGAGATTGCGGGCCTGGTTGATCAGCATCTGAGCTTCGTTCTGAAGCGAGGTGATCTGGTTGGTGATCTGCTCCAGCGAGCGCGCCGCCGTGAGGACGTTCTGCGTATAGTTCGAGGGATCGAAAACGATCAAGGCCTGTGCCGGCGTCGCCAGCATCGGCGAAAGCGCGGCGGGAGCGGCAAGCAGGGCGGCAGCGAGCCGCATGGCAAGTGAACGGCGCATTTTCATGGGGATTTCTCCTTGTTGGTGCGGGCGGGGCTGGTTAGTGCGGGTACGAGTTCAGCGGCCCAGCCAACGTTGCGATGGGTCAGCCAGGCTGCGAGGAAGCCGTCGCGGCCGTGCTCGGAGACGATGCCGGCGATCGCGGCCTGGTCGGTCTTGGCGGATACAGCGCAAAGCGCGAGCGCCACATCGGACAGCCCAAGCTCGAACAGCCGGTTGCCGCGACGGGACTGGCAGTAGTAGTCGCGCTTCGGCATAGCCCGGGCGATGATCTCGATCTGCCGGTCGTTGAGGCCGAAGCGGCGATAGATCGCCGTGATCTGCGGCTCGATGGCGCGCTCGTTCGGAAGGAGAAGCCGGGTCTGGCAGCTCTCTATGATCGCGGGCGCGATCGCCGAGCCATCGATGTCGCTCAGCGACTGCGTGGCGAAGATGACGCTGGCGTTCTTTTTGCGAAGCGTCTTCAGCCATTCGCGGAGCTGGCCGGCAAAGCTGTCATCGTCCAGCACAAGCCAGCCTTCGTCGATGATGAGAAGGGTCGGCGAGCCATCGAGCCGGTCCTCGATGCGATGGAATAGATAGGACAGGACCGCGGGCGCAGCACCGGTTCCGATCAGCCCTTCGGTCTCGAATGCCTGGACCGACGCCAATCCGAGATGCTCGCGCTCGGCATCGAGCAACCGTCCATAGGGACCTCCGACGCAATAGGGGCGCAATGCCTGCTTGAGATCATTTGATTGCAGCAGGACAACAAGACCAGTGATCGTGCGCTCCTCGACAGGCGCGGAGGCCAACGAGGTCAACGCCGTCCAGATATGCTCCTTGACCTCAGGTGTGATCGCCACATTCTCGCGCGTCAGGATCGCCACGATCCAGTCGGCGGCCCAGGCGCGCTCGGGGATATTATGAATGCGGGCGAACGGCTGAAGGCTGACGCTGTCGATCGCCCCATCGCTGAGATCGCCGCCGAGATCGTGCCAGTCGCCGTTCATGGCGAGCGCCGCCGCGCGGATCGAACCACCGAAATCGAAGGCGAAAACCTGCGAACGTGCGTAGCGGCGGAACTGCAGCGCCATCAGGGCCAAAAGCACGGACTTGCCCGCGCCGGTCGGGCCGACGATCAGCGTATGGCCGACGTCGCCGACGTGAAGCGAAAGCCGGAACGGGGTCGAGCCTTCGGTCTTGCCGAAGAGCAGAGGGGGCGCTCCAAAATGCTCGTCCCGTTCCGGCCCCGCCCACACCGCGGAAAGCGGGATGATGTGGGCGAGATTGAGGGTGGAGATGGGAGGTTGACGGACGTTGGCGTAGACATGACCCGGCAGGCTGCCGAGCCAGGCGTCGACCGCGTTGATGGTTTCGATCATTGCCGTGAAATCGCGGCCCTGGATAACCTTTTCGACCCGGCGCAGTTTTTCGTCGGCGATGCCGGGATCATCATCCCAAACCGTCACCGTAGCGGTGACATAGGCCATGCCGGCATAGTCGGCGCCGAGCTCCTGCAGCGCCATGTCGGCGTCAGCGGCCTTGTTTGCGGCGTCGGTATCCACGAGGACGGACGCCTCGTTAGTCATCACTTCCTTGAGGATCGCGGCGAGCGATTTGCGCTTGGCGAACCATTGACGCCGGATCTTTGTCAGCAGCCTGGTCGCATCGGTCTTGTCGAGCAAGATCGCGCGTGTCGACCAGCGATACGGAAACGCCAGCCGGTTCAGTTCGTCGAGCAGACCCGGCGTGGTCGCGGTCGGGAACCCTGTGACGGTCAGAATGCGCAGGTGCGACGCGCCAAGCCGCGGCTCGAGCCCGCCGGTCAGCGGCTGGTCGGCCAGCATGGCGTCGAGATACATCGGCGTTTCGGGAACGCGGACACGGTGACGATTGGTCGAGACGCAGCCATGCAGATAGGTCAGTGTCTCGGCGTCATCGAGCCAAGTGCACTCCGGCATGAAGGCTTCGACAAGGCGCAGGACGCGGTCGCTGCGGTCAGTGAACCCGGTCAGTACCGCGTTCGGGTCGAGGCCCTTCTTCTCGCGGCCTTCGTAGAGCCAGCTTTCCGCGCGCGCGGTGTCTTCGGCGGGCGCAAGATAGGTGAGCGTCAGGAAGTAGCTGGACTCGAAATGCGCGCCGGCCTCCTCGAAGCCCGCCTTTCGCTCCGCATCGACCAGCGTGGAGGCGGCATCCGGAAAGTGGCTGTCGGGATAGCGGGTCGAGGCATGGCGCTGCGCCTCGACGAAGATCGCCCAGCCGGAGCCGAGGCGGCGCAAGGCATTGTTGAGCCGGCCGGCGACGGCGACCAGTTCGGCCGGAACGGCGCTGTCGAGATCAGGACCGCGAAAGCGCGCGGTACGCTGGAAACTGCCGTCCTTGTTCAAAATGATGCCGGGGCCGACCATTGCCACCCAGGGCAGGAAGTCGGCGAGCCGGCTGCTACGGTTGCGATATTCGGCAAGATTCATCATCCGGTGGCCCCCCTCAGACGGTGAGATGCGCCGGGATGCGCAGATGCCGGCGAACGACATCGGCGAAAAGCGGATCGCGCTTGGCGGCCCAGACGGCGGCAACATGGCCGATTGCCCAGATGGCGATGCCGACGAGCCACAGACGCAGCCCCAGTCCCACGGCGCCGGCGAGCGTCCCATTCATGATGGCAATGGCGCGCGGGGCGCCGCCGAGCAGGATCGGCTCGGTCAGCGCGCGGTGCATGGGGACCGTATAGCCCGGCACCGCATAATCCGTCATTGGGCCGCCCTGTTCGACAGCGCCCGCCATCAGACCAGCGCTCCGCCGCCGAACGAGAAGAACGACAGGAAGAAGCTTGACGCCGCGAAAGCGATGGACAGGCCGAAAACGATCTGGATGAGCCGGCGGAATCCGCCCGACGTGTCGCCGAAGGCGAGCGTCAGGCCAGTGACGATGATGATGATCACCGCCATGATCTTGGCGACCGGGCCCTCGATCGACTGGAGGATCTGTTGCAGCGGCTGTTCCCACGGCATCGACGAGCCGGAGGCAAAAGCGGGCGCGGCCATCACCAGGATGAGCGTGGGAACCGAAACGGTCATGGCGAGGCGATGGCGCGCGAGGCGCAGGCGTTGGATCACGGATTTTCTCCTTCAGGGCTTTGGATGAGCAAGATCGGGCCTTCGGCGCCATCGAGGACGGCTGGCCCGACCCGGTAATCGCCGTCCGGGCGAAGGCCATCGACACGGGCGAGTTCGGACAGCCGGCGCGCGGAGCCGCGGCCGGAAAGGACGGCAACCAGGTCGATCGTTTCGGCGATCAGCGCGCGTGGGACGGTAACAACTGCTTCCTGGATGAGCTGTTCCATGCGGCGCAGCGCGCCAATGGCGCTGCCGGCGTGGATGGTGCCGAGGCCGCCGGGGTGACCAGTGCCCCAGGCTTTCAGCAGTTCCAGCGCCTCGGCCCCGCGCACCTCGCCGACCGGAATGCGGTCGGGGCGCAGGCGCAGCGATGAGCGAACAAGATCAGATAGAGACGCGACGCCGTCTTTCGTGCGCATTGCCACCAGATTTGGCGCGACGCATTGCAGTTCGCGCGTATCCTCGATGATGACGACGCGGTCGTCGGTCTTGGCCACCTCGGCGAGCAGCGCGTTGATCAGCGTGGTCTTGCCCGTGGATGTGCCGCCCGCGACCAGGATGTTCGCGCGGCTGGCAACGCCCTGGCGCAGCGCGTCCGCCTGCTGCGCCGACATGATCCCGGTCCCGACGTAATCTTCGAGGGTGAAGATGGCGACGGCCGGCTTGCGGATTGCGAATGCGGGCGCCGCGACGACGGGAGGAAGAAGCCCCTCGAACCGCTCGCCCGTCTCGGGCAGCTCGGCCGAGACGCGAGGATTCCCGGCGTGGACCTCAGCGCCGACGTGATGGGCGACCAAGCGAACGATGCGCTCGCCGTCCGCTGCCGACAAACGTTCGCCGGTATCGGACAACCCCTCGGACAGGCGATCAATCCACAACCGCCCATCGGGGTTGAGCATCACTTCAACTACGCCCGCGTCGTCGAGATAGCGCGCGATCGCGGGTCCGAGCGCTGTGCGCAGCATACGTGCGCCGCGCGCCAGACCTTCTGAATTGTGATGGGAAGCTGCCATCCTGTCCCCGTTTCGATCCGGGGACATCGGCGGCCCCTGGACGGGGATGATTAAGAGAGCCGCATCTCGAGTGGTTTCAACACCTATATCGAGGCGTAGTGGCGTAGCGTGCAAATACAGGAAATTGGCGGTGCCGACCTGAAATCAAGGCTGACGATCTTCAGGCAAGGGTAGCGCTCGCCGTCAATTGTCCGCTCGTCGGCAAAGCCGTCTGATCAAGCGGCTTCAGCACGAGTTGACCGTCGAGGCTTGTGGCGAACCACCACGTCGACCTTGTAGTCGAGCCGGTCCAGACAGCGAACCAGCCTGTCTATTGAAAACTTGCCCGTGCGCCCGGTGGCAATCGCGGAGACGTCGGGCTGTTTCATTCCGAGCAGTTCAGCCGACTTCGCCTGGGTCAGGCGCCGGCGCTTGATAATGGCGCGGATCTCGCGGGCCAGCTTGGCCTTGAGCAATTCCTCTTCGGGATTGTCAAAGCCGAGGTCCGCAAACACGTTGCCGCTGCTCACTTCGGCGGTGATGTCTTCTGTCATGACTTTGTTCCTTTCCCATAGTTTTCGCGGTAGTGCGCCTCGGCCGCCTTCAATCGCACTGTCACGACATCGATTTCGTGCTTGGGTGTTTCCCTGCCCTTCTTCGACTTCTTCTGGAAGCAATGAAGCACGTAGATCACCCCGGCAAAGCGCACCGCATAGACGGCCCGATAGGTATCTCCGTCGAAGTCGTCGACCACCTCGAGGATGCTGCGGCCGCCAAACCCTTTCAGGGCTTTGACAGCCGGGTGTTCCTCACCATTCTGGGCGTCGTTGATTGCGACACCCATCAACCGGCGAACATCGACCGGAAACTCGCGCAAGTCGGCCTTCGACGACCCCATCCATACAGCGGGCTTTTGGTTCTTCATTCTCCCCTGCCTTATAGCATACAGACTATAATTTTCAACGACGAATCCCGACAGCGCTTGGCCACCGAAAATGTTATCCGGGAGAACTCGGCTGTTTTTTGCAAGTGATCATGGAAGCTCCTGAAGACGTGGTCCTTCATGTAGCCACGGATCGCAAATTGCGGATTTCCAGCCAGATCTGTGCCGTGTTTGCCGCATCGTTGGCTCAACGTGGTTCCCTTGCAAGCGACCCACCCGCAGCTGACTAGTTCTGTTCTGCCAAACTCGACAGGTTGGCAAACCTTGATCTATGAGAACAACATGTGATTCCAACGCTTTGATAAATTTAGCATATCGATGCTTGCAAAAGCTCATTCCGCCGTCCATTCAGCCCACGGGCCTACCTGGCTGGAGTGTCTCCAGGCCGCCATCGATGTCCTCGGAGATTTCCTGTCGAAGCTTTGGACCTTTCGCCAGGCGCCGGCCGAGCGCGGTGACAAAGGCATCATAGCGCTCGCCCGCCTTGGCATGGGCGGCCTGCGCCGCGGGCTCGGGCAACGCTGGTGTTGTCGCCAACCAGAAGCGGACGAAGACGGCGAGCGTCTCCACCGCAATTGCGAGATCGCGCTCTTGGCGTGCGATACGCCGATCGATCTGGTCGAGCCGCTTGGTGATCGCCGCCTCCTGGCGTTCGGCGGCATCGGGTGACAGGAACGACTCGATCGCCGCCTCCGCGACGAGCGACCGCGAAAGATCACGGCGCGCCGCATGTTCGGCCAGCCTGCTCATGACCTTCGGATCGAGATAGACGGACAGGCGTTGTTTGCGTGGTGTCTTTACCATGGGAGCCTCACATATCCACGCCGTCGCCGGGGTCGAGCGACGCCTGCCGCGCAATGCCCTGCATGAGGCGCGTCAATCGACGATTGCGCGCAACATTGTCTTCGTCGACGTTATCGAGGTGATCGATCTCGAACTCGTTCTCGGTCGAAGACTTCACGACCTGCTCGACGCGACTGAGCTCGGGTTGCCGACGACGCTCGGATTCAGTTTGGTCCTCATCCGTGGCCGAGGGCGCCGACGTGGCTTCGGCAATCCCAGGACGGGAAGGCAGAGGCAATCTGGTCCAGTCATCCGGTCTCCCCTCCACTGTCGCTACCAACGCCGGGGGCGGCAAGATGCGCTCATTGAAGCGAGCATCCTCATGATAGCGCGCCTTTTTGGCGCGGATCGGCGGCGCACCCGAGACCATGACAATCTCGTCGGTGGCCGGCAGCTGCATCACTTCACCCGGCGTGAGCAGCGGGCGAGCCGTTTCGGAGCGGGAGACCATGAGATGACCGAGCCACGGCGACAGCCGGTGGCCGGCATAGTTCCTCATGGCCCTCATCTCCGTCGCTGTTCCGAGCGCGTCGGAAACCCGCTTGGCGGTGCGCTCATCGTTGGTGGCAAAGCTTACCCGGACGTGGCAGTTGTCGAGGATCGAGTTGTTGGCGCCGTACGCCCTCTCGATCTGGTTGAGGGATTGAGCGATCAGGAAGCTCTTCAGCCCGTAGCCGGCCATGAAGGCCAGCGCCGACTCGAAGAAGTCGAGGCGGCCAAGCGCCGGGAACTCGTCCAGCATCAGGAGCAGCCGGTGCCCTTTCGCCCTCACCTGCAGATCTTCGGTCAAGCGGCGACCGATCTGATTGAGGATCAGGCGAATGAGCGGCTTGGTCCGGTTGATGTCGGACGGCGGTACGACGAGGTAGAGTGTCGTCGGATGCTTGTCATCGACAAGATCGGTGATGCGCCAGTCGCAGCGGCGGGTCACCTCTGCCACCACAGGATCGCGATAGAGGCCAAGGAACGACATGGCGGTAGACAGTACCCCTGAGCGCTCGTTGTCGGATTTGTTCAGGAGCTCCCGCGCGGCACTGGCGATGACCGGGTGCGGACCGCCCTCACCCAGATGCGCTGTTTTCATCATCGCCGACAGCGTCGATTCGATCGGACGCTTTGGATCGGAGAGGAAACCGGCAACGCCGGCAAGCGTTTTGTCCGGCTCGGCGTAGAGAACATGCAAGATCGCGCCGACGAGCAGAGCATGGCTTGTTTTTTCCCAATGGTTGCGTCTCTCGAGCGATCCTTCCGGATCGACGAGGATGTCGGCGATGTTTTGGACGTCACGGACTTCCCATTCGCCGCGGCGCACCTCCAGCAGCGGGTTGTAGGATGAGGATTTCGGATTGGTGGGATCGAACAACAGGACGCGACCATGCCTGGCGCGAAAGCCCGCGGTGAGTTGCCAGTTCTCGCCCTTAATGTCATGCACGACAGCGGAGCTCGGCCAGGTCAGCAATGACGGGACGACAAGGCCGACGCCCTTGCCCGAGCGTGTGGGCGCAAAGCACAGCACATGCTCAGGCCCGTCGTGGCGCAGATAGTCGTCGTCATATCGCCCAAGCACCACACCATCGGGGCCGAGAAGGCCCGTTGCCTTGACCTCCTGCTTGTCGGCCCAGCGGGCGGAGCCGTAGGTCTCGACCTTCTTGGCCTCGCGTGCCCGCCAGACCGACATGCCGATGGCGACGGCGACGCAGGCGAAACCGCCGGAAGCCGCAATAAAGGCTCCCTCGACGAAGATCGACGGCGCGTAGGCATCGAAGCCATACCACCACCAGAAGAATGACGGCGGAAGGTAAAACGGAAAGCCCAGGACACGGAACCATGGCCTGCCGAGCTCGGGCTGGAACGCCAGGCGCCAGGCCACCCACTCCGTTGCGCCCCATGTCGTGAACAGTACGATCGCGACGACCGCCAGGATCTGGCCCCAGAGTATCTTGGTGGCGGACATAGAAGCGGTCCTTTCTTCACAAGAGGTTAGAGACCGAGGCTACGCTTGCGGGCGAAGCTCCAGTCGACGCCGCCGTCACCGCGAGCGATGCCGGAGACGTGGCGGCCAAGATGCTTTTCGAGAGACGGCGTCCAGGGCACCAGTTGGAAACCGAGGCCGTCATCGACCATGGCGAAACGGCCGGAGGCGAGCGTGAAGCGCTGCCGGTAAGAACCGGTGACGTACTCGCCGCCGCGGGCGCGGTTGAAGGGCTGGCCAGTTTCGGCCGAGAGCTTTTCGCCGAGTGCCTCCAGTTCGCGGCGACGCAGCGTGTCGATCAGATTGGGCTTGAAGCTGATGCGTTGGCCATGCCGCTCGCCGAGACCCTGTTCGACGAGATGGTCTGCACGGCGCTGCAGCGCCTGCCGGACCTCGGCGCCGAAACCGCCTTCTGAAAGCGCAATCGGTTCGCGGGCGATATTCTGGCGGTCAAGCCAGGTTGCGCCGGCGGCGGCAACCTGCTGCTCAATGTCGAGATCGGAACGGACAGCGAGTGCTGCGCGCGGATGTCCCTGCGCGTCATGGAACTTGCGCAGCTCGACGATCGAACCCGGAGCGCTGTCGCCGGCGGCGTCGAGGTCGGACAGCTTGATGTGATGTGTGCGGCCGTCGGTGCCATCGACCACGGCGTAGGCGCTGCCCTTCAGCTCATCATCGAGACCGCGGTCGACCAGCCGACCGACGATCGGCGTCTCAAGGGGCTCCGCCGCTAGCACATAGTTCGCCGAGCCGCGCTCGATGCCCCTTTCGGTCAAGGCGCGATGCATCCGCTTGATGATGTCACCGCGTTCGCCAAGCTCGCGCAGCGCCGCCTCGGCCTTGTCGTCGATCACCCATTGGCCCGAGCCGACCTGTTCGGCAAGGCCGAGGGTCTCGAGCTTGCGCACCCGCCCCACCTTCAGCACGTGATATTCATCGGGCTGGGCGCTCGCGGCCGTGGCAAGGTCGATGATGCCGGTGTCGCGGCCGTCGCGAACAAGCTGCCGGTCAAGCTGGGTCCAGCGTTCGGCTTCGACCTGGCGCTGCAGATTGCGACGGATGTCGAAATAGGTGCGCGGGCCGAGCTCCAGGGTCACAAGATCGGCCGCGCGGGCGCGCATCCCCTCCTTGATGTAATCGCGGGAAATCACGAGATCCTGCCCGTCATCGGTCTGGCCGCGCAGGATGATATGAAGGTGCGGGTTGTCGGTGTTCCAGTGATCGACGCCAGCCCAATCGAGTTTTGTGCCGAGGTCCTTTTCCATCTGGCGCATCAGATCGCGGGCGAAGGACTTGAGATCCGCCATGTCGACTGCATCTTCCGGCGAGACGATGAAGCGGAAGTGGTGCCGATCGTCGCCGCACCGCTCGGCAAAAGCACCGCCATCCACCTCCCCGGTCCCCGGCCCGAACAGCCTTGCCTTCTCACCGTCACGGGTGACACCCTCGCGGCGTAGATAAGTGAGATGGGCGGCAAGCGGGGCGCCGCGCGCTTGATGACGCACCAGCCGTGTCTTGATGATCACGATTCGAGAGCGGCCGTTGAGGAGACGATTGGCCCGCACGCTGGCGGAGCGGCCACGCCCAAACGTCGAGCGATTGCCCGGACTGATCCGGCCGGAGCGGGAGATGCGGGCGCCGGCCTTCTGGGCAGCGGCAAGCGCCTGCGCGACGAAGGGCCTGGCGCGCTGGGCGCCCGATGAGCGGATGCGGCCTGGGCGGATTCGAAGATCGTCCTCGCCAGTCATCTGAGAGATCTCGCACCTCGTGCCAAGGCACGGAAATCACAGGCAAACCAGCGCTCCGGCGAGGTGCGCCAAATCCTCGCACCTCGCCGAAACCCTGCATAACCTATTGAAATGACACAACCGACCGACGCCGCACCTCGCGGCCTTTTATCTCGCCATCCTCCGGTTGTTAGTAAGCGTCCGGTCTCTGCACCCAGATTGCGTAGTGCAATGGCGCGACATGTCGGGCTCCTTCGTTGCATGGAGGATGTCCGGTGAATTTGAGACATTTCGAGAACAAGGCGCGGCAATCCTATTGGGTGGTTCACGTCGAGGCGTGGCGGCGCAGCGGTCTGACGCGGACGGAATATTGCCGTGTGCATCGCCTGACGAAGGACACGCTCGATCGCTGGCTGAAGTACTTCGCCGGCAACGACGCGGCGCGGTTGTTAGGTTGTTCGGTTGTTCTGCCCGCCTTGGGGCTCCATCCACGCCACGGTGCGCTGGAGCTTGCGGTTGCGCGAAAACGCCCAAACGTGCTCATGGCTGGATCCCTTCGCCGGCTCGCGCCACGAAGAGGCCTTCGGACAGCGGCACGATTGCGGAGACATCGCGCAGTGGAGCTGCAGAGCCAGCATCATCTGGCGGTCGCTCGGCCGGTACGGAGGCGACAGCCTGTTGGCGGCTCGGCTGGCCTGCAAAAAGCGAGGCATCCTTCCAGGGAATGGCCTCGGCAGACGTGATGGCGAAAGGGCGGGTAGTCGCGGGGCCTCCAACAAGCGGGGCAAGTGCTGCGACATAGGCGCGGGTCTCGGCCGGTAACGGACGCCCGGCGAGGTAAGCTTCGTAGCGCGCAGGCCCGGCGTTGTAGGCGGCCAGAAACCCCGGCGAACCGTAGCGATCGTGCAGTTCGCGCAGATACGCCGTTCCTGCCATGATATTGTCGCGAGGGTCGAACGGATCGCGGCCAAGGGACCAGCGGGCGCGTAGATCATCCCATGTGCCGGGGATGATCTGCATCAAGCCGCGGGCGCCTGCGCTGGAGACGGCGCGCGCGTCGCCCGCACTCTCCGTGCGCATGACGGCGCGTATCCAAGCGGCCGGAACGCCGAAGCGGTGCGAGGCTTCTGCGATGTGCGCGCCGAACGGATCGCGTTGCGACGACCGCGCGAGGACCAAGCCTTGCGCCACTGCCGCTGCCGGCATTGCGGTCGCAACGGACAAGCCGCAAAGGAGGAAGACAGCCATACGCCGGGCAGCACGAAGCGGCCCGGGCGCACCGCGATGGCTCGTCGACGGACGCCGAGCGCGCATCGTTCAATCCTTCTCGCTGCGGTCGCGCGGTCGCGCCCAGTGCAGCGACCAGGACGACTTGTCATCGCCATTGCGAAAGAGGTTCGCGCGGATCGGCTGCGCGAAGGTCGGGTCGTCGAGCTGGATCGAAACATAGTCTCCGGCTTTTTCGCTGGAGCGTTTCCAGCCCGCGCCAATCTCGGGACCGTCCTCGCTTCCAGCGTGAACGCGGTAGTCTGGCGCATTCTCCGTTTCGCTAGCCTCTGCCGCCACGATGGCGATATCCAGGTTGAGGCTGAGCGTGTGGATGCGCCCGCTATAGCCAGTCTTCTGGCGCGTGAATTCTCCGATCTGCTGCATGTCTGGCTCCCGTTTTTCAGTGGTGCGGTGATGATGGCTGGCGGCACGACGCGCGCCGCCGGTCGCGCGCTCACCGCGTTGGCGCGCGCCATTCGAAGCGGCCATTGCCGCCCTCGTCCGTCCACAGCGGGACGGCGCGGCCGATGATCTGGCTGGTGGCGAGGAGGCCGAAGTAACGTCCGTCGAGACTGTCGCGGACCTGCCAGTTCATCAGGAAGACTTCGCCGGTCGGGATGCGGCGGCAGCCCTGCCAGACAGGCAGGTCACGGCCGGCTCGATCACGCTCGAGCGCCACGCCCGCCTCGACACCATCGACGGTGATGGTGAGGTTCGAGCGACAGACAATTTGCCCGGAAACGCCAAGGATGCGCTTCAACAGTGGCACGCCCCTCGGCAGATAGCCGCGATCAGCGAGGAACGCCGCGAGTGGCTCGGGCGCGTCGACGGCGACAAGATCGGTGACCTCGAAGGGTCCGTCGTAGTCGATCGTATAGAAGCCGATCGGCGCGCTAGCCGACGCATTCCAGATGAGCTTCGTGGGCATCGAAGTGAGGCCGGGATAGCCGACGCCCACGGTAGCGAGAACGCTAGCGACGATGATCCCGGCGCGGCTCACGGCTCGGTCCTCTTGCGCAGCAGGAAGGCGCGATGTTGGTCGAGCGTGTAGGCGCGCGGCTCCTGACCGGCAGTTATCCGGTTGTGGATGTGCCGCCAATGATCGGGCGACACCAACTCCGGCTCGATGTCGAGGCCCTGGACGGCGTCGATTGCCTGCAGCACGCGTTCGACCTTGGGCCAGCTCTCCACCTTCAGAAGGATGTCGCCGCCGGGGCGCACGAAGGGCAGTGTCTGATAGGCATCGCCGCGTGCGACCGCACGCACGATATCGATGCGTGAAATGATCGTTCCGAAGTCGTTGGCGGCCCAGCGAACGAACGCGAAGACCGTGCCGGGACGATAGGACAGGATACGCCGGCGACGATCAACAATCTGTTCTTGGGCGTGGGTGCCGAACCGTATCCAGTTCTCTTGTCTCTTCTCGACCCAGATCAGTTCGACATGGACGAGATTGTCGCGAGCGTGGTGCGTGGCGCCGATCATCGGATGGCTCCCGAGCGCGGATCAAGAGGCGGATTAGGGGCTTCGGAGACGCTGGTTGCTGTGCTGCTGTCGTCAGAAGCCGATGACGCATTCGTGGTCTTGTCGGTGTCTATGCTGAGTGCGTCGCTGGTTCGTCGGACGAACTTTTGCGCATCAAGCGCGCGCTCTTCAAAGTTAGACTCTGGGTTAGAGTCTAAGTTAAGGGCGCGATTTCGGCTTTGCTTTCTGGAGGTTAGTGCCTGCTTGAGTTCCTGATAGCACGTGCCTGCGGTTCCCGATGGCACGACAGGCCCGGTTCCCGATAGCACGAGGCCGTCCACAGGCTTTCCACGGGCGGCGATCCGCTCGAAGGCGAGCAGCGTCCGGCCGCCCATCTCCACTTCGAGGAAGAGCGTGTAGCCGGGCAGCGGCTGGCGGCGGATGATGTCGCGCAACTCGAAGGCAAAGCGCTTGTAGGGCGAGAGGCTGCCGGATTTCAGGTGAAGGTGACGAAAGTCGAAGCGCCAGCCGTCGCGCTGGCGCCCGCCATGCTTGCGCACCAGGCGATAGAGCCAGCGCTCCATCCCGCCAGTCAGGCCGAAATAGGCGCGATCGATCGTCAGCACGAGCGCGCTATCGAGGACTGCCTGGTAGAACCAGTCAGGGACGATCAATTCGATCCCCGCAGGCTTGCCATGGCGATCGATGCGCTCCTGCCACTCATTGATCCAGGAGAAGCGGTGACGCCGGCCTTCGGCGGGCTGACGGATTGTCGTCGAGACAGTGGTCGACTGCAGCCGGTCAAGCGCCGCCTTCAGGCGTTGATAGTCGCGAAGGCTCTTGCCGCGGCCGACGAAGGTGAGAATCTCATAGGGCGTGGTGGCCATCAGGCGCGAGGTACGAAGCCCGGTGTCGCGCGCCTCGACGATCTGGCTCGCGGCCCAGATCAGGATGTCGGCGTCCCAGATGGTCGCCATCCCATGATCGGGTACGGCTTCGACCCGGATCGTGACGTTGCCTGCGGCAAAATCGATCGGGGTGATGCGATGGGTCTTGGAAAGGGAGAAGAACGGATAGGCCATGAGATCCTGCGCGTCGCGTGGGGCAAAGTCGCCAGGCAGCGCCCGGAACAGGTCGAGTTGCCCGCGCTCCGAAAGGGATTGGTTTCGCGCCACCATTTGAAATCCGCGCGCGGTCAGCGTGCGTATCGTCCGCCATGCGCCGGCGGCGTCGCTGTGTGACGCTTGGCCGGCAGGACCGATCCACGCGGATCGGATGTAGAGGTGACAGCGCCGCGTTCGGCCCAAGCCTGAAGATCGTCGACGGCATAGACGACACGGCCGCCAAGCTTGCGGTAGGAAGGACCAGTGCCATAGGTACGGTGCTTTTCGAGCGTGCGGGCGGACAGGCTGAGGAAATCCGCGGCTTCCTTGGTGCGCAGGAAGCGCGGCGGCAAGACGGCGATATCGGGTCGCATGGGTCGGACCTCCGTGGGGTTTTGGGTAGCCGCTGGCGTTCAGCGGTGGACGGCGACCACGGTGGCGGAGAATGGGCTTCGCAAGGGATGGGGAAGTTGAGGGAGGCTAAAATCCCACCCCCTCGTCCGGAGCCAGAACCGCTACGGTCGACGGCGATGACGCAGGATCTGCAAATAGCCGCCGCCGATCATGGCGGTGGCGCCTTCGACCAGGCCGATCACCGCGTCGCGCAACGCCGAGGTCTTCCAAGGATCGGCGGCGATGCGCCTGTATCCGTAGAACGCAACCGCAATGTCGCGGTAGCTCGCGCCGTTCGCACGGCCGTCAGCGGCCTGGATCATCAGACGAAACCGGCGGCGCTGCTGTGGGGTCATACGCGTGTCCGAAGCCGTTGGGCGCCCCTGCAAGGAACGCCAGAAACGGGTGAGTGCTTCGATCCGTCCCAACGTTTCTGCATCCAAGGGGATCAGCGCCGCCAGGTGGCCGTGCGGATCACTGCCGGGCAGAAGGAGAAGTTGGGTCGCGACGCCCGCACTGTGGACGATGTGACGTCCTTCCGGGCTGTCGTGGACCGCCCCCAGACCGGTCAAAGGCACCGATCGCAAGGACGACAGAAATTCCGGCGCCGGCACGAGAGAAACCACAGCTGGATCGACGTCAGGCGACCACAGAACATCCTGCGCCAAGGCGGACAAATCCGGCCTGGCCGGGAAATCGTAACCCCCACAGCCGCTGTGTCTCAGGGTGGAAGGGTGCTTTTTCGGATCTGGTGGTCAGGAGCGCTTGGTAGTGCCGTTGATAGGGTTCGTGACGCCGCAGACACTCCCAGGCGAGCCCTTCGATGGGCAATGTATCGAAATAATCATAGCTGGCATTGTCTCGCCAATGCGATGTATCCGGCCTCATCCAAGAGCTCCTCGCAAGAAACGCGCAGACCCCGCCTCAAAACGATTCCGGGTTGTAGCGATTGGCGGAAGACCCTTGCCGGGCATCGGGTGATGCCGTTTCGGCATCACCCGGGAACGACAGGAGCGGCGGTGCTAGCTGCCGGGTTGACGCAAGAGATGGCGGTAGCCAGCACGCGCCATCCAGCGCGCTCGCGCCAGATGGCTGTCATGGATCCGCCGTGCGCGTTGTGGCTCCTTCGTCAGGTCAATGCCGAAGAGAATTTCGACCACCTCGCGCCAGTCCGCGCCGTCGTCGGCGGCGTCAAGCAGCCGCGCATAGAGCTTGACGTGTTCGCGATCGTATTCGGTGAGTTCGTCACTGGTCGGCGCGGTTTCGTCAAACGGCTCGATCATCGCTTGCCTCGTCTTCACAGAGTTAAAGCCTGCATTTTATAGAAACAACAGCGCCGACGGAGGACGGTTGATCGGCATCAGGCGATGCGGTTTCAGCATCGCTCTCGGCTTGAGTGAACCGAACCGGACGTCCGCGGAAGAAGGCCCCGGCCTTCCGGCCGGGGCCTGCGCGGGTCCTTAGTCACCCCGCCGCGCGTTCGGGCGGGACCAGATGAGCGAGAAACCCTCACCTTCCTCGTCGTCGAAGAGGTTGGCGTAGATCGGGGCGTTGAAGCTCGGATCGTCGAGCTTGAGACCCAGGTAGTCGCGGCCTTCGTTGGAGGTCTTCGACCAGGCGGCGCCGATCTCGGCGCGACCGACCAGCACCCGGTGGCTGGGAGCGTTCTCGCCAGTGGCGCGGGTGTCTGGGACGATGCGCACGTTCTTGGCCAGGACGCTGAGGGTGACGATTTCGCCGGTGAACTCGTTCGCGGTGGTCTTCTTGAAGGTGCCGATGGTAGCCATTGTAAAGTCTCCGTTTTCTGTTCCCGAGCCCGCACCATGCGGCCTCGATGGCGATCACTTGGCCGGAGGCGACCGACGACGCATCGCTTGCGACCGGAGCAACGCGGAGGACGGCGCAGGAACGACTTTGTTGTCTCGCGAGGAATGACGGCGCGCGGGGTCCCCATGCGCTTGCTGCATGGGGTGGGAGCCGGCAGGGGAAGAAAGTCGGGACGCGCCGTTGCGGCTCAGGCGGTCGAGGCTTCAGCCGTCCTTCGGCCAGATCAGCCCATTGAAGAGGCCGTTTGGAGCGCTCTTGGGACGGATTGGCTTCGGAGACGTTCGGCGTCCAACGCGCCGCCAGCAGATCGCTGCGAGCTTCACTGGCATCGCCTAAATCCAGGCATCTGATCCGCGCACCTCCAACGACCGGGCGACCGGTCGCGCTGCCATCCTGCCCGAATGGTCGCCTGCCTTCCGGCGTCGACAGAAAGTCCAAGTCCAAACAAGGCCGCGCCGGCGTGGCCGTTGCTCGATCCTTGGCATGCAGCCCGATTGCTCCAACCACCGATGACGAGGAGGCTAGCCCTCGTCGGTCTGGTCCACCCGCCTCGCTGGCGCGGGTTTAAGCTTGAACCATGTCCCTGCCGGATTGGTCGGCGGCGACCATGCCCGCAACACGCAGATATGCCGTGACGCCGACGGCGATCGCGCCAATGACGGAAAAGACGACCTGCCAAGTTTCCGAAGGCATTATGTGCTTCGCAATGCCATGAGTGGCATGGTAGCCGGCAACCATCGCGGGAGCGACGAAGACCATCACTATCGCCAGCTTCGCCCAAATCGGCCTGATGAGGCCGAGGAGGATTTGGCCAATGGCGAGCGTCAACCCGGCTGCGAGGATGCCGACAAGGAGCGCGCCAAGCCAGCCGGCAGCGCTGTTGAATGCCCATGCAACTGCGTTGACGCCGACGAACAACGGGAGGGCGACGATAGCAAGCGTGAAGAGCAACCAGCACAAGATGCCGATGGCCGCGACGCAAAGGAGAATGCCGAGGATGATCATGGTGGTGTCTCCGAGAGAATGACTCTGGCGATTGCGCCTTCCACCACCACCTGGCGCAGTGCACAGCATAGCAAAGGAAAAGCGCGGGTGAAACCCGCCGGTATTCTTTCGCCAGGCGCGATGTCCGCCCCGTCATGGGGCGAACGGGTCGATTTCGCCGATGATGGCGGTGTCGTCGCCGTCATACTCGTTCGCCGGCACGACCGAGAGAGTGCCGTCGCCGGCACGAAAGATGACGATGGTGACCATGAGAGTGGCGGCGAGGCTGAAGGCGAAGGCATGTGCGTCGGCGAAGGACATTGATCCGGCTCCTGTTTGAAGCGGAGGACCCTCCCCCGCTGACAGGCGCCCGATGTGTTCGGCCGATGGCCGCGATCACCGCGAAGGCGAAGCCGGAGCGGCGGCACGCTACGCGTAGTCCGACCCCTTGCGGGTTGATGGCGTCAGGCCATCGGCTGAACCAAGGATCAGCGTCGTACAGCAGGGATGGTGCTTCGTTCCAGGAAACTGAGGGATGGACAATGGCCGGCGACAGGCGATCTGCCGAACCCGCCTGCCCCATTCCTTCCGGGTGAACGCCGCACCTCGGCTCGAAGAGTGGTCGTCCGCCGCCAGTCGAATAGCTGATTTTGGGACCGAAAGCCGTCAGTCCGCTATCGGGCAGCGTTCGGCAGATTGCTGCCGTTCAAGCTCGGACTTTAAGCAACGCACGCCCACAATAGTTCCATTGGCGAGGGGCGTTTTGCTTTTGCAGGGCAGCGAGCTGCCAAGTAGTTGAGCACTCCGTTAGGAGATCCGTCACCTAGGACGTATGGAGCTGGCTCTATCGCGGCCCGAGCGGGGCCTATCATTGCCCCGATAGCGCAGGACGTCCACGAGCAGCGACAGGGCCGGCGACGTATGACGCCGGCCCGGATAGTAGAGGTGATAGCCTGGAAAATATGGGCACCAGTCACCCAGGACCTGCACCAGGCGCCCTGCCTGAATGTGTGGCAACACCTGATCTTCCGGCATGTAGGCGACACCTAGCCCGTCCAGGGCGGAGCTTAGGCGCATACCGAGGTTGTTGAACACCAGTTGCCCTTGGGGGCGGACCTTCACCTCCCGGCCATCTTTCTCTAGGCCCCAGGGAAAGAGCCCGCCATAAGTCGGCAGACGCATGTTGATGCATCTGTGCCCAGTCAGATCCTGCGGGGTTTCCGGAATTGGGAAGCGCTCAAAATAGCTTGGCGAAGCGACGACGGCCATGCGCAGATCCGGTCCGATGCGGACCGCAATCATGTCTTTGGCCACCTGTTCCCCCATGCGCACGCCGGCGTCGTATCCTTCAGCCACAATGTCGGTCAGGCCATAATCGACGATGATCTCGACTTGAATGTCCGGGTAATCGGGCAAGAACCGCTTCAGCGCTGGCTGGAGCACGGAAATCGCGGGATGCTCGCCGGCGGTAATTCGTACCGTGCCCGCGGGCGTAGAGCGTAAGTCATTCAGGGTTGCTAGTTCGGTCTCGATCTCCTCGAAGCGTGGCGCCACCGTACGCAACAACCGCTCCCCTGCACCAGTGGGCGCGACGCTGCGCGTCGTACGGGTCAGAAGCCTGAGGCCGAGCCGCTCCTCAAGATTGCGGATGGTCTGGCTCAAAGCGGAGGGCGACACGCCCAGTTTGGCTGCGGCTCGCGTGAAGCTCCGCTCGCAGGCGACTGCGGCGAAGGCGGCCAGGTCATTGAAGTTCTGCATGATGGATTGCTTAGCTCTGCTTAAAGGCTAATCCCGATTGTAGCAGGTTATCGCAAGGTGGGGCATGCCCTATGTTGAGCACATGAGCGAGCACAGATGATCTCACCCGAATTGAAACGTCGCTCGCCGGCAATACCGTCCAGGGCGGCCGCTACCCGGCGTCCCACCAGCGCTTCGTCAACCGTTGAACCGACCGATCAAAAGGATCCGCCAACATGACCTCTGATAACGCACCGAAAATGGGCCGCCGCAGCTTCCTGGGTGTCGCCGCGGCGGCGCCGCTGCTCGCAGCCACAATTACCCAGGCGACAGGACAACAAGCCTCTACTCACGCCAGCACCGTGGCGCTGACCGATCGGCGCAAGCTTGGCACGCTCGAGGTCTCCAGCATCGGCCTGGGTGTACAGAATATGCATCGGACCTATGAAACGACCATTCCCCATCGTCCTGAGATGATCGACCTGATCCGCACGGCATTCGACCGGGGCGTTACGTTCTTCGACACGGCCGAAGCCTATGGCCCGCATGAATGCGAGCGGATCCTTGGCGACGCCATTACGCCTTTTCGTGACAAAGTCGTAGTCACCTCGAAATTCGGGTGGAACATCGATCTGGAGACCGGCGAGCGCCGGCCAGGACTGAACAGCCAGCCCGAGCATATCAAGCTCGCCGTCGAGGGCTCCCTTAAGCGCCTTCGGACGGACCACATTGACCTGCTGTACCAGCACCGCGTCGACCCACAGGTGCCGATCGAGGATGTCGCCGGCGCCGTCAAGGACCTAATGGACCAAGGCAAGATCCGGCACTGGGGTCTGTCCGAAATGGGTCTCAAAACGCTCCGGCGCGCCCACGGGGCCGTACCGCTGGCCGCGGTGCAGAGCGAGTATTCCATGCTGTGGCGCGGCCCCGAGCAGGATGTTCTGCAGCTTTGCGAAGAACTCGGCATCGGCTTCGTGCCGTGGAGCCCGTTGGGGGTCGGATTTCTGACCGGCGCCATCGACAGCCGGACGCGGTTCGCCGAGGGCGATATTCGCGGCATCGAAGGCCGTTTCGCGCCGGAGAACCTGTCGCACAATCTCGCGCTCGTCGATCTCCTGAAAAGCTGGGCGGAACGCAAGCAGAGTTCACCCGCGCAAATCGCGCTGGCCTGGCTCATGGCCCAGAAACCTTGGATCGTGCCTATTCCCGGCACCACTCAAATTACCCACTTGCTAGATAATATTGGCGCGGGCGGGGTGCGGTTCACCTCGGAGGAAATCGCGGAACTCAACGCGGCGGTGCGAGCAATACAAGTTCAGGGTGCGCGCCTGCCGGATGCTGTCCTGGCCTACTCTGGCGTTGAGGCGCCCGCGAAAAGCTGAGTGCACCATCAGTCGCAAGGAGACCGGAACGCGTCGCAGCGCACGCTGGCGACAAGCCTGGATTCACGCTCATGACCGATATCGACAATCCAGCCCGAAGAAAGATCCTCATGTCATCGCTGCTCCTGCCGCTTGCGGCGGGGGCCGGCGCCTTGACCTCGCCGGCCACAGCCGCATCTGAAGCTGGGAGTAAAACGCTGGTCGCCTACTTCTCCCGCAGTGGTAATACGCGCACCATTGCCGGTCTCCTCAGCCGCGATCTCGGCGCCGATCTGTTCGAGATCGAACCGGCGAGGCCTTATCCGGCAGACTACTTCGAGACCGTGGAGCAAGCGAGGAAAGAACGCGAGCGGGATTATCTGCCACCGCTGAAAGCTATCGTTCGCGACCTCGCCCCCTATGATGCGGTCTTTCTCGGTTTCCCGGTGTGGGGCGGCTCTGCCCCCTCAGTCATCCGCTCCTTCCTTGCAGCTCACGACTTTACCGGCTTGGCGGTCGTGCCGTTCAACCTGCACGGCGGCTTCGGGTTGGGAGACAGTCTCGAGGTCATTACCCGCGCCGCGCCACAAGCGCGTTTTGCCGAAGGCTTCGTGATGGAAGGGCTCCAGGAACGGCGCACGACGGAAAGTGTTCGGAAGTGGCTCACCAAAGTGAGCGTCGACAAATAACGGAAGTGCGTAGCAGCTCTCCGTCACAGCCTCATCTATCGAAAGGATATGAGAATGACGACCAACATCCCCGCAGTGACACTGAACAATGGCGTACGGATGCCGAGCCTCGGGTTCGGCGTCTTCCAGGTGCCGGACCCAGCCGAGTGCGAACGCAGCGTCCGCGACGCGATCGATGTTGGATATCGGCTACTCGACACTGCGACCTCCTACGGCAACGAGGAGGCGGTTGGCGCCGCAATCAAGAACCACGGGATCGACCGAAGCGAGCTGTTCGTCACGACCAAGCTCTGGATCGAGGACGCGAGCTATGAAGGCGCGAAGGCCGCCTTCGACCGCTCGATGGACAAACTGCAGCTCGATTATCTCGATCTCTGGCTGATCCACCAGCCCTATGGCGATGTGTACGGGGCGTGGCGAGCAATGGAGGAACTGCACCGCGCCGGCCGCATCCGCGCCATCGGCGTCAGCAACTTCTATCCCGATCGCCTCGTGGACTTCGTGCTCCACAACGAGATCACCCCCGCGGTGAACCAGATCGAGATCCATCCTTTCCACCAACAGGACGATGCGCAGAAGATCCTCGACGAATACAAGGTTCAGCCCGAAGCATGGGGGCCGTTCGCCGAGGGCAAGAACGGCCTGTTCTCGAACGATGTGCTCCGATCGATCGGCCAGAAGCACGGCAAGAGCATTGCCCAGGTCGTGCTGCGCTGGCTCAATCAGCGGGGGATCGTCGCCATTCCGAAATCGGTGCGGAAGGAACGTATGGCCGAAAACTTCGCGATCTTTGATTTCGAGCTGGACGACGACGATCTCACCGAGATCGCTACGCTCGACCAGAAGGCCAGCAGCTTCTTCGATCATCGCGACCCTGCTATGGTCAAGCGGCTGGGAACCCGGAAACTCCAAGCTTAAATCGCCTCGCCTAGGCGGCTTCAGACGACTCCAGCCATCAGATCCGGCTGAGCATCCGCTTTTGTGTGGCAGCGAAGTGTACACGACCGTCCACTATGAGGCGCAAAGCCGCCGTTCGCATTGTGACGTTCGGCCACTTCGATGACATTGCGGAATAACGCTGGCCACCCTGGGATTTCGGTGCGTTGAGGAAGGCGGGCGCTACGAGCTGCCGAGCCGATATACCGGAATGCCGAGTTTGCGGGCCTTGTCGGCGAGGTTCTCCTGAATGCCGGTGCCCGGAAAGATGATGACGCCGATCGGCATGACCGCCAACATCTGGTCGTTGCGCCTGAAGGGAGCGGCCTTGGCATGCTTGCTCCAGTCGGGCTTGAAGGCGACCTGCGGCACCTTGCGATGATCGGCCCAGCGGGCGGCGATCTTTTCGGCGCCTTTCGGCGATCCGCCGTGCATCAGCACCATGTCGGGGTGCTTGGCGCGGATCTGGTCGAGCTTTGCCCAGATCAACTGGTGATCGGCGGTATCGCCGCCGGAGAAGGCGATCTTGGGGCCGGCGGGTAACATGATTTCGGTTTCCGCGCGCCGCCTTGCTGCGAGGAAGTCGCGGCTATCGATCATTGCGGCGGTGAGATGGTGGCGGTTGACCATCGACCCCGTGCGCGGTCGCCAGGCCGAGCCGGTGTACTGATCGTAGTGGTCGGCGGCCTGGTCACGCATGAGCTCGAAGGCGTCGCGCCGTTCGATCATGGTCTGGCCCTGGGCAGTGAGTGTCTCGAGTTCAACTGCCTTGATCTCGGTGCCGTCCTGTTCGCGCTGCAGGCGGCGCTGGGACTGCTCGTTGTCGTCCAGTTGCCGCTCGATCCGTTGTACAGCTCGGTGGAAGACATTGGTGACGGACCAGAGGAGGTCATCGAGGTCGGGTTCGAGGCGCGTATCGGCCAAGGTGGCGACGAGGGCGTCAAAGATGTCGGCCACCGCTCCGGCCACGTGGTCGCCGCCGGGGAGCGGTCGCGGATCGGGCTCGTCGGCAAATGGGCGCCAGCCATAGAGCTGGAGTTCGGTCAGGATGTGATCGGTCGGAGAAGCGGCGTGGTGCGGTTCTATGTCGTCGTGCTCGCTCATCGGATGCTCCCGTCGGGTGACCGCGACCCTCGCGGCCTTCATGGCGACGAGAGCCCACGGGCGGGACGGTCCCGACACCCGCAGCGAAGCGGAGGGCCGGAGCGCAGGCGGAGGATGGCGGCGGCCGGCTATTTTGCCTCGCGATGGAAAGGCGTCGCGACCAATCGCTGCCATTCGCGAGCAGTCGCGTGCCGCCGGAAAATAGTCGGCCGCCGCCATTGCCTGACCGGCACGGATGTGGGCCCGATCGCCCTCTTGAAGGCCGGGCCGCGGTTCTCTGCCGGTGGGCTTCGATCCATGCGATGCGGCCACACCCCACAACGCACGCTTCACCTCCCGGCTCATGCCGGCCGTGTCAGATAGCAGATGCGATCTTTGCGCATGAGCTGGTCCGCAATCGAGGTCCGGAACGCGCCAAGTCCGACATGGCGGAGGTCGTCGTTGAAGTCCTGCATCGCCGGCGACAGCGCGATTGCCTCGATTCCAAGGTCCGTCGCGCGCTCGATCAGGCTGTCACGGGCACCTTCACCGGCCGGATCGTTGTCGCGGATGACATAGAGCCGCCGCAGGTTCGGAGGCAACAGGATGGCGGCGAGATGGGCTGCCGAGAGTGCCGCAGCCATCGGCATGTCGGGCAACGTCGACCTTAGCGAGAGCGTCGTCTCTATGCCTTCGCCTGCCGCCATGACGGTGCCAGGCACGCCGAAGCGAACGGCGTGACCGAGAAGGTCACCCATTGCCCGACGCGGTGTGTCGACGGGTGCCTTGCCGGTGCCGTCCGGTGCGAGCCAGGTGCGGTGCGCGCCGGTGAGATGTCCATCGAGGTCGGTGACAGCGGCGATCATCGCCGGCCAGGTCTCGGTCAGTCCAAGATCGTCGGGCCGGTAGTAGCAGCGCGGATGGAACCGCAGCGATCCGGTGCCGTGCAAAGTCGTAATGCCGCGTCCGCGCAAATACGTTTCCACGACGGTGCCGATGATGGGCTTCGACATGGCGACAAGTCGTCGGGCTGCTTCTCGAGAACCGGTGCGAGCCGCTGGCTTCGTCGTAGGCCGTAGCACGGACTCAACATCCGGCATGGCGAGAAACGCGCGTGCCTGCTCGGCCACCTCCTTGAAATCGGCTAGGCCGAGGGATTCACGGATGACGTCGAGCAAATCGCCATGCTCGCCGGTGGCGGCGTCTGTCCATTTGCCTGGCGGCCCCTTCGGGGATGGCTGCAGACGCACGAACATCGAGCGGCCCGGCGCGTTGCGAACGTCGCCGACGGTCCAATATCTGCCCTGGCGACGGCCATTGTAGAGGTAGTGGCGGCACACCGCCTCGGCATGTTCGCCGAGGCGGTGTGCGAGTTCGGATGCAGCGTGACGCGCAATCATGCAGCCTCCCGCTCACTGACCCGCTCGATTGGGAAGCGCTCGAGCACGCGCTCCAGCACGGCGAGCCCGTTGGCGTCGATCGGCACGAACATCCTGAGCTTCCACGAAATGATCTCGTGGAAGAGACCGTATGCGGTGAGGCGCTCGCGCATCGCGTCGGTGAAGCCCGACAGTTCGATGCGCCATGCGCCCATGACACGGCTGCGGCGAAGCTGGAGATCCTCGGCAAGATCGAGGATGGTCCGGCCGCCCATCAGCGCCGCAAACGCCTGCTCCGGCGACAGCGCAACCATGTTCGTCGCAGAGGCCTCGGCGGCCCATGCCGGCGAGACGCGGCGGCCGATGAGGCGCTCGCCCTCGTCGGTCTGAAGTCGATAAACGCGGGTCGACTCGTTGGGCAGGCGCTTCCAAATCGGCAGCAGCAGGCCGGTGACCATGTGCAGGACCGAGTCCGAAAACTCCGGCACTCCGGCGAGTTCGGCCGTCCAGACAGTTGTGAAAGCCTCGCGGTCGGCCTCGACCCAGCGTGTTTCGCCCATGGCCTTGAGCGGCATGTTCTGGCCTTCCATCGGCCGGATCAGGCGGACACGTCGCTCGACCTCGCCATCGTCGAGCATCACGCTGGGGGTCGGGATCTGCACGGCGGCGCGGCCTGATTGCTCGTTGATGAGCAGTGCGGCACGCCGATCGCGGAGATGATCGAGCGCCGCATTGAGCGTGACGGGCCGATTGCGCTTGCGTTCGGTGATCGTGAGCAGGCGGCTTTCGGCGCCGGTGCGAGGATGGGTGTAGATCACCTGCCGATCGGTGACGACGAAGTTTTCGGCCTGCAGCGTCTCCAGCCCGGCGTCGTAGGTGCCTGATGCGATCGCGCCCTCGATGCGCGCCGCCAGCAGTTGCTCGAAGGCACCGAACAGGACGCCCTGCAGCGCAATGGTCAGTGCGAGCAGGCGATTGAGGAAGGTGGTGATCGGCGGCAACTCGTCCTTGATGCCATTGGCATCCATCAGCTTGAGACCGGTCGCTGCCTCGAAACGCTCGAGCGAACAGCCCTCGACCTTGCCACGTACGATCAGCAGATAGAGTTGCCGTAGCGCATCGCGGGCATAGTGGCTTTCCAGATTGTCCTCTGGCCGGAACAGGCCCTGGCCGCCGGTCTGCCGCTGGCCGCGCGTGATCGCGCCTAGCGTATCGAGCCTCCGCGCGATCGTCGAGAGGAAGCGCTTTTCCGCCTTCACATTGGTCGAGATCGGCCGGAAGAGCGGCGGCTGCGCCTGATTGGTGCGATGCGTGCGGCCCAGGCCCTGAATGGCGGTGTCGGCCTTCCAGCCGGCTTCGAGCAGATAATGCACACGCAGCCGCGTGTTCCGTGCGGAGAGTTCGGCGTGGTAGCTCCTCCCCGTCCCGCCCGCGTCCGAAAAAACCAGAACGCGTTTCTGGTCATCCATGAAGGCCTGCGTCTCGGCGAGGTTGGCTGACGCGGCGCGGTTTTCAACGACAAGGCGCTCGCCCTTGCGGACAATGCGGCGCGAGCGGCCGGTGACCTCGGCCACGATGTCCACCCCGAAATGCTGGACGATCTGGTCGAGCGCGCCGGGGACAGGCGTCAAGCTGGCGAGTTTGGCGATCAGCTCGTCGCGCCGGGCGACCGCCTCGCGGCTCTCGACGGGCTGGCCTTCGCGGTAGACCGGACGCGACGACAGATTGCCTTCGGAGTCGGTGAAGGGCTCATAGAGCTGCACCGGAAAGGAATGGGCGAGATAGTCGAGGACGTATTCGCGCGGCGTGATGTCGACTCGGACGTCGTTCCATTCCTCGGTCGGCAGCTCGGCCAGCCGCCGTTCCATCAGTGCCTCGCCCGTCGAGACGATTTGGACAACCGCCGCATGGCTCTCCTCTAGATCGCGGGTGATGGAGCGGATCAGGGTCGGCGTCTTCATGCTGGTCAACAAATGACCGAAGAAGCGCTGCTTGGAGCTTTCAAAGGCGCTGCGCGCGGCCGACTTGGCCTGGGCATTGAGCGTGCCGGTGCTGCCGGTGATGTTGGCGGCCTGCATGGCCGCATCGAGATTGTTATGAATGATGCCGAAGGCGTCGGCATAGGCATCATAGATGCGGATCTGTTCCGGCGTCAGCTCATGCTCGATCAGCTCGTATTCGACGCCGTTGAAGGAAAGCGAGCGGGCCGTATAGAGGCCGAGTGCCCTGAGGTCGCGTGCCAGCACCTCCATCGCCGCCACGCCGCCGGCCTCGATCGCCTCGACGAACTCGGCGCGCGTCGAGAATGGAAAATGCTCGCCGCCCCAGAGGCCGAGCCGCTGGGCATAGGCGAGATTGTGCACGGTGGTGGCGCCAGTCGCCGACACATAGACGATTCGGGCATTCGGCAGGGCGTGCTGGAGCCTCAGGCCGGCACGGCCTTGCTGGGAGGGAGCGGCGTCGCCGCGTTCGCCCTTGCCGCCGCCGGCGTTTTGCATGGCGTGCGCCTCGTCGAAAATGATGACCCCATCGAAATCCGGACCCAACCATTCGACGATTTGTTTGACCCGCGAAACCTTCTCGCCGCGGTCTTCGGAACGTAGCGTGGCATAGGTGGTGAACAGGACGCCTTCCGGCAGCACGATCGGCCTGCCCTGCGGGAAGCGGGAGAGCGGGGTGACCAGCAAGCGCTCCATGCCTAGCGCGGACCAGTCGCGCTGCGCATCCTCGATGAGCTTGTCGGACTTCGAGATCCAGACCGCCCTGCGACGGCCATGCATCCAATTGTCGAGGATTACTGCGGCAGACTCGCGGCCCTTGCCTACACCGGTGCCGTCGCCAATCATGAAGCCTTGCCTGAAGCGAACGGCACCTGCTGCGTCGTCGGCTGCGGCGCTCACCACGTCGAAAGTGTCGTCGAGGGTCCAGGCGCCGGCCAGATAGTCGGTGTGGGCCTCGCCGGCATAGATGACGGTCTCGAGTTGCGCATCCGACAGCAGGTCGAACACGTTCCGCGGCAGGCGCGGCCGATAGCTCGGCTTGGGCGGCGCCACCGAGGCCATGGCTGCCGATTGAACGAGCTGGGTGGGGTGAGCCCGCGAGCCGGGAATGCGGATCGCCTGAAGCCCGTAGGCTTCATAGATGGCGTCGCTGATCTGGCCGTCCTCGGCCGCCTGCCAGTTGACGGCCTCATAGGCGAGGTCGATGGCTTCCGGTTCGGCGATCGACATGGGTGGCATGGTTCTCGCCGAGCGTGTGAGATAGCCGTGCACGGTGCGGGGTCTGGCGACCGCCGATGCCGCGCTGGAAACGGCGGCCATCACTACCGTTGGCCGTGCGGGAAGGCGCTCCTCAATCCACGCGAGGAGCGTCGCCGTGTCCGAGGCAATGCCGGGAGCATCCGCGAACACGGTGGGATCCTTTGCCGGCAGCTTGTCGATGACGGTCAGGCGTGTCGGGAAGGTCGTGCCATGCTTGGCGTAGGCCGAGCCGTCGATGGCGGCGGAGAAGACGACGCGCCCACGTTCCTGCAGGCGAGTGAAGGCGGCGGTCCATGCCGGATGATCGGGCGCGAAGTTGGCACCGGTGATCGTCACCAGCCGTCCGCCGGGCGCAAGGCGCGCCAGCGCCGAGGCGATATGCCGCCAGGCCGCGTCGGCGATGCGGCCCTCGACGTTAGCCATGACCGAAAAGGGCGGGTTCATCAGCACCACGCTCGGAACGGCGCCGGGATCGAGATGGTCGTCGATCTGGGCGGCGTCGAAGCGGCTGGCGGAGACGGCTGGAAAGAGGAAGGAGAGAAGTGCCGCGCGCGTCTCGGCAAGCTCGTTGAGGACGAGCGAGGCGCCGGCTATCTCGGCCAGGATGGCGAGCAGCCCAGTGCCGGCAGAAGGCTCCAGCACACGGTCGGCCGGGGTGATGGCGGCGGCCGTTGCCGCGACCAGGCCGAGCGGAATCGGCGTCGAGAACTGCTGGAAGGTCTGCGCCTCTTCGGATCGGCGGGTATGCGTCGGCATGAGCCGGGCCATCTTCGACAATGCGGAAAGCCGGAGCGCTGGCGACGCGGCTTTGCGAAACAGCGCCTTTCCATACTTGCGAAGGAACAGGACCGTGGCGGCCTCGCAGGCATCGTAGGCCTGCCTCCAGTCCCAGGCGCCGGCGGTGTCGGAGGCGCCGAATGCGGCTTCCATCGCCGAGCGCAGCTTTGGCGCGTCGATGCGCTCGCCACGTTCGAGACGGGGAAGCAGCAGGCCGGCGGCGGCGAAGATAGCACCGGCTGCACAGGACTGGGCGGGCGAGATCGGCGCGGCAGCGGGAACCGTCGCAGCGGGCGAGATCATGTACATGGTGTGAACCTCGGGAGAGCGGGGACAGGATCGAGCCGCGCGGCGCTCTCTCTGGACCGCGCGCATTCAAACCCATCCCGGCCTACCTCTCCCTCTCAGGGCGTCGGCCGAAGCCAAAAATGAAAACAAGCGCCCCGCCAAGAGGTGGAGCGCTTGCCGGTATCAACCGACCTCGATCATATTCCGCCGTCGGGCTCCGGCTTCCGCAGGAAACGATTGCGGTCGTCGTGCTGATCCTGAAAAGGTGTCCGGCGCTCCTCCGAATCCGGGCCGCGAGGGTGGAAGGATCGACGCTATGGGTGTGCGGTGTGACGCCGCGCGGGTCAGGCCGCCGCCCGCCCTTCGACGACATCGGCGCCGACCTCGTCGGCGGTGATGTCTTCAAGACGCGCATTGCGGTATCCGGTCTTGGCCCTCCAGAGTTCGGCCGCATCGCGGCTCTCGGCGAGGTGCAGCAACTCGTCGTGGTCGCCGATCTGCTGCAGGACCCGGACCATGCCGATCGTGGGCCGCTCGACGATCTCGAAGCTGAGCGGGCTGTCGAGCGAGTAGGTGCGCATAATGGTCACGAGGATGATGCCGCCGGAGGAAAAATTCCCTTCGTTGAGCGTGATTGAGGCCGGAGCGCTGTAGGTCGGACGGTCGCGCGGGGGTGACTTGCGGACCAGCCTGCCGAGACCGTTGCGGCGCTCCCAGTCCGCGAGTTTTCGGGTGAAGCGCGCTGGCGGCTTCGGCGCACCGTCCGAATAGCGGATGAGCGAACCGAGCGGGGCGTTGTCGTAGACGATGTGGGCTGACATGGACATATCTCCTGAAACGAAAATGGCCCGGCTGGGAGCCGGGCCGTGAGGTGAAGGGGAACGTCGCGACCGGAGCCGCGCTGTCGATAGGTTCTATTCGGCTGCGACCGCGTGAGCCGTGACCTCATCGGCTGCCACCGAGTCGTCTTCATCATCGCCGGCGAGGAATTCGGGCAAGTTACCCTCCTCGCCCTCGTCCGGCTGCATGGCCGGTGCGTCCTGAGCGGTCAGACGGAGTGGTTCAGGCAGCCAGCCACTATCGGCCAGGAGGCGTTCGGCCTCCTTGGCCATGTCACCCTTCTTGAGATGATCGATGAGCTGGGCCGCCTGCTCGCCAGCGCCCTCACGCACGGCTTCGAGGATCCGGGACTTGGTGACCCGGCCGAGATAGTTTGCGACCGTTGGGCGCCAACCCGCAGCCACCATGTCGAGCCCGGTGGCAAGAGACAGCCGATCGGCCTCGCGCAGCCGTTGATCCAGCCCGTGCTGGGAGACGCCGCTGCCATAGGGGTTGGGCCGTTCGAACAGGGCGTTGATGCCATAGCTGACGCAGTGTGCCAGCAGCGCCTGTCGGCTGGCTTCATCGAGACTTTCGAGCCAGACCCACAGAGTCTGGTCGTCACCGAGCGGGATGTCGCCCTTCCATGCCGCATGGCGCTCATCGACCGCCTTGGCCGCCGGGCTGTCTTTGAGGTCGGCGTCCTGCGCCGGCAGGTGGATATGCCGGACAAACGCCTCGACGCAGCCGGTCGCGGAACGCTGACCGAATGTGTCGAGGACGAGCCGATGCAAGAGCGCTGTGATGGCCACATGCTGGTTCTCGGCCACGGCATTGCGCAACGCCAAGGTGCGATGAGCGGTGAGTTCGATCACCAGGCGCTCGGGCAGCGGCTTGATGGTGTCGCCCTCATCCTCCTCGGGCTCGGACGCCTGCGCGCCGGTGGTGATGGTCGCGCTGCGAACCGAAAGTTCGTCGCTGCCATCCTCACTCCCGGTCGCACCGCAGGGCTGGGCGGAGTCGCCGCCGACCGCCTGTGTCGCTTCATCCTCGGGGCGCACATGGCCCCGATCGATGACGAGATCGCCATCACGATCGATGCTGATGAACACCCCGGCGCGAGCGATCTCGGCCGCATCGTAGTTCATCGGCCTGCTCTCGAAGGCCTCGAGCGCGGACTCGATCTCGTCGAGGCGCTGATCGACCTCGTCGGGGAGTTCGTCGGCTTCGCGATACTCGGCTTCCAGCCGATCGTATTCCTTGCGCAACGCTTCACGTTGTGCCCGCTCCGGTTCGGTCAGATCGGCGGGCGTGCCAGCGAGCGCCCCCAGGCCGTGATTGTGGCCATAGGGCAGATCGACATCGACCACGATCCACTTCCAGCCTTCGGCGGCGATCTCATCTGCGATCGATTTCAGCTTGTCGCGAACCAGGCGGTCGAGCAGCACAGGGTCCTGCAGCCAGCCGCCATTGTCGGCCTCGAACAGGTCACGCAGCACTATCCCGCCGGCTGCGACATAGGCCTCGACACCGACGAACAGCGCCCGGCGATCGCTTGCCCGGACCGTGGTTTCGGTCAGCATGCGCCGGATTTGATGCGGCTCCTTCGACCACGAATGTTCGAGCGCCTCCCAGACCTGTTCCTGACGGGCGTGATCGTCGGCCACGGTGAAGGCCATGAGCTGATCGAGCTTCATCCCGTCCTGCGCGTAGACATCGTGCAGCTTGGGCGAGACCTTCGCGAGCCGCAGGCGTTGCTGGACAAAGGTCGCGGACACGAAGAAGCGTGCCGCAATCTCCTCGTGGCTCGCGCCCTGATCGTGCAGGGTCTGGAAGGCACGGAACATGTCGAGAGGATCGAGGTCCTCACGCTGGAAGTTCTCGGCCAGCGAATCTTCCTCGATCGGCACCTCGCTATCGGCGTTGGTGACGACGCAAGGCACAGGCTCGGTTTTGACCATGCGCTTCCGCTTGATCAGCAGCTCAAGGGCGCGATAGCGGCGGCCACCAGCCGGCACCTCAAACATGCCGGTCTCGTTGCCCTCACCATCCAACACTGGCCGGACGTTGAGACTCTGGAGCAGGCCGCGCCGTCCAATCGAGGCGGCGAGGTCCTCGATCGTTTCCCCGCGCTTGGTGCGCCGGACGTTGGACTGGCTCAGCATCAGCTTGTTGAACGGGATGTCGCGCGAAGCGTTGAGGGTGATCTTCTGCTTGACGGTAGCCATCTTGATTATCTCCGCGACGGGCGGCCGAGACTCTCTCGACCTCCAACCCGTCACAAAGACCGGCGCAGCCCTCTCACTCTACGGACCGCGCCGCACACGGAATATCTGAGGCACGTAAGGAGGATCACGCCGCCCTCCTGTCGATATCGGTCTCATCGACCTCGCCTGGGTCCGTCCTGGATGCCCCGTCAGGTTGCGGCAGGAAGGAGAGCAGCCAGTCGGCCGCCCTGCTGGCCTGGGAGGCGGCACGCACGATGGCGCGGTTGTCTTCGCGCAGAACCTCAAGCCAGGAGGCCAGGTAGTCGGCGTGGCGGACGGTCGGCACGATGCCAAGCGAGGCGCAGCAGAAGGCTGCGTTCAACTCGGCGACCAGTTCCTCGAAAGCATACTTCTTGGTGCCGAAGGCGCCGCCGAGGTCACGGCCGACGCGGGAGGCATGGCCGGTCGCATGCCCAAGCTCGTGCAGGGCGGTGCGGTGCCAGTCGATGGTCTCGAAATAGGCCTGCGGCGGCGGCACCCGAACATAGTCATGCGCCGGAGCGTAATAGGCGCGATCGCCACCGATGCGGAAATCGATCCCGGTCGCCTTGATCAGTGCGTCGACGGCCGGCTCGATCAGTCCAGGCTCTGGTGCAGGCGGAGCCACGGCCAGATCGTCGGGCAGATTTTCACATTGTGCTACGTTGAACACGCTAAAGCGCTTCAGGAACGGTATGGCTTGGGCTGCTTCGCCGGTTTCCCGCGCACGGCTCTTCTGGTCTTCAGGGACGAAGCGGTCAGCATAGACGACGGTGGTGCCGTGTTCGCCCTTGCGGACATGACCGCCTAGCGATAGCGCCTGGCGGAAAGTCAGCCAGCTTTGGACGGGAAACCCATGCTCGACGACCGCACCCCACAGGATCAGCACATTGATCCCGGAATAGGCGCGGCCGGTCGCGGCGTTGGCCGGCATGGCCAGAGAAGCTTTCGTCGCCGTCGTGCCCCAGGGCTGCACCCAGGGAAAGCGCCCAGCCTCCAGCTCGGCGATGATCTTGTTGGTGATATCGTCATAGAGGCTTGCCCGGTCGGCGCCGACGCGAGCGTAATGTCTGGGCATTGCGGTTCTCCGCGACGGGCGCCGAAGGCCCTCCTCCAGCTCTCAACCCGTCACGGCAAACCGGTCCGTACTCTCACTCTAGACGGCGTTGCGGGTCCTCCTCAGAAGAGAGGACGCTCTCGAATTTGGGCAAAGGCGGTCGGCGCCGAATAGGCAAATGTCGCTGACCATCCAGGATGGTTATTGCTACCGGACTGCGTGGCGGATGCGGTCGGTAAGCGTCTGTTCGACATCGAAATAACCCTCCCAGGCTTCGGGCAGCTGAGCCCGCGCGGCGGCAGCGAAAACATCGAAACCGTTGGCGCTTTCGCAGGCGGGCAAATCCTCCCAGCTGACAGGCACCGCGCACGACGCCCCCGCGCGTGCCCGAGTCGACCAGGGACAGATTGCAGTGGCGCCCTGGCCGTTGCGCAGGTAATCGAGAAACATCCGGCCCTTGCGCTTCGCCTTGCTCATGTTGGCGACGAAACGCGACGGATCTGTACGGGCTAGTAGTTCGGCGAAGTCTTGGCAGAAGCTCTTGACCTCGTCCCAGTCTGCCTCCGGGACGAGCGGCACGACCACATGAACGCCCTTGCCGCCGGACAACAACGGCCACGACTGCAGTCCGAGCGCTTCCAAAATGCCCCGAATGTCGAGGGCTGCCTGCTTGACGGCGGTGAAGCCAAGGCCCTCGTCCGGATCGATGTCGAAGATCATGCGGTGCGGCAGACTCGGCTGCTGGCGCAGGCTTCCCCAGATGTGGAATTCGAGCACGTTCATCTGGACGCCTGCGATCAACCCCGCCAGGTCGCCGACCCAGAGGATGCGGCTTTCCTTACCGGACATCTTCGCCAACTGGCCGTCATGAATGGCCTTGGGCATGCCTGGCAGTTTATGCTTCTGAAAAAAGGTCTGCTGAAGGTCGCCGTCGGTGTCGCGCACCAGCGACAGTGGCCGATCTTGGATGTGCGGCAGCATCTTCTCGGCGACCGCGGCGTAGTAGGCCGCAAGCGTGGCCTTGGTCACCTTGGTCCCCGGATACATGATCTTGTCCGGATGCGTCAGCTTGACGCCGACAGCAGCGGCGATCTCCTTGCCGATCCCCGGACCGAGATTGGCGGAGCCAAGAGTTGCCGGCGTCTTCGGCATTTCCATCACCACCTGGTCGGCTGGCTTGTCTTCGCGCATTACCTCAAAGCTTGGATGTCGCAAGCTGCCGTCCGGGGTCACTTCGGCATAGGTGACTTCGGCGACAAGTTCGGGCTTTACCCACCGGGCACGGCGGGCAATGTCTCTTGGAACGGAGGCGAAAGCCGGTTTCTCAACAACGCGTTTCTCGAGCTTCGCGAGGATTTCCTTGCGCATCGCCGCGGTGAACCCCGTGCCGACGCGGCCGCGATAGATGAGCTTGCCATTGTCGTAAGTGCCGAGGATTAGTGAGGCCATGCCATGTCCTGTGTCACTTGGGCGATAGCCGCCGACGACGAATTCCTGTCGCTTCGTGCACTTGATCTTGAGCCAACTCCCGGTGCGGTCGCCGACGTAAGAGCTGTCGGCGCGCTTGGCGATGACGCCTTCGTGGCCGGCCTCGCACATGGCGTCGAACACCCTTCTGCCATGGTCGACGATGTGGTTGGAGAATTGCAGGCTGTCGTCAGGGCGGCGCGCGCCCAGCAGGGACTCAAGTCGCGCCTTGCGTTCCAGCAGCGGCTGGTTCGACAGATCTTCGCCATCGAATTCAAGCAGATCGAAAGCGTAGAACTTGAGCGGCAAACCCGTGGCAATGCCAGCTTTCAGCATGGAGAAACTCGTACGGCCCTGGCTGTCGATGGCGACGATCTCACCATCGATCAGTGCCGCGCCCTTTGTCAGTCTCTGAAGCGGCGGCAGGATGACCTTGAACTGTCGGGTCCAGTCGTGGCCATTGCGCGTATAGACGACGACATTCGAGCCGGAGATGGCGACTTGGGCACGATAGCCGTCGAACTTCATCTCGAAAAGCCAATCCCCGCCCACCGGTATTTGGTCTGTCAATGTGCAGAGCTGGAACGACCGAAACCCCGGCAGCGGATATGCAGGGACAGATTCTGACTCTCTGCGCCGCCTGCGCCTTTTGCTGATGCTTAGGATGCCATCTCCAGGCGACATGCGGAACTCGGATCCATAGTCCGATTCAATACCCTGCCTGGGGGTTCGGTTCCATCCCCAAGCATCTACGCGCCGGCAGCCGTCGGCGCTCTAAGGAAGAACGGCGTATAAACCGCAGTCCTACGCGCGTCCGCAGCAGCGGACATTGTCGCGCGCAGGACGGAGGAAATTCGCCTCCGCCGCGGGCGGTGAACGGGACAGCCGTAGGAGCGTCAGCATAGCGCCGGCCGCAGGACGGGACGCGGGACCGACTGTCCCCGTCCGCGGCGGTCCGCATGGTTTGCATTCAGGATATAGAAATGACCGGTATCGTTCGCGCGCATTTCCTGTTCTCGACAATCCCGCCGCTGATCGGCGGCGATCGGATTGGTCGGTACAGGGCGAGTTTGCCTGAAGGAATTGATCCAGTCTCGCGCCCTTCGGCTCTGCTCAGTTGCGTGGCAGCTTGTGAATTTCCAGCCGGACAGGCCCGCCCCTGTCACAACTCGTGCAGAAAAGCGCTCGCTCGACCGAACTGAACAGAGCGCCTTTTCCATAGCGTTGGATCAGCCCGGCAGGCTTTACCGTTGCATGGTGCGAACAGGATCTGCACCAGGCCCGCAACACATGCCATTCGCGAAGATCGCCGAGCGCCACATCGAGGCCCGCGTGAACGCTGCCATCGATGATGGCCTGCGGTGGGATCTTGACCTCGCCTGGTGTCAGGATTTTCTCCATCACATGCCGGCTGTTGTAGTGGATCAGCAACATGCCCGGCCGGCGCCGGATGGCAGCTTGCCAGGCTGCCTGGCTGACCGTTGAATCGGGGGAACGCGAAATGGTTTCCGACAGAGCCTGCTCCTCGCGATCCCAGACCTCGATCCGAAAATTGTCTTCCGCCGTCTTTGCCATAGCTTCGCCGGCCAGCGCGATTGACGCCGAGCCATGGTCCCTTGCTGCTCCAGATCACGCTGAAATAAGGATCATATTCCTCTCCCGTCAAGGGCACGCTTGACTCTTTGTTCTCACTTTGTTCACATGGCTGGATTAGGTCATAGGAGGCGAACGATGGAACTTCGCTTGAACATCGAGGACGCAACACCCCAAGAGCTCGCACGAGGCATCGCCGCAGCCGAAGCAGTGTTTGCACGCGCCGGCATCACAGCTTTGCAAGGAGCTGAAGGGCTGTTTGCGTTGGAAGGGTGGGATATCAAAGGCTTCCCAGAAGACGACAAGCCTACCGAGGACGAGGACCAGGCTGCTTCAGTCTGGATGGAAGCAGACAAGGCTGCGGCAGCGGCTTGTTGTGCGGGCTGGCCGGAGGAAAAAGTCCCGCACCACCAGGTCATGGAACTGATCAACGTTCCCCGCACGAAGCTGCAAGCCGAGGCTATTCCAGACACCTGGCCAGAGCGCAAGCAGCTCTATCCTGACGTCGTCAAGCGGCTGGAGATCACGACCGGCCCAGACCGCCAGATCGATTTCGATATTGCCTTCGTTCTGGGTTGGGTTCCCGAGCGGCCAACGCTGGATCGCGTTGAGCCCCTATCGGAAGAGGGAGACCGAATCCCCTTCTTCACCAGCGACCTTGCCCAGGTTGAAGAGATGGCTCGCAAGGCGCTTAAGGACTGGACAATCGAGATTGACCGGGATCCATGTGACGCCCACGTTTTCGACCCGGCGGCCAGTGATGACGATGATGAGTTGCGCATGGCGGCATGGCGTAATTTCGACGGCTACCTGTATATGGAAAGGCCACCGGCACATCCTGCAATCGCGCTGACGCTGGCCATGATGCGCGGCCAGTCGATGCATTTCGAATAGTGGTCAAACGCAGTCGGGGCTCCCCAACACCTTCGGTCATCGACCGCGACTGGCCTCACCAGGTTGCGCTGCCGGACGACCTCTGCACCGACCGGAACTTCACCACGATCGCAAAGTTCTGCCAGGAACGAGGGTTTAAACACCAGACGCGCCATGTGCAGGCGATATGGCCGAATGGCAAATATGAAACCTATCGGCTCCATTGCTTCAGCGACGCCGCATCTGCAGAGGCCTTTCTGGATCACTTCGAGGGACTGATGTTCGATCCGAGGCGTGATCGGGAGAATGAAAACGTGCGAGGCGTCTGGCGCCGCGCGGGCGAATACCGGCGGGTTCTCGATCTCGGTCCGCTCAGCGTACCAGAGATTCTGCGCAGCTAAGTCACGAGCTTTCGGGGCGAACTGTTTCGACCGAGAGTGAGCCTGCCGGAAGCGGCCGCAAAAGCTCAGCCTCAGGCTTTGTCAGACTGATCCAGGCCGCCCAATTCTCCGGCTGAAGTACCACGACCTGACGATTGTGATATGGCGCGACATCCGGCCCGGGATCGGTCGTCAGCATGGTGAATGTGGGCGGCTTGTTGCCGACAGCCTCACGCCAAAGCCCCGCGATGGCCATGAACGGAGAGCCGTTGAGCGTGAAGCGATGTTTCGCCTTCGGATATTTCGTTCCCGTGAACTCGAAGAACGCGGACGCAGGAACGAGGCAGCGCCTGCTGTTTCCGAATTGCCGTCCCTCGGAACGGAAGTTGAACACAGGCCCGCCTTTTGGTCCGTTCGGCGGAAACCCGAACGTCATCGATGCCAGTTCGATCGTGTCATCAGCGGCCCGCATTATCGGCGCTGGATCGTTGATGCGGACGTCGTCCGCCTGCGGCAAATCGAGTTCGGTCTGGTGGCTGGGGATTTTGAGCGCCAGCGACGCCATCATCCGGCAATATTCAGCCCAGAGTACATGTTGTTCGTAATCGTTGCACATGGGTCCTCCGGCCTGCTCGACCTGTTTACAGTAAGGCCATAGAGGGCGGGATGAAAAGCGGCTCGGCGCTCAACTGAACGGATTCCATTCAACGAGGATGTCTACCTCCTTCGCGGCCTCAACGAACGCCTTGTAGGCGTCGCTGGCCTCGTTGAGCCCATCGAGAACGCCAAGGCAGGCTTTGCGGGCAGCGACATGCTTCTTGCCGGTCGTTGCTGGCCATCGGTTTAGCAAGATGTCCGCTGCCTGGGCTACTCGGTCCCACGGTGGAGACGGTGTTGCTCGAAATGCCGAGCGCCACATGCACAGGTGACATCGCGACGATCGTCGAGCGCCACGGCGGTGAGAGCGCGTGCGTTAATCCATCATCAAGCAGCTGCAGTGCACGTAGTTGGCCGTGGTTCCGAGCAGCTCGACACTGACGAACTTGCGCTCAGACTGGGCGACCTCGACGGCGATCTCGCCCGCGAAGAGGAGAGCCGTCCGGTGTCGGGAAACAGCAGATCAAATAGCCGTCCCGCCGCAAGCCGCTGCCCGATCAACGGCAAGCCATCGGCAGCCGATCGGAAGTATGAAAGCGAGCTTACGTCTATAATATTGCCGAGAGTTGTGGATTGTAGAAAGGAAACGGATTATTTGCCTGGTTGGTGGCGGGTAAATCACGCATCTTTAATGCGTCCGGCAAGATAAGTGGAAAGCTGTATGACCATTTCTCCTGAACAAGACGGGCAAACGGATATCGTGTCGATTGCCGCCGAAATTGTCGCCGCCTACGTGTCGAACAACCCACTGCCGATCGGCGAGTTGCCGAAGCTGATTGGCGATGTTCATTCAGCTTTGCAAGGGCTCGGCAGCCCGTTGACGGAACCTGCGGCCAAGCAGGAGCCGGCAGTATCGGTCAGGAAGTCAGTGACGCCGGATTTCATTATCTGCCTGGAGGATGGGAAGAAATTCAAATCCCTTAAGAGGCACATCGGGGTCCATTACAATCTGACGCCCGACGAGTACCGCCAGAAATGGAGTCTGCCCTCTGACTATCCGATGGTGGCGCCGAACTACGCAGCCACCCGCTCGGCTCTTGCGAAATCGATCGGGCTTGGGCGCAAGGCAGCGACCGCGCCAGTTGCGGCCGAGAAACGAAAACGGACGGCTCGGGTCGCGGCGGCAACGATCCCAACGGCAGCCAAATCATCAGTGAAGAAGGCTAGCAAAGCAGCCGCCAACCGGTAGCGTTCTGCACCATGACGTCATGCGGCGCATGAGTGTCTTGATTGACCGCGGAAATACCCGGTTCAGGCCTTGGTTTGCAGCAGATTCCGTTCTTGGCCGATGACAGTGCGGAATCTCCTGTGGCATAAGGCCAGCCGCCAAACCAACACAACGAAAGGGATGGAAACGATGGCTGTCAATACAATCGATATTGCCGAACGCCTTGCAAACGCGCACGGTCTGTCGAAAACGCAAGCGAAGGCTGTGGTCGAGGATGTGCTGAAAGGCATTTCAGAGAGCGCGGCCAAGGGCGAGGAAATCAGTCTTAACGGGTTCGGCAAGTTCAAGGTGCAGAACAAACCGGCACGTGAGGGGCGCAATCCGTCAACCGGCGCTACAATCAAGATCGCGGCTTCGAAGAAGATCGTCTTCCAGCCGGCAAAGGCACTCAAGGATGCCGTAAACGGCTGATGGCCGCATGAACGGTGATGCACCCTGGCTGGTCGCGAAGATGCTCCGATTTTGGGGGCAGGCTAAGATGATTTCTCGATAACTTCTTACCGCTGCGTTTCCCAACGCCAGGGAATCGAGGTCTGCGGCCCGCGCCAATGGCGCTGGCGAAAAATCTCGCGCTGAGTTTTGTCGCTTTGCGTCTTCTTGCCTTGCCGGACGCCGCAGGTTCTTGGGTCCGCGTCATGGCGGGAAGCGATCTCGTTCCGGCGAGAAGCTGCTTGGCGGTTTGCGCCATGGGCCGCCTTTTCAAGGTGGATAACTGTCCAAGCGTCTTGGCTGGGTGCTTCCGGCGCGCCGTCGAGGATTACGTCTTGGTCAAGCGCGTACGGCCGGCGTTCACTCCGTCGCTACCTCGAGAGCGACCGCGTTGCCAACCTGCCCGCCATTTCGTGGGTGCGTGGCCTGCGCCCACGGCTGCTTCACGGCATTGACGGTGAGCGAGGCGTAAAGCGCGAACAGCGTCAGTGGTCGAATGAGGCGAACGCCTCACAGCACGCTCGTAGTCGGCCCGCACGGCCGCGTTACGCTCCAGCCAGAACGCTGAGCCTGTCCAGCGCGGGTGCAAGACCTTTCAACGACACGGGCAGGACGACGTCTTTCTGATCGGCGCTTTTGACCTTGATCTTCAGCGCTGAGCCCGCGCGCAATGCGGCTACCGTCCCTTCATCGAGGCTAAGCGGCACGACGCAGCCGGCCGGCAGGCAGGTGGAGAAGCGCAATGGCTGGAGCGGCTGGCCGTCGTCTATCTGCAATGTGGCGCCGGCGTCGAGCTGAAGTCCAAACGGAAGCACGAGGCTGCCGGCGAGTGTCGCATCGCTGTTGCGCTTGAGCTCGACAGCCATCACCCGCTGTCCGTTCTGCTGGGTTTGCTGCTGCGAGACAGCGCACGCGATTGGGGGTGCGCTGCTCTGACAGGTGAGGTTCAGTCCTGGTAGCTCTCCTGGAGCGAGGTGGCCCCACCCGGAAGGCCGCTCTTCTCCTGAGCAAATGCCGAGATGGCAAAACCCATGACGAGCAGCGCGGTGGCAACCAGCAGGAGGCTTCTGCCCCAGTTCTTACGGGTCATATCTTCATCCATTCCTATTAGGCCCGGCGCACTCGACCCCGGGCTCATTGTCTCTGTCAGCCGGCAGCCTGCCGACTTACCACTTGACGCTCAGCCCGAGCTTCGCGCCGATGGAGCGGCTGTCGCCGAACTCCTTCAGGCTCGACTTGGCGAAGGCTTCGCCGAAGACGGTGTAGCGATCGTCGGCCCAGGAGAGCGATCCGCCGAGACCGACGCCGGCCCATAGCGGCTGATCGTGCTCGTGAAGCGACGTGCCCGAGACGTCGACATCGTTGCCGTCGAGGAAGTCGTAATAGAGGTTGGCGATCCCGTAGAGGTGCGAGCGGCTGACCTTGCCCTGAGCACCCGTCCAGGCATCCTCGTAGTCGAGCGACAGCCCGGCCCGGCCGATGAGCGCTTCGCTCTTGTCGAGCGACACCGCTGCGCCGAACGGATCGGTGAAGCTGTCGAAGCGCACCGAGGAGTAGGAAAGCTGGGCCTGCGGCGTCAGCGTCCATTTGCCACCGAGCGCGAACTTCTGGCCGGCTTCGAGGCTCAAAGCATAACCGAAGCCGTTATTGCCCTTGGCGAGCTCGCTGCCCAGCGTGGCGGACTTCAGGTCGCTGTCATACCACGTCACCTGCGCCTGGCCATCGGTGTAGAAGCCGTTATCGCCATACCAGGTCAGCGTGCCGGCAAAGCCGTAGCCTTTGGCATTGATGGAGCCGACGCCATAGATGGACGAGATGTCCGACGAGGCCGTGCCGTAATGGAAAGAGACACCGCCGAGCAGGATGCCGGTGGAATCCTCGTAGAGGAGCCCGTCGACCCCCGTCTCCAGCTTCCATGTCGTAACGTCGTAGTCCGAGACCGTTGTGGCGCTCTCGGGGCTCTGCCTTGTGTGGGCGCCCTCGACGCGGGCCCAGATCGCGTTCTGCGTTGGAACGCTGCCGATCTCGTCGGCGCCCTGTGCGGCACCTGTCCAGGAGCGGTTGCCGAGGCGCTGCTGCAGGGTGCCGAGTTCATTGAGACTCTGCAGCACTGCCGGATAGGCCTCATAGATCGGCACGGCCGGCGAATAGAGCGGGTTCGGCGATCCATTGATCAGCGCCGAACGTAGATACCAGTCACCGTCCGTCGGCGTGCTCACGCCGTTCTTGTAGAGGCGGTAGGCATAGGCACCGCTGACCACGGCCTGGTCGCCCTGGAAGACATAGTCGCCGGCCAGCGAGAAGGTGCCGGCCGAGCTCCCGTCGACATCGACGATCTTGATACCCTCGACGGTCGGGGCCCCTGCCCCACCGACATTGGCGACCGCGAGAACGCCGGTGCCGGAAGTGCTGCCATGGATGACGACCTTGTCGGTGGTCGAAGCATCGCCATCGAGCGCGGCATTGAGGAAGATGGTCCCGCCATTGCCGGTATAATTGCCATTGACGGTCAGCGTCGTGCCAGGTGCAGTGCCCAACCGCACCGAGCCCGCATTGCCGAGCGAGGCCACGGTCTGATTGAAGCCGCCTAGATCCAGCGTTGCTCCGGAGGCGACCGTGTATGCCGATGCGGCGCCAAGCGCATCAACAGCACCCGCCGCCAAGGTTCCTTGCTGGACAGAGGTCGGACCGGCGAAGGCGGAGCCCCCCGAGGCCAGCACAAGGGTTCCGTCGCCGGCTTTGGTGAAGGCGCCCGAACCTGTCAGCGCGCCGTTGAGCGTCAAGGTCGTGGCGGCCGCGGTGGAGACGGTGCCGGAGCTCATCACATTGACCGCACGCGCGGTCGCGAAACTGTCCGTCGTGCGCAGCGTGCCGCCATCGAAGCTGAGCCCGCCGGCGGCCGCGCCCAGATTGGCGTCGGCCGACACCTGCAGCGTGCCGCCATTGATCGCGGTGCCGCCGGTGTAGGTGTTGGTGCCGGTCAGAACCAGCGTGCCGCGGTCGGACTTGACCAGCTGCGCGTCGCCCGAAAGAACCGAGGCGATCGTGGCCGTCATGCCGGCGCCAGCCGCCGTGCCATCACCGACGACGATGCTGCTGGACGGTCCGGTAAGCGCGATGCCATCGCCCTGGACAATATAACCGCCGGTCATGAACTGCATGCCGGAGACCGTCACCTGGCCCAAGCCATCGTCCACGGTCACCGTGCCGGCCTGGCCGGCAAAGATGGCGAACGAAGCGTCGGCGAAGGGGGCATTGATGGTGCCGGTCTCGTTGGCCCAGTTGTCATTGCCGGCAGAGGTCTGCCAGACGCCGTCGCCGCCATTGATCACGCCGTTGTTCTTCGGCCCGGCATTGCCGTCCCAGTAGTTGAAGGTGAGGCCCTGCGTGTTGACGAGGTTCACCTGGTGATCGATCGAGGTCTGGATCGAATAGCCAGTTGACGGGATCGTGCCGACGGCGAGGCCGTTGTTGGTCAGCGTGCCGTCATAGCTGAAGACGCGGTAGACGCCTGGTCCGAAGGTGCCGCCTGCGCTCGCGGTGACGTTGAGCGTGCCGTCGAGAACCAGATTGCCGCCGACCGTCGTCAGGTCGTTGAGAGCTCCGCCGACGACGTCAGCCTGTCCAAAGGAATAGTTGAGAACCGAGCCGCTGGAAAGATTGAGGTTGCCGGCGATCGCCAACGTGCCCGGCGTGCCGTCGGCCGATCCGGGCGACAGGGTTGCGCCGTCGGCGACAGTCACGTCGCCGCCGATCGAGCCCTTGCCGCCAATCGTCGCGCCGCTGGCAACCGACACAAGGCCGGTCGCCGCGCTGTTGTCGCCATCGACATAGAGGCCACCCGCGCCCACCGTGGTTGGCCCCGCATAGCTGTTGGAGCCGGTCAGGATGAGTGCTCCGGCGCCCGTCTTGTTGAAGCCGCCTGCGCCGCTGATCGCGCCCGAAAGGATGAGGTCCGCATCGGTCTGGACAGTGCCGCTACCTGCATTGAGAGTGACGTCGCGCGCCGAGGTGAAGGCGGCGGTGGTCTTCAACGTTGCGCCATCGTCCAGGCTCAATCCGCCGGCGGCGGCGCCAAGATTGGCATCGGCCGAAACCTGCAGCGTGCCGCCCTTGACGGCCGTGCCGCCGGTGTAGCTGTTGGTGCCGGCAAGCACCAGCGTGCCAAGGTCGGTCTTCGCCAACTGGGTGGCGCCGGTGAGGTTGGCAGCGATGGTTGCCGTGTAGGCGGCGCCGGGCAGCGTGCCATCGCCGACGCGGATGGTCGACTGCGGTCCGAGCAACTGGATATCCTGCCCCTGGACCACATAGCCGCTGGTGGCGAACTGCATGCCCGCGGCCTGGACCTGGCCATTGGTGTTGTCGACGCTGACCGTACCGGCGGCGCCGGCAAAGATCGCGAAGCTGCCATTCGAGAAAGCAGCGTTCAGGTTGCCGTCCGAACCGGTCCAGTTGTCGTCTCCGGCGGCGCGCCAGGTGCCGTCTTCTCCGTTGACGACGTCATTGCTCTTGGGGCCGGCGTCGCCATCCCAGAAATTGAGTGTCTGGCCGCTGATGTCGACAAGATTGACCTGGCCAGCGATCGACGTTTGCACGATGTGGTTGGGCGATGTCGTGTTCAGTCCATCGTCGGCAAGCGTTCCGTCATAGCTGATGACGCGATAGATGCCCGGGCCAAAATTGCCGCCGGGTGCTTCCGTGACATTGATCGTGCCGTCGAGCGTCAAGTCGCCATGCACGACGGTGAGGTCGTTGTAGGCGCCGCCGACGACGCCAGCCTGGCCGAACGAATAGTCGAGGTTCGAGCCGTCTGCGAGGTTAAGACCGCCGTTGATGGTAAGTGTGCCGGGGGTGCTGCCATTATCACCGGGGGCCAGCCTGCCGCCGGCATCAACGAAGACATCGCCACCGATGGTGCCCCTACCGCCTAGCGTGCCGTCATTGACGTCGGTCACTCCGATCGCAGCGCTCTGATCGCCGTTGATGTAGAGCGCGCCACCGCCTGTGATCAGCGTCTCACCGGCATAGCTGTTGTCGGCCGTGAGCACGGTGGTCCCCGTTCCGGTCTGGGTGACGCTGCCGCTGCCGGAGATCAATCCGCCAAAGGTATAAAGGTTGGACCGGTTGAAGGCCAACTGACCATTGTCGACCACATCGCCCAGGATGGAGCCGGTCGTGCCTCCGGTGCCAAGTGTCAACTGCCCGCTCGCAATGGTCGTGCCGCCGGTATAGGTGTTGTCGGCGCCGAGGAACAGCGTACCGGGCCCGGTCTTGGTCAGCGCACCTGCACCGTCGACGGTTCCCTCCCACTGCAGCGCTGTGTCAGTCTGGAATGTGCCGCCGCCCGCAGCGAGCGTCGCATCGCGTCCCGTTACAATGCTGGACACGCTCTGGCGGAGGGTACCGCCGTCGAAGGTGACCTTGCCGCTTGCGTTGCCAAGATTGGCGTCGGCGATGATTTGGACCGTGCCGTCATTGATGAACGTGCCACCCTGATAGGTGTTGGTGCCGGTCAGGACGAGCGTGCCGCCGCCCTCCTTGGTCAGGGCGCCAACGCCGCCGACCGTGTTGCCTAGAAACCAGCTGGTCACACTGTCGGTATCGAAAGTGCCGCCGCCGGCGTTGAGTGTCACGGTGCGCGCGGAAGTGCTATCGGCCGTGGTGTGCAGCCTGCCGCCGTCAAGCGAAAGACCTGCGGCAAAGTTGCCGAGCCTGCCGTCGGCGTCGACCTGCACCGTGCCGCCATTGATGGCGGTGTCGCCGGTGTAGGTGTTGGCGCCCGCCAGCACCAGCGTGCCCGCGTCGGTCTTGACCAGTTGCCCGACCCCGGTGAGGTTCGAGGCAATGGTCGCCGTATAACCCGCGCTCGCCGCCGAGCCGTCGCCGACGCGAATGATCGATTGCGCATTGACCAGCGCGGTGTCCCCGCCTTGCACCAAGTAGCCATTGGTCGCGAACTGCATGCCGGCAACGCCGACCTGGCCATTGGTGTTGTCGACCGTCACGGTGCCCGCGGTGCCCTGGAAGATGGCGAAGCTGCCATTGGCGAAAGGCGCCGCGAAAACTCCGGTGCTATCGGTCCAGTTCTGGTCGCCGGCGGCGCGCCAGGTGCCGTTGCCGCCATTAACGGCGCCGTTCGAATGCGGGCCGGCATCGCCGTCCCAATAGCTCAATTGAAGCCCGGCCGAATTGATCAGGTTGACCTGGTTGGCGACGGACGTCTGCACGGAATAGTTGGGATCGGTGATGTCAAGCCCGTTGTCTGTCAGGGAGCCATTGTAGTTGATGACCCGGTAGACGCCGGGGCCGAAAGTGCCGCCGGCGCTTTGAGTAACGTTCAGCGTGCCGTCGAGCGTCAGGTTGCCGCCGACATTGATGAGATCGTTGAGCGGGCCGCCGGGCACATTCGCCTGGCCGAAATTGATGTTGAGGTTGGAGTTACCGAGCGCCAGATTGCCGTTGATGGTGAGCGTACCGGGCGCGTTGCCCGCATCGCCGGGGCTCAGCGTGCCGCCATCGGCGACGGTGACGCTGCCGCCGATGATGCCGGTGCCACCCAGAGTGCCGCCCGTCGCGACGTTCGCCGGTCCGGTCGCACCGGACTGGTTGCCGTCGATCAGCAGCGTACCGGCAGTGACGTTGGTGGCGCCGGAATATGTGTTGGCGCCGGTCAGCGTCGTTGTGCCGGTGCCGAGCTTGTTGACCGAGCCCGTGCCGGAGATGATGCCGGCGAACGCATAATCGCTGTTCATGTTGAAAGCGAGCGTGCCATTGTTGGCGACGGTTGGCGTAGCCAGCGCACCGGCGGTCGCGCCATTGCCGACCTGCAGCGAGCCTGCCGCGATGGTCGTGCCGGCGGTATAACTGTGCGCCCCAATAAGTGTCAGCGTCGCAGTGCCCTGCTTGTCCAGGCTCTCGAACCCGCTGATGCCCGCGGCCTGCACTGTGCGATTTGCCGTGTTGACGACGCGAAACGTGTCGCCCGCGCCCGTCTCGCCACCGGTGCCGCCGTTGATCGTTCCAGTGATAACGGCTCCGTCGTTGAGCACGAACGTGTCGTTGCCGGCGCCGAGGTTGAGCGCTCCGGCGCCGGTGTTCAAGGTCCCCGTCAGATTGACGGCGTCACTTCCGTCCCCAAGATCGCCATTGCCAAGCAGTGTTCCGCCAGCGGCGATGTTGATCGTGCTCGCTCCGGCGTCGCCGGTAATTGCGGTGGGAGTAGCGCCGGCCGCCTGAACGACGCCGTTGGCGTTCAACGTCGAGCCGGCATTCATAGCAAGCGTTGGCGTGGTCAATGTTTTCCCAGCATCAACCTGCAGCGTCCCGCCATTCACGGTGGTTCCGCCGCCGCTCGTCAGGTTGCTGGCAAGCTCCAGCGTACCGGCATCGACCCGCGTTGTGCCGCCTATGCTGCTATCGATCGCAGAGGTCAGCCTTGTCGTGCCCGCGCCGATCTGCGCGATGTTGCCGGCACCGCTCAGATTGCCCGCGAAATTGAACGTATCACCGCGGTTGAACGACAACGTCGAGGTCGAGTTGACGACGATGACGTTGCCGGTCCCTGCATTGCCCGACGTCCCGCCATTTCCGATCATCAGGTTGCCGTCATTGATGACGGTGTTGCCCGAATAGCTGCTGTTGCCGGTCAAAACCCAGGTGCCAGAGTCGTTCTTCGCAAGTTGGGTCGTGCCGCCAGGACCATCGATGATGGTCCCACCCATGGTGTTGAGGCCGGTGTTGGTGCCGCCAAGCGCCAGCGTGCGATTGCCGCTGCCATTGTAGGCCGCCGAGCCGGTATTGCTGAAGACGACGGCGCCGGTGCCGGAAGACTCGATGAAGCTGACGCCGGTCTGCAAAGTGAAGAGCCGGTCGGTCGTGTCGCCGCCGCCGGTGTAGCGCAGCGTCGATCCGCTGCCGATGACGAGATTGGAAGCCGCACTCGATGATTGGCCGATCGAACTGGCTTGGCCGCCATTGGCGAGCTTGTCGACGGCAAGCACGCCACCGCTGATCGTCGTCGCTCCCGTATAGGTGCTCGCCGCGTTCTTCAACACCCATGTGCCGGTGCCGGTCTTTGTCAACGCGGTGGCGCCGCTCGGGGGATTGTCTATGCGGGCCGAAAGCGCGTTGTTGGCCGTATTGGTGCCGGAGAGCGTCAGCGTGCGATTGCCGGGACCAGCGAGCACAGCCGCGGCAGTGCTGGTGAAATTGATCGCGCCGGCGCCCGAGGCGTCGAGTGTTCCGCCGCTGGCGCCAAGTGTGAACTGCCGGTCGGTGCTGCCGCCGGTGCCGATATATTGCAGCACCCCGCCGTTGAGCACGAGCTTGTCGGGCGTCGAAGCCGAAGAACCGATCGAGCTGTTGCTGCCGCCATTGGCAAGGCTCGTCACGGCGAGGACGCCGCCATTGATGACGGTCGAACCTGTATAGCTGCTGGTGCCGGAGAGCGTCTGTGTCTGGGTGCCGGTGCCGTTCTTCACCAGCCCGCCCGAGCCGCTGATGGCGCCGCTGAAATCTTGGTTGAGCCCGCCGCTCACCCCGCTGCTGATGGTGAGCGTTGCGGAGCCAAGCGTGACGCTGCCGGCTCCAGCGAGGCTGGCGACCGTATTGCTCAGATTCGCAAGGTCCAGCGTGGCGCCCGTGTTCACCGTCATTCCGCCGGTGCCAAAAGCGCTGTTGGATCCGGCCCGCAACGTTCCGGCCGAGACATTCGTCCCGCCCCCGTAGGTGTTGTTGCCGGAGAGCACGAGCGTGCCTGCGCCACTTTTTGCGACGCCGCCAGTTGCTCCTGTGACCTGACCGGTAAACGTCAGCGTTGTCGCGGCGTTCTGCACGCCGATTGCACCAGTCACCGATCCCGGCATCGAGAAGCCGCGATCGGTTGTCACGGTGGCGCCCGTGTAATTCAGCGTTCCGTTGATGAGGACGAGGTTGGTCGAGGCGCTGCTCGATGCCCCAATGTCGCTGGGCGCCAGGCCGTTGGCAAGACAGTCGACGTTGAGCGTGCTGCCGCTCTGGATCGTCGTGGGCCCCTGATAGTTGTTGCCGCAGCCGCTGAAGGTCTGGTTGCTCGGTTGGCCGAAGATGCCGATGTTGACGCCGCTCGTACCGCTGATGGCTCCCGAAAAACTGCCGACGCCATTCGTCGTCAGCGCGGCGCCGCCCAGTTGCACATTGCCTGTCCCGCTGAGCCCACCCACAGTGTTGGCCCGGCCCGCGAGATCCAGGGTTCCGCCGGAGTTCACGGTCATGAGACCAGTGCCGAACGCGCCGGTCGACCCCGCACGCAGCGTGCCCGCGCTCACAACGGTCCCGCCAGTATAATTGTTCGCGCCTGACAGCACCAAGGTGCCCGCGCCATTTTTGGTCAGGGCGCCTGCGCCTGTTGCTACGCCGCTGAGTGTCAGCGTCGTGGCGCTTGGGGCAACGTCGATGGCGCCCCCGCCTGCGCCCAGGGTAAATCCGCGGTTGCTCCCCGCAGTCCCTCCGATGTATTCCAGTTCGCCCCCACCTTGCAGCACCAGGTTCGACGAGGCGTTCGAAGACGCACCGATGCTGCTGTTTACGCCCCCATCAGCCAGCGTGCTGACAGCCAGCGTGCCCTGGCTCACGGTGGTCACGCCTGTGTAGTTGCTGCTGGCGTTCGACAACGTCAGGGTGCCGGCGCCTATTTTGGTGAGCCCGGCATTGTCCGGACTTGTGACCACACCCGAGAATTGCAGGTTGGCCGTCGCTTGGGTGACGTCGATCGTGCCCGCAGTGACGGCGCCGTTGGTGGCAAGCGTGAAGCCGCGATCACTCGATGTCGAGTTCCCGGTGTAGCTGAGTGTGCTCCCCTGCAGCACAAGATTGGAGGATGCATTGCTGGAAGCGCCGATCGCGCTTGCCGTCCCGCCATTCGCGATCGTGTTGACGGACAGCACGCCCCCGCTCACGACGGTGGCGCCGCTATAGGTATTTGCACCGGCGAGGATGACGCCGCCGGTGCCCGCCTTGGTAAACCCTGTTGTGCCGCCGCTGGCGTCAACGATGGTCGAGGAGATCCTGAAACCGCCTGGGCTGTTCTGCAGGATGGCGAGCGCGCCGCCGCCTGCGGGTCCGGTCAGTTTGCCGCCGGTGATATTCTGCGCGGTGTTGCCCACAGAAGCGGACACGATGATGGTGCCGTCGATGCCGAGCGTGTTGGCACTGCCGATCGTCACTGTGGAATTCGCAGCCGCGGTGTATTTAAGGCCGCCGAGATGTATGTCGCTTGCGACCGTGCCGAAGTAAGGTGTGTTCGCCGCTCCGGCCGTGTCGCTGACGACATCGCCCGTCAGCCAGCTGCCGGCGTCATCCTTGGTCGCATAGCTGGTACGGGCAATGACGTTCCCGGAAGCATCGACCTGTGCGTAGTCCGTGGTTATGCCGCTGGTCACCGTGGCCCAGCCGCCCAGGACGGTGGCGGGTGTGGTCGTGATGTTGCCGGTTGTGGGCAGGACGAAGTTGACCAGGCCACCGGAGCGGTTGATCGCGCCGAGATTAATGTTGACGTTGCCCGATCCCGCAATGGTGTTGCTGGCCGCGGTGATGTTGGTCGCCGCGAAGCTTTGCGTCTGGCCTGCCGAGCCGGTCACTGCGAGCGTTCCGCCCGCCATGTTCAGCGTGGAGGCGCTGGAAATGATGTTGCTCGCCGGCGCCCCGCCCGCCGTGAAGTTCAAGGCCAGCGTACCGCCGCCGATATTGGTGGGGCCGCTATAGGAATTGGCTCCGGTCAGCGTCAGCGTGCCGGCGCCGAGTTTGGTCAGGCTGCCGCCGCTACCGGTTACGCTTCCAGCGAACGTCGTGCTGCCGGACGCTGGATTGATTGTGAGATTGCCGCTGCCGAGGGCGACGGTTCCGCCCGATCCAGCCAGGCTGGTGGCCGTCAGGTTGAAATTGTTGAGATCGAGCGTGCCGCCATTGACGGTGACCGTCGTGGTCGTGCCGAAGGCCGAGGCGCTGCCGGCGCGCAACGTGCCGCCATTCACAGTAATGCCGCCTGTCCGGGTGTTGGCGCCGGAGAGTAGCCACGTCCCGGGGCCGCTGCTGGCAAGATTGCCTGAGCCGGAGATCACGCCGGAGAAAGTGTTGGGGCCGCCAAGATAGGCGCCTCCAAAGGTCAGGGTCGAATTGGCGTTGAGCGCGGCCGCGCCACTCAGTGCCAGCGCCCCCGTGCCATCATTGCTGACGGTTCCGTTGGCATTGGACAAGACCGTCCAGGTGCGGTTGCTTGAGGCACCGGCGCCAGCGTAGCTCAGAATGCCGCCATTATCCAAAGTCACATTGGCTCCGGCGCCAAGCGAGCTGTTTGAACCGGCATTCGCCAGGACGCCAGCCTTTACGGTGACGGCGCCGATCGAGACCCCCGCGTTAAAGCTGCTGGTGTCGCCAAGCGTTATGGTGCGCGCATTGCTGCTGCCTGAAAAATTGACCGACCCGACCGTGCCGCTGATCTGCCCCAGGAGTTGCAGATCGGCGGACATCGCCGAGAAGCCCACGCCAGTGCCCGCCGGGCCATTGACGGCAATATTTCCTCGCAGCGTCAGGGTCCCGCTTCCGTTGTTCTGGAAGATCAGGTTGCCGCCGGCAGTGGGCAATTGCCAGTCGCGATTGGAATCGCTTCCCGTGCCGGTGTACGAGAACGTGCCGGTGGCGCCGAATTGGCGCTGGATGATGATCGTTCCGCTGGAACCTGTACCGGCCCCGAGCGCGCTCGCTTGGCCGAGATTGCCAACCGAGCTGAAACCTATGACATCGTTGGTGCCGATCTGGACTATGGTCTGGCCGGTGTAGTCGTTGGCATTGTTGGTCAGCGATGTCCGGGCAGCAGTGAGACCACCCGCGCCGGTGTAGCGGGTCGATGCAGCGCCAGCACCTGAGACGGTGGTTTGACCGCCAGCGCCAAGCGTGACCACGTGGCCTGCGCCGAGAGCGCCGTTGATCGTCAGTTGCGTGCCGGCGGCCGTGAAGATGCCATTGCCGGCATTGCCGAGGGCCGCGTTGTTGGCAACGGTAAGAGCGCCGCTGTTGAGGTTGATGTTGGCCGTATACGTGCCGGAACCGGCAAGGGTCAGCGCACCGGCATTGACGTTGAGGTCGCCCGTAAAGCTGTTCGCGCCGCCCAGTGTCAAGGTACCGCTACCCACCTTCGTCAGGCCCGCGTTGCCGGCGATGATCGAGTTGATGGCGGCGGCGCCGGTGACGACCGAAACGGTCGGCGCTGCACCAGTGAGCGTCAGCGTGCCGCCAGCGATCGTATAGCCGCCGGTGTTGAAGATCAGGCTGCCTGCCCCAATCGATCCGCCGATCGTCACCGTTCCGGCAGTGCCGTCGAAAATGGCATTGTCGCCCCCGGCGTTGTTCCAGGCGTCCATCGGACCCGACACGCCGTTGCTGCTCTCATTCCAGAACAGAGAGGAAGTGTTCCAGGCACCTGCGCCGCCGAGCCCGACTCCGGTGCCGTTCACGTCCCAATACCGGTCCGCCGCCCCGGCTGGACTAGCGGCAAATCCGGCGAGGAGCACTGCAGCCAACAGGCGGCCGGACGAGAATTTCTCGACCGCTGAAACACGCTGAGTGAGATTGGGCGCGAAGCTCGCCGCCTCGCCCTTCCACTTGGTCATGCGGCCACCGCGCAGAAGCTGCATTTCGCGACGGTGCGCCATAGAGACCTGCGGCTCTTGCGCCTGGGAGCGAGACTTCATGGAATTGGTTCGCGTGCTCATTGAGTCTACCTAACCGGCGCCGGAAGCACGCTAGCCGCAGCCGCCGGCCTGCCTCCGCCATTGCAAATTCGAAGCTGTATGCTGTCGGAAGGCGCTCGATCTGGGAGGTTGGTGCCGGAGAGCAAACGGCGCACGACGCTCGTCACCGTCCGTTGCCCCCCGCATGGATGAATACGCCGCAACGTATCATCATCGCCTCCCCAGATTCGCTTAGACCGCATAATGAAAGGATATGCTCGAGAATCAATGACCTGTTCGGCAGATGCAAGCTGACACGTGACATTGTGGCGAATGCGCCACAGTCTATGCTCAACAAAAGCTGAATAGGCGCGCTCGAATACGGATTTTCGCTTTTATATTAGTGTGCGCGAATATTATGCGCCTAGAATTCTCTGTTTGGAAGCCGAGCCTGGGGACGGTTACCGCCGCAACAACGGAGAGAATGCGCGGTCGAAGCTGGATCCGGCAACAGCGGCTTGCCGACGCCCAACAGCTCAGGGAACAAATCGCCCAGCTGGAAACTGAGTTACTTACCCGTCGAGGACCCGCCAAGCCAAGAAGGCTCATCGAACTCGGCTATCACATCCATTCTTCCAAATCGCGGCTCCAACGGCTGGAACGCTGTATCTCTGCCCTGCAATCGAACCACTGGGCAGACAACAAGATCAGGGGGTCAAATTGGTTTGAATGACCTCACTCTTAGCGCTGGCCAGTCCTGATGGACGGCCGCTACCGCCGGGAACCCGCATCGAGTGCCGGCCTCTGGCTCGAGCTGCCCGTGATGACTCGGAATGCCCGCCTTTGGGCTCAAAGGCTTTCGATCGATGGCCGCGACTTCGACCTTGCCGCCGCCTAGGTCCTGCACGTCGATCCCGGTGATCATGCCGAAGCCGGCATCTTTCTGTACGTTGTGGTTGGTTCGTCGGTCGCATTGAGCACTGCCGGCGTGTCGCTGTCGGTGTCCCGCGGAGAACCGCCGCGCAGCGCCACGTAAATGGCGGGAATGACGAGCACCGTCAGTAGCGTCGACGAGGCGAGGCCGCACAGCAACGAAATCGCCAACCCCTGGAAAATCGGGTCGGTCAGGATGACCGCTGCCCCGATCATCGCTGCGATCGCGGTGAGCAGGATCGGCTTGAAGCGGATTGCCCCGGCCTCGAGTAACACGTCGACCAGCGGCCTTTCGGTTCCCTTGGAATGGCGAATGAAGTCCACCAGCAGGATCGAGTTGCGCACGATGATGCCGGCGAGCGCGATGAAGCCGATCATAGAGGTGGCCGAGAACGGCGCGCCGAAGGCCCAATGGCCGAGCATGATACCGATCAGGGTCAACGGGATCGGCGTCAGAATCACCAGCGGCAGCCTGAACGAACCGAACTGCGCGACAACGAGAATGTAGATGCCCAGGATCGCGACGATGAAGGCCGCGCCCATGTCGCGGAAGGTGACCCACGTCACCTCCCACTCGCCGTCCCACAGAAGCGTCGGCTTGGACTCGTCATCTGGTTGCCCGTGCAATGCGATCGTCGGTTTCGGGAGGTTACCCCAATCGGCTTTCGCGATGGCATCGTCGACGGCGAGCATGCCGTAAACCGGCGCCTCGAACGCGCCCGCGAGTTCACCCATCACCATCTCGGCGGGCCGGCCGTTGTGGCGGAAGATCGGGTAGGATGCCGGCTCCCGCGTCACCCGCACGACGTCGCCCAGTTCCACCACGTCGCGTGCGCCGGGTAGCGCGTTCGCCGGGACCGGCGTCGTAAGGGCGCGCTGGTCGACCACGCCGTCGCTCTTCGAGAGCGACACGCGGATCGGGACCGGCTGGCGGCCGCCGCCGCGATGTGAGTAACCGACCGTCGTGCCGTCATAGAGGTAGGTCAGCGTATCGTAGACGTCGGACTGCTCGACCTTGTAATATTCAAGGTTGTCCTGATCGATCGCCAGTCGCACGCGCTGTGGCAGGTTGTGGAAGCTGTCGTCGACGTCGACGATAAACGGGATAGACGCGAACGTCTCGCGCACCTTTGCCGCCACCGCGCGGCGCGTCTCGGCGTCAGGCCCATAGATTTCCGCGAGCAATGTCCCAAGCACTGGCGGACCAGGCGGTGGCTCGACCACCTTGAGCACGGTGCCTTCTGGCATGGCAATGCCTTTCAGCCGTTCGCGGATGTCGAGGGCGATGGCATGGCTTGGACGACTGCGCTCCCCCTTCCCCGTCAAATTGACTGCGACGTCGCCCTGCTCCGATCCGGAGCGAAGATAGTAATGGCGCACCAGGCCGTTGAAGTTGAAAGGCGCTGCTGTCCCGGCATAGGTCTGGAACGAGACCACCTCGGCCACGTCGGCGAGACGATTCACCACAGCCTGCAACAGCCGGTTGGTGTCCTCGACCGAGGAGCCTTTGGGCAGGTCAGCAACCACCTGCAATTCGGTCTTGTTGTCGAAAGGCAGGAGCTTGACCGTGACGTGCCTGGTGTAGATGAGCACCATCGAAGCCATGGTCGCCGCGCCAACGACAAGTAGAAAGGTCCACGATCGGAACCGCGACTTCAGGATGGGTCTTGCAACTGCGATATAGGCGCGACCGAGCGCGCCGCCGGGGCTGCTGGCGTTATGGGCATGCGCCGAGGCGTGGTCCTTCTTGCCAAACTTCATCATCAGCCACGGCGTCAGCGTCACCGCGACAAAGAAGGAGAACAGCATCGCCGCCGAGGCGTTGGCCGGGATCGGGCTCATATACGGCCCCATCAGACCCGACACGAACAGCATTGGCAGGAGCGCCGCGACCACGGTGAGCGTCGCCACGATGGTCGGATTGCCCACCTCCGCGACGGCGTCGATCGCCGCCTGCTTGCGGGACCGCCCATCATCCATGGCCCAATGGCGGGCAATGTTCTCGATCACCACGATCGCATCGTCGACCAGGATGCCGATGGAGAAGATCAGCGCGAACAGGCTGACGCGGTTCAGCGTGTAGCCCATGATGCGTGAGGCAAACAATGTGAGCAGGATCGTTGTCGGGATGACGACAGCCACCACCAACGCCTCGCGCCAACCGATGGCGATTGCGACCAGCACGACAATGGAGATCGTGGCAAGGCCGAGGTGGAAGAGCAGTTCGTTTGCCTTCTCGTTAGCGGTCTCGCCGTAGTCGCGAGTCACAACCATTTCGACGTCCTTTGGGAAAATTTCGCCGCGCACCTGGTCAAGGCGCTTGACGATGGTATCCGCGATGACGACGGCGTTGGTGCCCGGCCGCTTGGCCACCGCCAGCGACACGGCCGGGGCTCGTTCAAGTCCCTTGTCGGACTTGACGAAGTTGGTGACCCGGTTCTCCGCCGGCGACGTAGCCAACACAATTCTGGCCACGTCGCGCACATAGACAGGCCGCCCGTCCCGCGCAGTCAGAAGCAGGTTGCCGATGTCGGCGAGGGTTTGCAGGGTCTGGCCGGCGACCAGCACACGCTGCTTGCCCTCGTCGCGCACCGTGCCGATCTGGAAGGACCTGTTGGCGCCGGTGATCTTGGCCGTCAACTGCTGCAGCGTGATGCCGTAGAGAGAGAGTTTTTCCGGGTCAGGCTCGACCTGGATCGCCTCCGGCTGCTCGCCGACGATGTAAGTCAGGCCAATATCAGGCAGCTTGGCGACCTCGACCTGAAGCTCGTGCGCCAGCCGGCTTAGATCGGCCGAGGAATAGCGGCCGGCCGCCTCGGGTGTCGGCGTCAATGTCACCACTACAATCGCGACGTCGTCGATGCCGCGCCCGACGATCAGCGGTTCGGGGATGCCGACCGGGATGCGATCCATGTTGGCGCGCACCTTGTCGTGAACACGCAAAACGGCGGCGTCGGAACTGGTGCCGACCTTGAAGCGGGCAGTCACCAGCGCACCGTCGTCCACGGTTTGCGAGTAGACGTGCTCAACACCGTCGATGCCCTTGATGATCGTTTCCAGCGGCTCGGTCACGAGCTTGACGGCATCCTCCGCCTTCAGCCCGTTGGCCGCGACATGGATGTCCACCATTGGCACGGAAATCTGCGGTTCTTCCTCGCGTGGCAATGTGGCCAGGGCGACAAGCCCGAGCGCCAGCGCCGCCAACAGGAAGAGCGGCGTCAGCGGCGAGCCGATGAACGAGCGGGTGAGCCCGCCGGCGATGCCAAGTTTCATGGCAGGACGACCTTGTCGCCTTCGGCGAGGCCGGTCAGGACCTCGACCCGTGGCTGTCCGCCATCCTCGTATCGCTCGCCCAGCACGACTGCGACGCCGAGTGGTCCGTCGGCCGTATTGATGGTGATGTAGTCGATCCCGTGAACCGTGTTGACCGCCTGTGGCGGCACGCCCAGAATGGTCCGCTTCGCGACAGGGATCGACACCAGCGTGCGCTCGTTGACGAAGAAGCTGCCGATGTCGGCAACCTCGACATCGGCGATGACGCGCCCGTTCTCAATCTCCGGATAGACCTTGGCGATGCGGCCCTGACGGGCCTTGACGAATCCGCCATCCGCACCGGCTCCGCGTTCGGCGATATCTACCTGGGCCCCCTCCGTGATCTCCGTCGCATGTCGCTCGGGCAGCGACAGTCGCAGATAATATTGTCCCGACGCGATCCGGGCGACCGGTTCGCCTGCCATGACCACCGAACCGGCCGTCACGGGAACCGTCAGCACCCGACCGTCGGCTGGTGCCAGGGTATCGCCTTCCTTGGCGCTCTGCTGGGTAACGGCCTTTTCGGCAACCGCGGCGGCCAGCTGGCTCGTGATCACGTCGAACTGGGTCTGAGCCGCATCGACCCGGCTCTGGGTCGCGGCGCCTTTGGCCAGCAAGTCCTGGGCGCGCTGCAGATCGGTCTTGGCATTCTCCATCTGGGAATTGAGGGCGCCGATCTTGGCATCGGCTGCGCGAAGCTGCAGAGCTATTTTGTCGTCGACAACGGTAGCGACCACATCACCCTTCTTGACGACCTGGCCTTCCGTCACCCGCACCTCGGTGATGGTACCGGAAATGCGCGCGCGCGCCGGCACGATCGTGCGGCTCTCGACCTGGCCGAAAACGGCCTTCATCTCTGTGATGGTGGCAGCCGCGACAGTGAAGTCCCCGGCAAGAGCGCCACCGCTGGCGAACACCGTGATGCCCAGCAGAAGCCCGTTGGCCAGGATGGATCGTACGTATCTCATCGCAATGTGCCATTCTCGCAACGAATTGAAAGGACGGGAGGGCGCGAAGGCACCTCCCGCATGGGACGCCAATCCTGGAAAGTCAGGTGTTACTTGAAGGCGACGCCGCTCTTGCAGCCAACTTTCTTGAAGACAATAGCTGCCGGACACCACCCCGTCACCGAAGCCTGCACCATATTGAGCCCGGCAAAGGCGGTCAGCAGCAACCAGTAGGGAGAATAGTAATAGCCGAGCGCGAGCGAGATCAGCACCATGAAACCCGCGAACATCAGAACTGCTTTGTCGATCGTCATAATCTTGTCTCCTCTGAAATCTGTGCCGTGCCTATTCGGCCGGCTCAATCTGAATGGCCTTGAGCTTCTTGATGCCGAGCAAGTCGAGTGCCAATCCCTCGTAGAAGGTCTCGCTCTTGCCTTGTCGGACCTTGTGCAGGAAGTATTTCTCGAACCCGACCTTGGCCGCGTGCACCCACTTACCCTGCGATGACCAGTTGACGTTGCGTGGCGGGATCTGCGGCTGCGCCACGAAGGCGATGCCTTCGTCGCCGAAGTCGGCCAGGCAGACCGCGTTCCAGGTCGCGACAGCCCGCGGCTCCTCGCCGCGCAACAGTGCGCCAATGTTTTCCGCCGTCGCCGTGACCATGGATTCGATCATGAAGCCGGTCTTTGGAACGCCAACCGGCAGCGGCGTCTTGCCGACTGGAGGAATGGCGACGCAGACACCGATCGAAAAGACATTCGGATAGGTCTGGTTGCGCTGATGCTTGTCGATGGTGACGAAGCCGCGCGGATTGACCAAGCCCTCTATGTCCTTCACCGCCGGTACGCCGCGGAAGGCCGGAAGCATCATCGAGAACGCGAATGGCAGGTCGTGCTTGGCCTTCACCGAACCGTCCTCGTTCACTTCCTCCACATGCATGGTTCCAGCGTCGACTGATGACACCTTGGCGTTTGTGATCCACTTGATGTGGCGATCGCGCATGGCACTCTCAAGCAGACCCTTGGTATCGCCAACGCCATCCAGGCCAAGATGACCGATATAAGGCTCCGGCGTCACGAAGGTCATTGGTACCCGGTCGCGCACCTTGGCTCTGCGTAGTGCTGTGTCGAGGATAAAGGCGAATTCGTAAGCGGGGCCGTAGCAGGACGCCCCCTGGACGGCGCCGACGATAACAGGGCCCGGATTGCGGACGAGTTCATCGACCTTCGCCTTGGTGGCGCTCGCATGGTCGATATGGCAGATCGACTGCGTATAACCAGCAGGGCCGAGGCCGGGCACCTCATCGAAAGCGAGGTCGGGACCCGTCGCGATGATCAGGTAGTCGTAGTCGACAAACGTCCCGTCGTTGAGCTCGATCCGGTTTTCCTTGGGATACACTTTCTTGGCGCCCTCGGGTTTGAGCGCGATGTTTCGCCGCTTGAAGGATGCTGCGAGATCGACTGTGATGTCGGCGCGCTTGCGCCAGCCGACCGCTATCCAGGGATTGGAAGGCACGAAGGAATAGGATGTGCCAAGATTGACGACGGTGAGGCAGTCCTCGCCGCGCAGCTTCGCGCGCATTTCATAGGCCATGATGGTTCCGCCAAGACCGGCTCCAAGGACGACGATGTGTGACATGGGGTTCCTCCCGATGTTTCTCGTTCCAACAAATTGACAGCGATGCAGCAGGCTTGTGTTGATCTGGCTCAATTCCCAAACCGGGCGGAACGCTTGCAAGGTCGTACCGTTCGCAAGCCAGACTGATGGGCTTGCATTTAACATTCAAATATTATAAATTCAAGAGTATGAATGTAAAAGAGATGATCCCGGCTTCGGGAAAGGCAGCGGACCTGCTCAGGAGCCTGTCCCATCCGCAACGGCTGCTGGTCCTTTGCGCGTTGGGGAAGGATGAGCGATCGGTGGCGGAGCTGCGCGAATTGCTTGGCATCGACCAGGTGCCGATGTCGCAGCAGCTCATGCGCTTGCGCGCTGACGGCCTGGTTGAATCGCGCCGCGATGGCACGACCGTCTACTACCGCATCACCCGGCCAGAAGTACTGACGGTTGTCGAAGCGCTTCACTCGGCTTTCTGTTCCTGACGATAAGCGATGGCGACACCCTCGCCGAAGGCCTCAAAGCTGGCACAGCATGACGTATCTGCAGGAGACAGGAGAATTACAATGTTTGGATTTGGAACCCGGTCGGCAGCCAGGACGCTGACCCCGACGCAGGTGCGGCAGATGGGTGACACCGTCACGCTTGTGGACGTCAGGGAGGACGGCGAGTGGGCGTCCGGGCATATAGCGGACGCCATCCATATTCCATTGGGCAGCCTTCGTGACGAGTTGGACCGCATTCCATCCGGCAAACCCGTCGTGTTTTATTGCCACGCTGGCGGCCGGTCATCGCAAGCGATCACCATCGCCATGGCTGCAGGACAGGCGCACGACACGCATATGGGCGGCGGCATCAGCGCCTGGCGTGCGCAAGGTTTCCCGTCGGCAAGCTGACAGCGACGTTGTCGCAACAGGTATGGCTGCGGCGTCTCACGGTGCTTTCAAGTGCTCAATCTGTTCGGAAGGTTGCGCGCGAACCGCGCGCAGCTCGTACCAGAGGGCATTCAGGATGCCGACCGTGGTGGCCAGTCCGAGGCCGAGAATCCAGGCGAAGTACCACATCGTTGCAAACTCCAGTCTGTGTCGTCAGTAAGCCGACGTACCTGCCTCGCGCACTGAGGCTTCGCTGACCTTCCCCCAAAGCACGCTGTAGACCCAGGCCGTGTAGGCAAGGATCAGCGGCAGGAAGATAACAGTTGCGATCAGCATGTTGCGCAGCGTCGCCCGGCTTGAGGATGCGTCGAACACGGCAAGCGAATGGCCCGGATTGGTGCTTGACGGCAGAAGGATCGGGAACATCGCCAGCCCAACAGTCGCGATGATGCAGAAAATGCCAAGTTTCGACGCGAGGAAGGTGAGGCCTTCGCGACGCGCGCGGAAGCCCGCGGCGGCGATCAGCGGCGCCACGATGCCCAGTGCGGGCACTAGGCACAGAGCCGGCGTGGCGTAGAAGTTGCGCAGCCAGCCGCTTGAATTTGTAATCACGGTCTTGCCAAGCGGATTGGACGGGCCATCCCAGACGATGGCGCTCGTGACCTCATAGCCGCCGAGCAGCCCGAGCCAGACAAGCACGCCGCCGCCGGCGAATAAAACAGCAGCGGCCAGCGCGGCCTTGCCGCCGATGATACGGGCGCGGTCAGCCACCGGCCCTTCCGCCTTGAAGGCCAGCCACGCCCCGCCGTGCATGACAAGCATGGAAAGCGAAACCAGGCCGCAATAGAGCGCCACCGGGTTGAGCAGGCCAAACAGGGTGCCCTCGTAGAACGGCCGCAGATCAGTGTTGAAGTGGAACGGCACCCCCCTCAGCACATTGCCCACCGCCACGCCGAAGATGAGCGCCGGCACGGCGCCGCCGATGAACAGCGCCCAATCCCAGTTCGAACGCCAGCGGGCGTCTTCCCGTTTGGAGCGGTATTTGAAGGCAACCGGCCGCAGGATCATCGCGAACAGCACCAGGAACATGGCGAGGTAGAAACCGGAGAAGCTCAACGCGTAGAGCGCCGGCCACGCAGCGAAGATGGCGCCGCCGCCGAGCACGAACCAGACCTGATTGCCTTCCCAGACCGGCCCGATGGTGTTGATGGCAACACGACGCTCGATATCGGTTTTTGCCACGAAGGGCAGCAATGCCCCGACACCCATGTCAAAGCCGTCGGTGACCGCGAAGCCGATCAAAAGAACGCCCAGCAGTACCCACCATGTGATCCGCAGCATTTCGTAGTTGAAGAGAAAATCGAGCATCGTCGTTGTTCCTTGCAGGTCGGGGGGCTTATTGCGCGGCCGCGAGATGGATCCGTGTGCCTTCGCCGACGGGAGGCGCGACATCCCCGTCGATGACCGGACCCTTTGCTATCGCCTGCAGCATCAGCCGCACCTCGATCACGGCCAGCACGCCATAGACGAGGGTGAAGCCCAGGATGGTGATCAGGAGGTCGGGGATGCCAAGCTCGGAAGTCGCCAGGAAAGTCGGCAGCGTACCCTCGATGATCCATGGCTGCCGGCCGAATTCGGCGACAAACCAGCCAACCTCGGCGGCAATCCATGGCAGCGGCATCGCGATCAGCGCCATGCGCAACAGCCAGCGCGGCGCCGGCGTCTCGCGCATCGTGTGCCAGAGCGAGAGCGCAAAGACCGCAAGCAGCAGGAAGGCGCACAGCACCATCAGCCGGAAAGTGAAGAAGATCGCCGGCACTTCTGGCACGGTCGACCACGCCGCTTGCTTGACCTGGTCGTCATTGGCCAGGCGCGGATCCTCGATGTAGCGCTTCAGCAACAGGGCGTAGCCGAGATCCTTGCTTGTCGCGTCGAACGTTGCGCGTGCCACCGTGTCGGAATGGTTGACCTTGAGCTTTTCAAGCGCATCGTATGCGGTCAGCCCGTCGCGAATGCGCCCCTCGGCCTTCTGGACGAGTTCGAAGATGCCAGGAATTTCCTTGTCGATCGAGCGCGTACCGATAAGGCCCATGACCCAAGGAATATGTACGGCGAAATGGGTCGTGCGATCGGCCATGCTGGGGATGCCGAACGCGGTGAAGGAGGCAGGCGCCGGCTCGGTCTCCCACATCGCCTCCATGGCGGCGAGCTTCATTTTCTGGTTGTCGGTGATCGCGTAGCCGCTCTCGTCGCCGAGCACGATGACCGACAGTGACGAGGCGATGCCGAAGGCCGAGGCAATGACGAAGGAGCGTTTGGCAAGATCGATGTGTCGCCCGCGCAGCATATAGAAGGCCGACACACCGAGCACGAAGACAGCGCCGCAGACATAGCCCGCCGAAACCGTATGAACGAACTTGGCCTGTGCGACCGGGTTGAAGATGACGGCCACGAAGTCGGTCACTTCCATGCGCATCGTGTCCGGATTGAAGGCCGAGCCGACGGGGTTTTGCATCCAGCCATTGGCGATCAGAATCCACAGCGCCGAAAAATTGGTGCCCAGCGCGACAAGCCAGGTGACGACAAGGTGCCCGCGCGCCGAGAGCTTTTCCCAGCCGAAGAAGAACAGGCCGACGAAGGTCGCCTCCAGGAAGAACGCCATCAGGCCCTCGATCGCCAAGGGCGCACCGAACACATCGCCAACATAGTGGGAGTAGTAGGCCCAGTTCATGCCGAACTGGAATTCCATGGTGAGGCCGGTGGCGACGCCAAGCGCGAAATTGATGCCAAACAGCACACCCCAGAACTTGACCATGTCGCGCCAGATCGTGCGGCCGGTCATGACGTAGACCGTCTCCATCATCGCAAGCATGATCGACAGGCCCAGCGTCAGCGGGACGAATAGGAAGTGGTACATGGCCGTCAGCGCGAATTGCAACCGCGACAGTTCCACGAGCAATGGGCTGGTCATGCGAAAACTCCGTTAAACATCATCTCGATAACTCTGTTCTGGCGCCGAGCCTTTGACGTGAATCAATTCATTCGTGGCCCTGGCATGAGATTGAACTGTCATGCTTAAAGCCGTTCTGCATCGTCGCGACAAACGCCCAGCGGTGGCAAGTCCGCCGGTGGAAACCAATTCTGGGGCGCCCACCCGCGGCCGAACGCTTTGCGTCGCGCACGGCCTTGCCGCTCCGGGCTTGCGTTCCTCCCTTGCATTGCAAGCAGCGCGCACTGTGCTGCGGCTTGCCTTCATCGGTCTGGCGGCCATGTTTGTTGGCGAGATGATCTCGGGCCGAGCCAACTGGCAGCTGCTCGGCGCGGCCTTGGCCAGCCTGATCCTCGGCTCGGTCATCGGCCTGGTGGCCGACCGCGCTGTCGCCAATACCGAAACGAAAGTCGCCAACGGCCTGCTTGAGGCGGCGCGCGGCGCCCTCGCCGCGGCTTCTCCCGGCGACATCCAGGTGATGCCGCTCGGAACATTGATCGCAGGACTTCAACGCTATCCGCGGGCCGTGGCAGGCCTGGCGGTCGGGCATCGCCTGGCGTCGATCATGCTGGGGCTGGGGCCCCTGCTTGCCGCAGCCGCGATCATGGCCATCTCGTGGGAGGCGGCACTGGCGCTCATCGTGCTAACCCCCGTGATGATTGTCTTCTTCGTCCTCATCGGCGGTGCGATCCGCAGCGGCGCCGAAGCGCAGGAGAAGGCCTTCGGTCGCCTCGCCGCCCAGTTCGCCGATCGCATCCGCACCTTGCCGACAATCCTTGGAAACCATGCGCTAACGCGCGAAACGCGCAAGCTCACGGCGCGACTAAACATCTATGCCTCGGGCACGATGAGCGTGCTCAGGATTGCCTTCCTCAACGCCGGCATCATCGATTTCTTTTCTTCGCTGTCGATAGCCATCCTTGCCGTATTTCTTGGCCTCGGACATCTCAAGCTCATGAGTGTACCTGGCTTTGCCAACCTTCAGCTTTGGCAAAGCCTGTTCATCCTGATGATTGCGCCGGAGTATTTCGCTCCGTTCCGTCGCTACGCCGAGCAATATCACGCCAAGGCTGAAGGCCTCGCCGCCGCCGCAGCGCTCGACACGCTCGTTCTGGCTGCTCGCCCGCAATCCCAGGCTTTCGAAGCCGCCATCTTGACCCGCAATCTGGTCTCTGCCGCACCACCCCTGTCGCGGACCGGGCTGGTGGCCATCACCGGACCGAGCGGATCGGGCAAGTCCACCCTGCTGCGCCATCTTGCCAGGATCGGCTCCGCGCCATCCATCCAACAGGACGCTGATGAACGGCCGGAGATCGCATGGTGCTCCACCGACATCTATGTTCCGCAAGGCACGCTCGGCGACGCCATCGGCTGGGGAACCGGACCGTGTTGCCGGACCCGCCTGCTTCTGGCGGCAGGCAATGTCGGCCTTCTCGACGAAGTGCTTCTGCCCGGCGGGCTTGACGCGTCGATCAAGGCCGGCGGTGAAAACCTATCTGGTGGGCAACGGCTGCGTATCGGCCTGGCGCGCGCCCTGATTTCGGGCCGCGCTATCTTCGCCGACGAGCCGACCGCCAAGCTTGACCCCGCCAATGCCGCGATGGTGCGCAACGCGCTTGTGCAGGCGGCGCGCAGCCGGCTCGTACTGGTGGCCACGCATGACAGGAGTCTAGCGTTGCTTGCCGGCAAAACGATCGACCTCGGGGTGGGCAACAGGCAAGCACGGGAGCGTGCCGCATGATTGACAGCGCTTCTCCGATTGTCCCCGAAACCAAGACCGGCTCGCCGGAAGAGCTCGCCCAAACCAAAGCTCCGTGGCGCCTCGCCCTGGTTTTGGCGTTTGCCGCCCTGGCGGGCGGAATCCTGCTGACCGGCGTGTCCATATGGTTTCTTGGCGCGGTCGCCCTGGTGGGCCTGACGCCTGCGGCGTTGACGTTCAACTTCCATGTGCCGGCCGCATTCATACGCCTCTTCGCCTTGACCCGGACGGCAGCCAAGTACGGCGAGCGCGTTGTCGGCCATCGGGCGGCGCTCACTGATCAGGTTCTGCGCCGCTCGACGCTTTTCACCGCAATGGCGTCAGCACCGTCCGTGCGCAGGGCCGGCTGGCAGCTTGGCAATCAGGACCGCCTTGCCGACTATCTCGACGACGTCGAGGACGTTGACTATGCGCGCCTGCGCGTCAGCCTGCCGTCGGCGACGCTTGGCGTCGCCATTGTCTTGCTTGTCGCGGCAACCCTGTGGATGACGCCATTGGCATTCGTGCCGATCCTGCTGCTCATCACGGCAAACATGGTCGGGGCGCGTTGCCTCGCAAAGCGAGCCACGGCAGATCTGGCGGCCGCGCGCGAAAGCAGGCAAGAGGCCTCCCGCCTGCTTGGCACCGCTATACAAGCCGTGGTGCCGTTGCAGGGCGAACGCCGCTGGGGTCTCACACTTGAAGCGCCGTTCGATGGCTATGCCAATGCCCAGACGCGCGCGTTGGTGCTACGCCACGGGCAGGCGCTGTACGATACGCTGGCCAACTGCTTGGCGCCATGCGCCATGCTGAGCATTCTGGTGTCCGCCTGGTTGTCGGGCCTGCGTGGTGAGGCCCTGCTGCCGACTGCCCTACTGGCCTTCGCCTGGCTGGCCGCTGCTGAATCTGTATTGGGCGCATCGAAGATTGTTGTCGCCTTCGCACGCGAGAAAGCAGCCCGGTCGGCTCTGGCTCAATGGAACACGCCGGACGGCGTAACGCACAAGCATGTCGCGGAACGGATTTCGTCGTTGACGTTGGACCGATTGCCGCGCCACGCACCGGATGGCCGGCTGATCGGCAGGCCAATCAGCGCGACTCTCAGGGCCGGCAGGCCAACTGTCCTGCATGGTGCCAGTGGCTGCGGCAAGACTTCCCTGTTGAAGCAAGTGGCTGGCTGGCTAGACGCTCGTGACGAATGCGTCCTGGGCGATGGCATCGAACTGAGTGAGGACGCGCGGCGCGCCATGAGTTGCTTCTGCACCCACGACGCGACGGTTCTCGCCGATACGGTACGCGAGAACCTATTTGCGCCACACGCCAGCGAAGATGAATTGTGGCGTGCGCTGGACGCAGTGGAACTTCAGGGTCGGATCAGGTCAGCTGGCGGCTTGGATGGCTGGATCACGCAGGATGTGCTGTCGCTCGGCGAGGCGCAGAGACTGAACCTCGCCCGCGTTTGGCTTTCCGACAGGCCCGTCATCCTCCTGGACGAACCGACCGAGCATCTTGCGGCCGAGCAGGGCAAGCGCATCCTCGATGCGCTGCTGCAGCGGATGCGGCAACGCATCGTCATCTTCTCGAGCCATGACGACCTGACACCGAAAGGGGCCACAGCGATTAGACTGCGGGGGTAGATAATGAAATCCGCTATAGCCGTCGAAGAAAGGCGGCATCCTTGCCGCGCGGTACCGATCTCCGCTCCTCGGAGCCGATCTCGACCTTGGCGTCCTCGCGAAGAAAGGACGCAAGGTAGAGATCGATCTGGCTGAGCAATAGCACCCAATCTGCTGGCTATTCTTGAAATTCGCGGGCCGCCGCCAGCTTTTGATTTTGCGCAAGGAAGTTTGCCGCTGCGATTTCTACCTTCCGCGCATGGTCCTAAATCTGCTCATCGGCACTGTCGTCATAAGTTTGACCGTTCTCGTCCACACATTTGGTCTGATAGCCGTCACACACGCGATGGGGCACCTGGTCGCCCGGTTTCGCATGCACGGGCGCCGCAGCCGCATCGTCGCGATGATCAGCGTGGTGATGGGGCTCTTTGCGGTTATGACCGTAGAGGTCTGGCTTTGGGCCGGGCTCTACAGGTTGCTCGATATCTTCGCTGATTTCGAAACGGCGTTGTACTTTTCCACCATTACCTTCTCGACGGTTGGCTACGGCGACATCGTACCCGCCCATCAGTGGCGGGTCCTGGCCGCGCTTGAAGGCGTAAACGGGTTCCTGCTCATCGGCTGGTCCACGGCTTATCTGATCGCGGCCGGCACCCGTATCGGGCCGTTCAAGGCCGGCGAGCATTTCTGACCAACGATGCTCAGACTTGCTCCTGATCAATGATTGCGTGGCATTCTGTTGGTAGGCTTTGTCGTTGGGAGCTTAGGCAACAGGAAGCGATCTGCCTTTCTGCTTCTTTCGACGAATTGACTACGTGCTGATCGGACCGCAAACCGGTCGGCCAGGACGGAGGAAAGACATCAGGTTGCGGGAGGATAAGTAATGCGCGACGATCAATACGGTCATCATGCTGACCGCATCCAGGTGGCGATTGCCTCGGACGCTGCAGCGAAGTCCGCGCTGGTAGCCTCCTGGCGACGGTCGTCCAATTTGCATCGGCTCGATCCAGCGGACTGCAGTCCCCCACCCTATCTGACAGAGGCCGAACTGGGGCACGCCCGGCAACGCATCGAACCTCTCATCCAAGCTGCCCAATCGAGTCTCGACCGTCTCTATCTTGCTGTTGGCGGCGTCGGATGCTGTGTCCTGCTCGCCGATCGTAACGGCGTGCCGGTCGAACGGCGCGGCGCGGTCGTCGATGACGAGACGTTTCACTCCTGGGGCTTGTGGACTGGCTCCGTTTGGAATGAGGAGAGCCAGGGAACCAACGGTATCGGTACCTGTCTGGTCGAGCGGCGCGCGCTGACAATTCACCGCGACCAGCATTTCCATACGCGCAACACGTTGCTCAGTTGTACCACTGCTCCGATCCATGATCATGAAGGGAATCTAGTGGCAGCGCTTGACGTATCGTCCTGCCGGGCAGATCTGACGGAGGCCTTCGCCAATCTCATCTCGATGGCTGTCGTCGACGCGGCCCGTCGGATCGAAAGTGAAAACTTCAAGATGGCATTTCCAAAGGCGCGCATTCTGCTCGCGCCGGTGATCGACAAAGGTTCCGGCGTGCTGATTGCCGTCGACGCGGACGATCTCGTGGTCGGCGCGACCCGTGCGGCCCGCCTGGCGCTTGGCCTTACGCAGCAGTGTCTCGACAAACCGATGCCCGCCGCCGATCTGCTCGGCTGGGCTGAGAGTGACTCCAAAGTCCTCGCCGAGGCAGAGCGCGGAGCGCTGCAGCGTGCCCTCGCGCGCGCTGACGGAAACGTGTCCGCCGCGGCTCAAGCGCTTGGCATCAGCCGCGCGACGCTTCACCGCAAACTCAACCGCCTGGATGTCCACCGGTCTCACTGAACACCCAAGCGATCATGACTGTCGCAATTCTGCGACACATCATATCCGACCGCGGTGACCGGTGCCGTGACAACTGCGGGCGGAAATCGCAAGTCTCTTCCGAAGCGTCGCATCCCGCGACGTCAGCTTTGGGAGGAAGACTTATGAACAAGGTTGAATTTTCACGCTCGGTCAAGGCGCCCTTCGACAAGCGCTACGGCAATTTTATCGGCGGCAAATGGGCCGAGCCGCGGTCCGGCCGCTACTTCGAGAACTACTCACCGGTCAACGGTCAACTCCTGTGCGAAGTCGCGCGTTCGGATGCCCACGACATCGAGGCGGCTCTGGACGCCGCGCACGCGGCCAAGGATGCCTGGGGACGCACCAGCGTGGCTGAGCGCGCGCTCATCCTCAACCGCATCGCCGACCGCATGGAGGAGAACCTCGATCTCCTCGCCTGTGCCGAAACCTGGGACAACGGCAAGCCGGTCCGGGAAACGACAGCGGCCGACCTGCCTCTGGCCATCGACCATTTCCGCTATTTCGCAGGAGCGGTGCGCGGCCAGGAAGGCAGCCTCTCCCAGATCGACGACGACACCGTCGCCTATCATTTCCATGAGCCACTCGGCGTGGTCGGCCAGATCATCCCCTGGAACTTCCCGTTGCTGATGGCATGCTGGAAACTTGCACCAGCGCTGGCGGCCGGCAACTGCGTCGTGCTGAAGCCTGCCGAGCAGACCCCGGCTGCCATCTTGCTGTGGGCCGATCTGATCGGCGATCTGCTGCCGCCGGGCGTGCTCAACATCGTCAACGGCTTCGGCCTCGAGGCCGGCAAGCCGCTCGCGTCGTCGCCGCGCATTGCCAAGATCGCCTTTACCGGCGAGACCACGACAGGCAGGCTGATCATGCAGTATGCCAGCCAGAATCTGATCCCCGTGACGCTCGAGCTCGGTGGCAAGTCACCCAACATCTTCTTCAAGGATGTCGTCGCCGAAGACGACGATTTCTTCGACAAGGCGATCGAAGGCTTCGTCATGTTCGCGCTGAACCAGGGCGAGGTCTGCACGTGCCCGAGCCGCGCGCTCATCCATGAATCGATCTACGACAGGTTCATGGAACGCGCCCTCAAGCGCGTCGAGGCGATCGTGCAGGGTGATCCGCTCGATCCGGCGACGATGATCGGTGCTCAGGCCTCGTCCGAGCAGATGGAAAAGATCCTGTCCTACATCGACATCGGCCGCCAGGAAGGCGCCGAGCTGCTGACCGGTGGGGGGCGCAATCTTCTGCCCGGCGATCTGGCAGGCGGCTACTACGTCCAGCCCACGGTGTTCAAGGGTCACAACAAGATGCGCATCTTCCAGGAGGAAATATTTGGGCCGGTGGTATCGGTCACGACCTTCAAGGACGACGACGAAGCCCTGGCGATTGCCAACGATACGCTCTACGGTCTCGGCGCCGGCGTCTGGACACGCGATGCCAACCGCGCCTACCGCTTCGGCCGGGCAATCCAGGCTGGCCGCGTCTGGACCAATTGCTACCATGCCTACCCCGCGCATGCGGCCTTCGGCGGCTACAAGCAGTCCGGCATTGGCCGGGAGACCCACAAGATGATGCTCGACCACTACCAGCAGACCAAGAACATGCTGGTCAGCTACAGCCCGAAGAAGCTCGGCTTCTTCTGATCACCGCGCCCATGCGCGCGGCTCCACGGGGCCGCGCGCATGACTGGAAACCGGATAAGACCATGCATGCAAAAGTTACGGCGACGCCGGCGGCCCTTGAACTGATCGCGGAGATTGTCACCGATCATGGCCCGGTGCTGTTCCATCAGTCCGGCGGCTGCTGTGATGGCTCTTCGCCAATGTGCTATCCGGTGGCCGGCTTCATCATCGGTGACCAGGATGTGCTTCTTGGCCACATCGGTGACGCCCCCTTCTACATCGGGGCCTCGCAATTCGAAGCCTGGAAGCACACCGATCTCATTATCGACGTTGTGCCTGGTCGTGGCGGCATGTTCTCGCTCGACAATGGACGTGAGAAGCGATTCCTGACGCGGTCGACGATTTGCACCGTTCAGATCGGGCTGTAGGCTTCCCATCCGAGTTGCCGACTTGTGCGAGCATTTCTGAAACGAAACCCGATGCTCAGACCGCTACGGAATGTCTCGCCTTGCCGGTTTCGAAATATTTGTCGAATTTCGCCGCGACGCTTCTGACAAAGGGGCGGCTTTCCACCGGCACGACGAAGTGGTCACCGTCCAATTCAAGCATGCGTGCAGGATCAAGAAGGGCAGTCGAGCTTGCCTTGCTGAGAAGCTTTTCGCCGGCTTCGCCGAAGCGCTCAACCAGGTCGATCGCGGAAAAGGCGAAGTCGCACATCAGCCGTTCGATGATCCAGCCGCGAACGCGATCATCAACGGAGAGCGCGATGCCTCTGACGGTCGCCAACTCGCCGTTGCCGACCATGCGGCCATATTCAGCTGTCGACGGCATGTTCTGTGCATAGCCTTGCCGGTACTGGCTGACGGACGAAGGGCCAAGGCCGATCAAAGTCTCGCAGCGATCTTCGGTGTAGCCCTGAAAGTTCCGATGCAAAGTTCCCGAACGTGCGGCATGCGCCAACGCATCGTCAGGTTTGGCGAAATGGTCGAGTCCGATTGCTTCGTATCCCTGGTTGAGGATAGCGCGCGCTGCCAGTTGCGATTGGGCAAACCGCTCTTCCGGGCCCGGCAACCAGGCCTCGTCGATCATTGTCTGATGTTTCTTGAACCATGGCACATGCGCATAGCCAAAAAGCGCGATCCGATCCGGCTCCAGGCTCAACGCTTGCGCGACCGTAGAGGAAACGCTCTCCCGGGTCTGGTGCGGCAAGCCGTAGAGCAGGTCCAAGTTGACCGATTCAACGCCGCGCGAACGAACGCCGTCAACGACAGCTTTCGTTTGCAAGAAGGTCTGCCCGCGATTGATGGCCTTCTGGACCTTGGGATCGAAATCCTGGACGCCGAGGCTCGCCCTTGTCATGCCGATTTCGGCGAGTGCGTCGAGCCGGGCTTCGTCCATGTCGTTGGGTTCGATTTCAACGCTGATCCTGGCGTCGGGAAGAAATGTGAATCTATCGCGCAAGACTTCCGCCAGTGCGACGATATCCTGCGGTTTGAGCATGGTTGGCGAACCACCACCGAAATGAACGGCACGCACGTGACCCTTGCCTGCGACAAGACCGGCCACGGTCGCGATCTCGTCATGCAGCGAGCGCAGATATTGGGTCACCGGCTCGTAGTGGCGTGTCTGCTTCGTATGGCAGGCGCAGAACCAGCAGAGCTTGTCGCAGTAAGGGATATGCAAATAGAGCGAGATCTCGTCATCCTCGCCAAGCGTTTGCAACCAGCCGCGACAAACGGCAGCATCGACACCCGGATGAAAATGCGGCGCCGTCGGATAGCTCGTGTAACGCGGCACGTTCTCGCCAAGTCGGGCAACTAAATCTGGGCGCATGTCCTAATCTGCTCCGGGCTGTTTCGCACGACACTGCTCACGAGAGGCAATAGCCGCCTTGATTTCGGTCAAAGCCCGTCGGCTGCGGACAAACTGCCGCAAGCGCCTTTTTCTTGGCTCGATGCTATATCGTGACAGGACTTTGCGTCCGCGGAAGACCACGATGACAGTGCGTCAGGATGTACACAGCGCCGGCATTCCCGTGCTTTGCCAATCATGCGAAGCGCGCCACCATGGCGTTTGCGGCGCGCTCGACCCTGAACAACTGGTGGGTCTCGCCAAGACCTCATCGAAACATACGGTTGAACCGGGCGCGGAATTGATTGGCGACGCCGAGACGGTCGGGAGTTACTCGAATGTGCTTTCCGGCGTGGTCAAGCTCACGAAAAGCCTCTCGGACGGACGCCAGCAGATTGTCGGGCTTCAATTTGCTCCCGATTTTCTGGGACGGCCTTTCAAGGTAGAAAGCGCGATCAACGCCGAAGCCGCTACCGCTGTCTCCCTGTGCTCATTCCCCATGGCCGCCATCGAACGGATGATGAAAGAGTCGCCGGGACTGGAGCACCGCCTCTTCAAACAGACGCTGAACGAACTCGACGAGGCGCGTGACTGGATGGTGACGCTGGGGCGCAAGAGTGCTTCGGAAAAGGTGGCGAGCTTTCTGTTGATGATCGCCAGAAACATCGATCCCGCGCTCGACCCCGCCGCCCAGTCGACAAGTTTCGAGCTACCACTGACCCGCGCCGACATCGCCGATTTCCTCGGTCTGACGATCGAGACTGTCAGCCGTCAGCTGACCCGGCTGCGATCGGACAACGTGATCCGTATCGAGAACAATCGGCATGTTGTTGTCGATAGCCTGCACCGGCTACAGCGCCGCTCCGGCGCCTAGAATCAACCGACGATCCCAATCATCGGCAGGACATGCTCGCGCTCAAAGGCGATGTGGCGGCGCACGCTTTCGAAGAAGCCGCGCAGCATGAAACCAACCGCTTCGGCATTGTCGATGGTCTTGCCATGGCCGATCGCCAGCAGAATTTCAGTCACCTCGCCGGCAAAGCATTCGTCCTCGACATGTTCGGCGCGCAATCGCCGGGTGGAATCGAGGTTGGCGTCGCGGCTGTTCAAAGCAGCCTCGTAGGCCGGGAAGATCATCGTCTCTTCGTATCGATGAATGTTTCGTAACAACGGGACGATCGCGTTTGCCGTGCTTAGGCATTTCAAACGGTCAACCTTCGGCAACGTGTCTGCTATCCTTTCGAGAGCATCACACAGTTGCAGCTTTTCGAGGTGCGCACGTTTCATCACCGCGGCCGGAAGTACCTCTCTCCCAGATCGAATCGCAATTATCGAACTTTCGCGGCTTGTCTCGGACAGCGACGATCCCGGCTCCTTCTCCCTGTTCAACGGCAATCTCCCAATCCTTGTGAAATCAAGGCTGCCCAATCCAAAAGCAAATGACTTTGACATGGATCAAGGCGGCGACGAAGCGACTGCTGAATTGGTGTCGATGCGGATTGATGTCCGCGCATCAAAATCCGAGGTCGGGGATATGTCATGAAGTTCGGCACACAAATCTTCGCATTAAGCCTTTTCACATTCGCGGCTCTGGTGGCTGCTGGCTTCGGCGTGGACGAGCCGTTCCGGCATCATATGTGGGTGCTGTTCTTTGTGTTGCTAGGCTTTGTCGGCATCCTCATCCGCAACACGAGCTTCGAAGCTGCTGCTCCAATCGATCCGTCGGCTTACATGGATGGTCCGATCCGCTACGGCGCCATCGCCACGATGTTTTGGGGTGTCGTCGGCATGCTGGTCGGCGTCGTCATCGCGCTGCAGCTTGCCTACCCCGATCTCAACATCCAGCCCTGGTTCAATTTCGGCCGCTTGCGGCCGCTGCATACCTCGGGGGTCGTCTTCGCCTTCGGCGGCAACGCGCTCTTGTGCACATCATTGTATGTCGTCCAGCGGACCTGCCGCGCCCGCCTCTTCGGTGGCGATCTCGCCTGGTTCGTCTTCTGGGGCTACCAGCTTTTCATCGTCATGGCCGCGACTGGTTATCTGCTCGGCATCACCGAAAGCCGCGAATACGCCGAACCCGAATGGTATGTCGATATCTGGCTGACGATCGTCTGGGTCGCCTATCTCATCCTGTTCCTTGGCACGATCCTGAAGCGCAAGGAACCACACATCTACGTCGCCAACTGGTTCTATTTGTCCTTCATCGTGACCATCGCGATGTTGCACGTGATCAACAACCTGTCGATGCCGGCCTCGTTCCTCGGCTCCAAGAGCTATTCGGCCTTTTCCGGTGTCCAGGACGCCCTGACGCAATGGTGGTACGGCCACAACGCCGTCGGCTTCTTCCTCACCGCCGGCTTCCTCGGCATGATGTACTATTTCGTGCCCAAGCAGGCGAACCGGCCCGTCTATTCCTACCGCCTGTCGATCATCCACTTTTGGGCAATCATATTCCTCTACATCTGGGCCGGACCGCATCACCTGCACTACACCGCCCTGCCCGACTGGGCGCAGACGCTCGGCATGGTGTTCTCGATCATGCTGTGGATGCCGTCCTGGGGTGGCATGATCAACGGCCTGATGACGCTGTCCGGCGCCTGGGACAAGCTTCGCACCGACCCGATCATCCGCATGATGGTGATGGCCATCGCCTTCTACGGCATGTCGACCTTCGAAGGTCCGATGATGTCGATCAAGACGGTCAACTCGCTGTCGCACTACACCGACTGGACCATTGGTCACGTGCACTCCGGCGCGCTCGGCTGGGTCGGCATGATCTCGTTCGGCGCGATCTATTACATGGTGCCGAAGCTATGGAACCGCGACCGGCTCTACTCGCTGCGCCTCGTCACCTGGCACTTCTGGCTGGCGACACTGGGTATCGTCGTCTACGCGGCGGTCATGTGGGTGTCCGGCATCATGCAGGGCCTGATGTGGCGCGAATACGACGAGCAGGGCTTCCTGGTCTACTCCTTCGCCGAAACGGTCGCTGCCATGCACCCCTACTACGTCATGCGCGCCATGGGCGGAGCCATGTACCTCTCGGGCGCCCTGATCATGGCCTGGAACATCACCATGACCATCCTCGGCCACCAGCGCGAGGAGCAAGCAATGCCGGGCTCCATTCCCGCCCTTCAGCCTGCCGAATAAGGAGCCAGACCATGGGCTTAATGGATAGACACGCAATCATCGAGAAGAACGCCACACTTCTTCTCGTTGGCTCCATTCTTGTGGTGACCGTCGGCGGCATCGTCGAGATCGCACCGCTCTTCTACCTCGACAACACGATCGAGAAGGTGGAAGGGATGCGCCCTTACTCGCCGCTCGAACTTGTCGGGCGTAACATCTATGTGCGCGAAGGCTGCTACCTCTGCCACAGCCAGATGATCAGGCCGTTCCGCGACGAGGTCGAGCGTTACGGCCACTACAGTCTGGCTGCGGAGTCGATGTACGACCACCCCTTCCAGTGGGGATCCAAACGCACCGGGCCGGATCTCGCCCGCGTCGGTGACCGCTATTCGAATGCCTGGCATGTCGCGCACCTTGCCGACCCACGCTCGGTCGTGCCGGAATCGGTCATGCCGAGCTATGCCTTCCTGAAGGACGCACCGATCGAGGTGAAGGACTTCTCGACACATCTGGTCGCGAATGCGCGCGTTGGTGTCCCCTATTCGGATGACATGATTGCCAACGCCAACGCCGATCTGAAGGCGCAGGCCGACCCGAATGCCGATACCTCCGGCCTCGAGAAACGCTATCCCAAAGCCAAGATCGGTGACTTCGACGGCAATCCGCAACAGGTCACCGAAATGGATGCCCTCGTCGCCTATTTGCAGATGCTGGGCACGCTGGTGGATTTCAAGAACTACGACGAAGCCGCCGGCTACCGCTGAGGAGGTTATCCATGGATTACAATTTGATGCGGGAGTTTGCTGACAGCTGGGGTTTGGTCGCCATGGCGCTTTTCTTTGTCGGAGCAATTGTCTTTGCCCTGCGCCCCGGTAGCCGCAAGCTGGCTGACGAAGCTGCCCGGATTCCTCTTGAGGACGAGTGATCATGAGCGACGAGCACATCGACGAAATCTCTGGCGTCTCAACCACTGGCCATGAGTGGGACGGCATCCGGGAGCTGAACAACCCGCTTCCGCGCTGGTGGGTCATAACCTTCTACGTCACCATCGTCTGGGCGATCGGCTACACGATCGCCTATCCGGCATGGCCGCTGCTGCACTCCGCGACCACCGGTGTACTCGGCTATTCGAGCCGCAAGGACGTCAAGAACGAGCTGGCGGCGGCAGAGGTGTCGAAGGGCAAATATGTCGCGGCGGTGGAGTCGAAAACCGTCTCGGAGATCGCCGCGGACGATGCCTTGCGAGAATTCGCGGTCGCTGCCGGCGGTGCCGCGTTCAAGGTCAACTGCACGCAGTGCCACGGCTCCGGCGCCCAAGGCTCCAAGGGCTTTCCCAACCTCAATGACGATGATTGGCTGTGGGGCGGCACGGCCGAGCAGATCCAGCAGACGATCATGCATGGCATCCGCTTTGCGACTGATGCAGAAACGCGCTTGTCGGAGATGCCAGCCTTTGGCGACATCATCACCGCCGAGCAGATCGCACAGGTCAGCGCCTACGTCGCCAGCCTGTCCGGCAAGGTCCGCGATGCCAGCCTGGTCCAGCCCGGCGCCAAGGTCTTCGCTGAAAACTGCGTCGCCTGTCATGGCGACAACGCGAAAGGCAACAAGGAACTCGGCGGACCCGACCTGACCGACGCGATCTGGCTCTACGGTTCCGGCGAGACCGCCATCGCCGACCAGGTTCGCGCACCAAAGCAGGGCGTCATGCCAGCCTGGGGCGCGCGCCTGGGCGAGACCAAGGTCAAGGAACTGGCGGTTTACGTGCATTCGCTCGGCGGTGGAGAATAGGAAGCGAGGGACTATTCTCCAGCCCTTACCGCTTGAGTGACGAGGCCCGGCTCCGCCGGGCCTCGATTTCTTTCTGCCATCTGGAGATTGACCTGCATCAACGCGGGACGATCCGCCCGGCGGCAATGTTGCCCGGCGCAATCAAAATCACCGTCTGCGCGCAAGTGGAGAAAAGTCGTTGCTGGACAAGACGCAGGTAGAACGGCTGGAAGCCGAGGCGGTCAATTCCGCCAAGACACGTCAGCCCCTCTACGCCGCGCGCAAGAAGATCTTTCCAAAGCGCGCCTCGGGCAGCTTTCGCCGCTTCAAATGGCTGGTGATGGCGATCACGCTTGGCATCTACTACCTGACGCCGTGGCTGCGTTGGGATCGCGGTCCATTTGCCCCGGACCAGGCCGTGCTGCTCGACGTTGCCAATCGGCGTTTCTACTTCTTCTTCATCGAGATATGGCCCCAGGAATTCTTCTACGTGGCCGGTCTCCTGGTCATGGCCGGCGTTGGCCTTTTCCTGATCACGTCGACTGTCGGCCGTGCCTGGTGCGGCTATACATGCCCACAGACGGTGTGGGTCGATCTGTTCCTCGTCGTCGAACGCGCGATAGAGGGTGACCGCAACGCCCGCATGAAGCTCGATGTAGGTCCCTGGACCGCCCGCAAGCTGATGCTGCGCGTATCGAAGCACACGATCTGGCTGGTCATCGGCGCGGCGACCGGCGGCGCCTGGATTTTCTATTTCGCCGACGCACCGATGCTGGTTGGCGAACTTTTCACCGGTACCGCCGCGCCTGTCGCCTACATCACCATCGCCGTCCTGACGGCGACCACCTACACGTTCGGCGGGCTGATGCGCGAGCAGGTCTGCACCTATATGTGCCCATGGCCGCGCATCCAGGCGGCCATGCTCGACGAGAATTCGCTCACCGTCACCTACAATGACTGGCGCGGCGAACCGCGCTCGCGTCATGCGAAGAAGGTGCAAGCATCGGGGCAGTCCGTCGGCGACTGCGTCGACTGCAATGCCTGTGTCGCGGTCTGCCCGATGGGGATCGACATTCGCGACGGCCAGCAGCTCGAATGCATTACCTGCGCGCTGTGTATCGACGCCTGCGACGGCGTCATGGACAAGCTCGGCAAGGAGCGCGGGCTGATCTCCTACGCGACGCTCTCCGACTTCAACGCCAACATGATGCTGGCGACCGCGGGCGGCTCCAGTTCAGTCAATCCGTCACTGGTCAGGACTGCCGTCGGCACCTTCTCCGATCAGGTGGCGCATTTTCACATTCGCAAGATCTTCCGGCCGCGCACCTACGTCTACATGGGCCTGTGGTCGCTGATCGGGCTGGGCCTGCTCTATTCGCTGCTGACGCGCGATCGGCTCGAACTGAACGTGCTGCATGATCGCAATCCCCAGTTCGTCACGCTGTCCGACGGGTCCATCCGCAATGGCTATACCGTCAAGCTGCTCAACATGATCCCCGAGCCAAGGACGATAGTAGTCTCAATCCAGGGTCTTGAAGGTGCCGACATGGCTATCGTCGGCGACGACATCCCGGCAGGCCGTTCCTTCTCCATTCCAGTCGAACCAGACCGCCTGAAAATGCTGAAAGTCTTCGTTCGCCAGCCGGCGGACCAGATCCACGCCCCGGCACAGACCTTCAAGTTCCGTGTCGAGGACAGAGCGAGCTTCGAGTCGAACGAGTACACCGCAACATTCAATGCGCCAGAGGCCGCCAAATGACCGCCAATGCCCAAAAGCCTCGCGAATTCACCGGCAGGCACATGCTGGCCATCATTCTCACCTTTTTCGGGGTGGTCATCGCGGTCAACCTGACAATGGCCACGCTCGCCAATACGAGTTGGACCGGCCTTGTCGTCGAAAACACCTATGTGGCAAGCCAGCAATTCAACAAGAAGGCGGAAGAAGGGCGTGCGCAGGCAGCCCTCGGCTGGACCGGCAAACTGACCATCGCATGGGGTGACGTTCGCTACGGCCTCACCGACACCGCCGGCAAACCGATACCCCTGCATGGCGTGAAGGTGCTGTTTCGTCATCCGGCTTACGAGAAGGAGGATGAGTCGGTCACGCTCGTCCTCGCCTCGGGCCAGGAGTTTGCAGCACACCACGTGCCAAAGGATGGTGTTTGGATTATCGAAATCGACGCCGATGCAGGTCTGGCAAGACCTTATCGCGACGTGCGCAGGATCATGATTTCCCATGGAGCGCTGAAATGAGCTGCTGTGCGCCGGGCGCCCAAATGGCGCTGGATCTGACCAGTTTCACTTCAGTCCTGCCGTCCAGCCAGGAAGTCAAGCTGGCGAGCCGATCGCTTGGCGACGACCTTCATCAGACCGACCTGTCGGTACCGACTGTTCACTGCGGCGCCTGCATCCAGACGATCGAGACGGCGTTGGGAAAACTCGATCCCGTCGAGGCCGCTCGCGTCAACCTGTCAACGAGGCGAGTCTCTATCCGCTGGCGCGGCGACGAGGTTCCGCCATTCGTCGCTGTGCTCGGGCGCCTGGGCTACCAGGCACATCTGTTCGAAGCCGACACCGATGCGAAGGACAGGACACTATCGGAGCTCATACGCGCCGTCGCCGTTGCCGGCTTTGCGGCGGGCAACATCATGCTGCTCTCGGTATCGGTCTGGTCCGGCGCCGAAGGCGCCACGCGCGATTTGTTTCACTGGGTCTCGGCACTGATCGCCATTCCCGCCCTCGCCTTCGCCGGCGGCATCTTCTTCAAGTCGGCGTGGAATGCGCTGCGCCACGGCCGCATGAACATGGACGTGCCGATCGCCGTCGGCGTTTCGCTGGCCTACGCCATGAGCCTCTATGAGACGATCACCCATGGCGACCACGCCTATTTCGACGCTTCGGTATCGCTGCTGTTCTTCCTCCTGATCGGTCGCACGCTCGATCACGTGATGCGGGAGCGCGCACGGACCGCGGTGAAAGGTCTGTCACAGTTGGCCGCGCGTGGCGCCATGGTGCTGCGCGGCGACGGCGCACGGGACTATTTGCCGGTTGGCGAGATCGAACCAGGGATGCAGCTGCTCATTGCAGCCGGCGAGAGAATCCCTGTCGACGGCAGGATTGCGCGTGGGACATCCGACGTCGACTGCTCCCTAGTCTCCGGCGAGAGCACGCCCAGAAGCGTGGCGCCAGAAGATACCGTGCAGGCCGGCGTGCTCAACCTTACCGGCCCGCTGACGATAGAGGCCACAGCCGCCGCGAAGGATTCGTTCCTGGCAGAAATGGTTCGGCTGATGGAGGCGGCCGAGGGCGGTCGCGCACGTTACCGCCGGATCGCCGACCGCGTTTCAGCTCTCTACGCTCCTGTGGTCCACCTCACCGCCTTCGTGACATTCCTTGGCTGGATGGCGGCGACCGGCGACTGGCACCGGGCGATAACCATCGCCATTGCCGTTCTGATCATCACATGCCCATGTGCGCTCGGCCTCGCCGTGCCGATCGTCCAGGTGGTCGCGGCGCGGCGCCTGTTCGAGCACGGAATCATGGTCAAGGATGGGTCGGCCATGGAGCGTCTGGCAACGATTGATACGGCCGTGTTCGACAAGACCGGCACGCTCACGCTCGGACAGCCCAGGCTCGTCAACGCGGCCTCGATCGATCCGGCAATGTTGATGATTGCGGCCAGCATGGCCGCACATTCGCGTCATCCGTTTTCAAAGGCCATCTCCGGTTTTGCCACTTCTGGCGGGCAACTCACATTCGATACCGTCAGCGAGCATGCAGGGTTCGGAATCGAAGCCACCCACGCCGGGACCACCTGGCGACTGGGTCGGCGCGGATGGGCGGGATGGAAAGCCCGGACCGGTGGCGAAGGCAAGCATGGCTATGGCGGAACGGTTTTGACCAGGAATGGGCTGATTGTTGCTACCTTCTCCTTCGAGGATGCGCTGCGTGCCGACGCCAGGGCTGCCGTCCACCAATTGAACGACGCTGGAATAGCGGTGGAAATGCTGTCAGGCGATACCGCCCATGCCTGCCAGGATGTTGCGAAAATGCTGGGTGTCGGCGACTTCGTTCCGTGTCTGCTGCCATCCGGCAAGGTTGAACGCATCGAGTCCCTTAGGCGCGATGGACATAAGGTCTTGATGGTCGGCGATGGCCTCAACGATACGCCTGCGCTGAGCGCGGCACATGTATCGATTGCCCCTGCCACCGCCGCCGACATTGGCCGCAACGCGGCGGATTTCGTATTCCTGCGCGAAAGCCTTCTGGCGGTGCCCCTTGCCCTGAGCGTCTCGCGCAAGGCGGGAAGCCTGATCCGGCAGAATATCGCCATCGCCATCGTCTACAATGCCGTCGCGGTGCCGATCGCCATTCTGGGCCACGTTACCCCCCTTATCGGGGCGATAGCGATGTCTGCCTCGTCATTGCTCGTGATCGGAAATGCCATGCGCCTGCAAGGCTTCGCGACGGGTGCGTCGCCCGCAATCGCTCGGCAGGACAGGCCCGCGCGGGCCAGCGCCTTGCCCCAATCGTCATGACGACGCTCGCCTATCTCATTCCGGTAGCGCTATTCCTTGGCGCACTCGGCCTGTCCGGCTTCCTGTGGGCGTTGAGAAGCGGCCAGTACGACGATCTCGATGGCGCGGCAGAGCGCATTCTCATCGAACGCGACGACGGCGCGGAGAATGCTCCTCGCTCCAAGTGACTTAGATCAAAGCGCTGCGGGTCGGGATGTCCCATCGTCTTCCGAAGAAAATCAGGAGGGTGAGGATGCAAGCCGAAGCCATAATGACGAAGCCAGTCATCACGACGGATGCGAACGCAACGATCGCCGAAGCGGTCGAGCTCATGCTTTCAAACAAAGTCAGCTGCCTCCCGGTAATCGACAGCGACGGTGTCTTGGTTGGCATTGTAAGCAAAGCGACTTCTTGCGCCGGGAGGAACTGGGGACTCAGCGTGTGCGGCCACGCTGGCTGGAGTTTGATCTTGGCCCGGGCACAATCGCCGATGACTATGCGCGCTCGAACGGACGGATCATCCATGAGGTGATGACCACAGCCGTCATTTCGGCGGCTCCAGGCGCCTCGATTGCACATATTGTCAATTTGATGATGCAACACCGCATCAACAATGTGCCGATTGTCGATCGGGAAAGGGTCGTCGGCATCATCACGCGAACTGATTTGCTGCCTGTCCTGATCCGCGCCATGCCGAAAGAGGCCACCACGCCACCCGATGACGACCTGATCCGCAAGGCGATACTTGCCGGACTGCAGGGACAATCGTGGGGCGGTGGTGACTTGATTGATGTTAGGGTCAGCGACGGCGTCGTCGAACTGACCGGGGCGATTGTCGACGAGCGTCAACGGAAAGCTGCAATCGTTGCGGCGGAGAACGTTGCCGGCGTCGGGCAAGTCAAGGACAGCCTCTTCCTCGCTACAGATACGCTCTCCGTGATGATGGTTTCGTAGCTGCGGAGAAGCGGGGACGCAAAGCAGAGTCCTATTGGGTTCTGCACTCTTCTCACATCTCTTGGACGTGAGGCCGTCCGCGAGTTCCTGCGGCGTATAGCGCCCTTCATGCTTGGCGAGCACGCTGTCGGCACGCACCCGTCCTGAGGGAAATGCGATGGCCGTTGCCCTCTTTCTTAGTGGGCTTGGCCACCGAGCGAATTCTGATCGATCTGTGAGGCAATAGCGGCGGCTGATCTTCAGAGAGCCGCCAGTGAGTGCGCAGGCTTGCAGAAAGATGCGACACCAAAACTGCTGCATATCAAACTTGGCTCACAAGACTGAGGCAATCCGAGGGCTGTTGTTTCCCCGATTAATTTCCACCAAGTTGCGCCAGCGCAAAGAAACGCTGGGTCGGGTCATCTAGCTTCTGCTCATCCGCAACGGTCGACAGACAGGAGATTGACATGATTACGCGACGCGAAGCCCTCTTTGGAGCAACACTTGGCGCTGCCGCCGTTGCGGCACTGCCAGCATTGTCGGCCACGGTTACAAAGGCAGAAATACGCGGGCTTCCCCGCGAAAAGATCCAGCTCGTGGCACCGCCTTTCGTGCATCCGCATGATCAGATCGCCAAGAGCGGACCGAAGATCCTCGAGTTCACCATGACGATCGAGGAAAAGCTTGTTGTCATCGATGCCGATGGCACGAAGCTCAATGCGATGACCTATGACGGCTCGATCCCCGGCCCGCTGATGGTCGTGCACCAGGACGACTATGTAGAACTGACGCTGATCAACCCCGATACCAACACGCTTGCCCACAACATCGACTTCCACGCTGCGACCGGCGCACTGGGCGGCGGCGCGCTCACCTTGGTCAATCCCGGCGAACAGGTGACACTGCGCTTCAAGGCGACGCGAACGGGAACGTTCGTCTATCACTGTGCCCCCGGCGGACCGATGATCCCGTGGCATGTCGTCTCCGGCATGAACGGCGCCATCATGGTGCTGCCGCGCGACGGGCTCAGGAACGACAAGGGCGAGCCGGTCAAATACGACAAGATCTTCTATATCGGCGAGAGCGACTTCTATATTCCGCGCGATGAGAAGGGAAACTTCAAGAGTTACGAATCGGCCGGTGATGGGTATGACGATATCGTCAAGGTCATGCGCGGGCTGATCCCGACGCATGTGGTGTTCAACGGCAAGGTCGGTTCGCTGACCGGCGACAACGCCATGAAGGCGAAGGTCGGCGAGACCGTGCTGGTCGTCCATTCGCAGGCCAACCGCGATACGCGGCCGCATCTGATCGGTGGTCACGGCGACTATGTCTGGGAACAGGGCAAATTCGCCAACCCGCCGGCCAAGGATCTGGAAACATGGTTCATTCGTGGCGGCTCTGCCGGATCCGCGCTCTATACGTTCCTGCAGCCCGGCGTCTACGCCTACGTCAATCACAATCTGATCGAGGCCGTGGAACTCGGGGCGACCGCTCACTTCATGGTCGAGGGCGAGTGGAATGATGATTTGATGACGCAGGTCGAGGCGCCGAAACCCATCGCCACCAACTGACGGCACTCCAGATTGCCCGGACAGCGTCGCTGTCCGGGCACGGACAACAGCCATGTCTCGTTACATCCTGAAGATTCTCGCGGTCGCCATGGCGGCCACTTCTGTGCCGGTGGGTCTGTCGATAAAGGCGGCCAGTTGGGACCGGCAGCCTCACTCCCCAGCTGCCACGACGACCTTGCAATCCGGCTCCATAATCTATCCGACGCCTGGCGAGTTCATGAAGGACGGCCGCCCGCAAGGCAATCCCCGCCTCAAGCGCCAGCTCAACAAACCGCTCGAAATCATGATCTATCAGGTCAGCGCTGACGACTATGCGGGCTGCGTGTCGGGCGGAACCTGTCAGCCGGCACAGGAGACGCGCGCAATCCCGAGCAATGCTCCCGTGACCGGCGTCAGCTACCTCGATGCGAATGCCTACGCCAGGTGGTATTCGCAAGCGACCGGCGACGACTGGCGATTGCCGTCCGACGAGGAATGGGCGTTTGCCGCGGCGGAACGGTTCGCGGGTGAGTTCGAGGGTGTCGAAAACGACGCCAACAATCCCGCCAGACGTTGGCTCACCAGCTACAAGGCCGAGGCGGACCTCAATCGCAAACCGGACCCATTGCCCAGGAGCCGTGGCTCGTTTGGTTTCAATTCCCTCGGGCTCGCCGACTTTTCCGGCAACGTCTGGGAGTGGACTTCGACCTGCTACGTCCGCACCACGCTGGCTGCGGATGGAAGCGGCATTGCGAGTTCGGTCGACAATTGCGGCGTCCACGTCCTTGAAGGACTTCACAGAGCCTACATGTCCAACTTCGTCGGCGACGGAAAAAGCGGCGGCTGTGCCGTTGGCACGCCTCCCGACAATCTGGGTTTCAGGCTGGTCCGGGCCCACCGGGGGTGGGCGAACCGTTTCCTCGGCTACCTCGGCATTGCCTGACAAATCAGAAGCGGCTTGTCCATTCACGTTTGGACGGTCGCCTGCTCTCCTGCCGCCTCACCGCGCCTTTGGCCTAATCAACGCAGTTCCATAGATCAGACTGAAGCCGGCAAATGCCGCCACCCATGCGGTGCCGGCCATGTCGATCGCCACATCAAAGGGGACGAAGGCGGCCAGGATTCTCAATGATCCTGCGAGGAGGACGCTCACGAATATGAACAAGGCGCCTTTCCCAGCTTTGAGCTCTTGCCCGGTATGCCCGAGCGTCGCGCGGGTCATCACGGCGAGCGTCATCGCGCCGACCGCACCAGTTCCGAGCGCATGGAGTCCTGCAGCGGCCGGAACGGCATCCGGGAAGAAGATCGACGCCGAGACAAGGGCGAGACCGGTGGGCACGAAGGCATATGCAAGATGGAGGATGAGCACCAGCGGATCCTGCACTGTGCGCTCGCCAGCCCAGCGCGACAGGCGCCACGCCTGGCAGACTGCCGCGATGGCCATGAGCGTTCCCGAGACGCTATTGACGGGTGCGAACGTCCAGGCCCCCAGCGCGATGGCTGAGATGGCTATCGATACGATGTCAAAGCGGTCGAACGGCGCAGGCAGCCTGCCTGGATTTTCGCGCACGAGCCAGTTGCGGGTGAAGCTCGGAATGATACGCCCCCCGATCAGTGAAATGAGCATGATCGCGGCGGCCATGCCGAGCCTGCGGCTGATATCGGATGTGCCGTGAAGGTGGACCTCGATGTGGAACGCCCCGTTGGCGCCGGCCAGCACGGCAAGCGGCAGCAGCACCTTGAGATTGCGCCAGTTCCGTCCGGCGACGATTTCGCGTGCCGCCGCAGCACTGACCGCAAGCAGAAAAGAACCATCGATCAACGCGGCTGCTTGCCAGCCAATATCGGCCGAGAAGAAGACAGCGGCACGACCGGCGAGCCACAGGACAACTAGCGCCAGCAGCGGCAGGCCTTGCACCGGCAGCCGGCCGGTCCAGTTCGGGATGGCGGTGAGCAGGAACCCGGTAACGATCGCCGGCAGATAGCCAAACAGCATCTCGTGGATGTGCCAGTCGACGGGAACAAAAACACCATGAGCATCGAGTTCGCCGGCATAGATCGGCAGCCAAAGCAGAACGGACAGCGCGGCATACAGCGACCCGAGTAAAAAGAAGGGCCTGAACCCATAGGAAAGGAGTGCAGGCCCGGCATAGGCCCGCAGGCGTGGAATTCCCATGATTTGTGTCTCCAAATGAACAGGGCCGGATGAACCGCCGCCCTCGGTTCGTCCGGCCCGTGCCCACCCTTTATGCGGCAGGCATGCCTGTATCGATGGCTGTCAGTTGGCAGGAACCTGGGTGAAGAGGTCGGCGAACACCGTTTTTGCCTTCCCGGGATGCTTGACCGCCTTGGCGGTATCGAGATTGACCGGCTTGCCGACAACGATCAGCGCGACCATCCCCATGCCGTAGTGAGGCGCGCATTTGACGCCGTAGACACCCTCCTTTGTCAGCGTGACGGTGATTTCCTCGCTGGGCTTTCCCTTGAAAGGCTCAGCGCCATCCGGAAGCATGCCCTTGATCGACTCGGCGTCGTGGGTCTTGTCGGTCGGCACGAACTTCACGGTGTCGCCGGGCGCCGCCTTGACGAAGGCCGGCTGGAAGACCATGGCGCCTTTTTCGCCCTTATTGAGCATTTGCACCACGTGCTCTTCCGCGCTTGCACCGCCGGCGAGCGCGAGGATGGAGATTGCGGCGGCGAGGATGGATAGTTTCATCGGTTTGTCCTTTGTTTCGTCTTCGCGGCATTGCGCCGTTCCATGCCATCTAGCCTGATTGGCCCGTGGGCAATTTGCGCTGGCGCAAACTCGGGGTAAGAAAGATCTCCCGCATGACTGATGCGGAACCGTAGGGCTGTGAGGGATCCGCTTGGCTGCGCTGGACCGATCGCTGATATCGCGGCTGCCCCTCTTCCAGGGGATGGCGCCCGAAGAGCAAAGCGAGATTCTCAGAAGTGCCCGATCGTCACGCTACGCCAAAGACTCAATGATCTTCGAGCAGGAAGCCGAAGCCCATTCCTTCTTCGTGCTGATCGCCGGGCACATACGGGTGGTCCGCACAACGCCGGACGGACAGCAGGTCATCGCCAGATACATCAGCGAAGGCGAGATCTTTGGCGTCGCCGCGGCCCTCGGCCGGACGACCTACCCTGCCAGCGCAGTCGCGGCGGTGGACTGCGTGGTGCTGGCCTGGTCAAACGATCTGTGGCCTGATCTGTCGAGACGCTTCCCCCTGTTTGGGGCAGCCACCTACAGGACGGTTGGAAGCAGGCTGCAGGAGACGCAGACGCGGGTGGTGGAGATGTCCACGGAACAGGTAGAGCAGCGGGTTGCGCATGCGCTTCTACGACTGGCTAACCAGACCGGCCGAAAGACTGACAGTGGCATTGAAATCGACTTCCCGATTTCGAGACAGGACATTGCTGAGATGACGGGAACGACGCTGCACACCGTCAGCCGGCTGCTCAGCAAATGGGAAGAGAACGGAATAATTGTCAGCGGGCGCCAGAGGGTCACGGTCAAAGATGCGCATCGCCTTGTCGTTCTCGCGGAGAATCGGGAAAAGGACTGACAGTCATCGTTCTCCTCGAATGGCAAATTCGAGTTCGACCAGAAAGTCGCCCTCATCGACTTGATGTTCCCGGCATGCCTCAGTCACCGTATGGAAAGCGCCTATCGGGCAGCCGACGCACAGCATCTTGTATCTCAGCACCACGGCCACCGTTGCCGGCCATTTCCTCATGATTTCGTCAACGACCATGTCCCTCCCGATCGAACTGAGTTCCTTCATGATGGGGTCTCCGCGATTTGCGAAGCCTCGTGATATATCCCCGCCGCGCCGCCTTCGTTGCGCTTTCGCAACTTCACAGAACCGGCGCCGAACCCTCTCGGGGCTATTTTGCGAGAGAACGGGCGCCTCCGGCATACGCTGGGATCAAGGTCGCAGGACCGTCAGATGGCAGTCCCAACGACGGCTCCAATACCGGCGGTCAGCGCCATTGCCAGCGCCCCCCAAAAGGTGACGCGAACAGTTGCCCTTAACACATTGGCACCGCCGGCTTTGGCGCCAATGGCGCCCAGAACCGCCAGGAACAGCAGTGAGGCAACAGACACCGTTGCGGCAAGCCAGGCGGCCGGCGAAACAAGCACCATCGCCAATGGCATGGCAGCGCCAACCGAAAATGCTGCTGCAGAGGTCAGCGCGGCCTGGATCGGCCTGGCCGTCGTCACCTCCGAAATGCCGAGTTCGTCACGAGCGTGGGCGCCGAGCGCGTCCTTGGCCATCAATTGGTCGGCGACCTGCAAGGCCAGCGTTGGCTCCAGGCCACGTTTGACATAGATCTCCGCAAGTTCCTGTCGCTCGAAATCTGGCTGCGTCGCCAGTTCCCCTTTCTCGCGGGCAAGGTCGGCTTGTTCGGTATCGGACTGCGAACTGACCGATACATATTCGCCCGCCGCCATCGACATCGCACCGGCGACCAGTCCGGCAACGCCAGCCACCAGCACATTGGAGGCCGCCGCATTGGCTGCTGCCACGCCAACGATCAGGCTGGCCGTCGACACGATGCCGTCATTGGCGCCGAGCACGGCAGCGCGCAGCCAGCCGACGCGGGATACAAGATGGTTTTCACTGTGCAGGCGGCTCATGTCATCACCGCGCGCGCCGTCCGGCAGGTCCCAGCATCCTGACCAGCACATCCGATTTCACATAGAAATGCTGCCATAGCGCCGCTGCGGCATGGAGGCCGACGACAATGATGATCACCGGCTTGGCGAGTTCGTGTATCTCACCCATCGCTCGAAAGCTGAAGAACCAGGCCAGCGCCCCAGTGATCGGCATCCCGAAAATGAAAAGATACAGCAGGAAATGGGCGGCCGCGGCAATCCGTTTCAGCAGGACGCTTTCTTCGGGCGGCGCCGCCGGCACGCCATGCCGCAGACGCACCGCAAGCCGCCAGATCGCCAGCATCAGAACGGCCAAACCGACATAGACATGAACGTTCGCGTTGAAGATGTCGTCCGCTGCCGGTGCGGTACCGCGTGAGAACGCCCGGTAAGCCGGCTTGATGTCCTCACCGATTACAAGCTGAAGGACGATCAGCATCGCGATAGTCCAGTGCAGCAATATCTGGGTTGCGGTGTATCCGGCTGGCTTGTTGGCCACAGTCATAGGCAGTTACCTCGTTTGATGGAACCTTCCTACCTCGCTGTTTATGCGACAATCTTGATCTGGGACAAATGAATTCCCGTCTCCCTAAGCTTTCACGCCACCTCGCAGCTCGACCTAGGCTGACAGCCAGTTGTCAGCTTGGTCGTGGGATATTGCCTTCGAAGCGGATGGACCGCCTGCGAGAAATCAACGTGGAAACACAATTTCGATGAAACAGATCGCCTTGTCACTTTTCGTGATCGCAGCCTCGGGCGCTTATGTCTGGGATCAGGCCAGCAAGAATCCGGCAAA
>NZ_VFWR01000017.1:0-112044 GCF_006443035.1 Mesorhizobium sp. B1-1-6 | reverse complement strand
ACTGTTACCCCCTGACCGTCACCGACCAGGCTTCACGCTATCTGCTGGCCTGCGAAGCCCTTGAAGCGACAAAGGAGGTTCCAGTCATCGAGGCTTTCGTCCGGCTCTTCAAGGAACGTGGCCTGCCGGAAGCGATTAGAAGCGACAATGGCCTTCCCTTCGCAAGCCCCAACGGCCTCTACAATCTCTCCAGGCTGTCGGTCTTCTGGCTGAGGCTCGGCATCGCCATCGAGCGCATCCGGCCTGGCAACCCGCACGAGAACGCTCGCCATGAGCGCATGCACCGCACGCTCAAGGCCGAAACGACCCGGCCGCCGGGCATGAACACCCTCCAGCAGCAGGCCAGGTTCGATGCTTTCATGAGCGAATTCAATGACGAGAGGCCCCACGAGGCCATCGGCATGAAGGTGCCAGCCGAGCTCTACACAGCTTCTTCAAGAGCCTATCAAGGTCTACCCGGGCTGGAATATCCCTTCCATGACAAGGACATCCTCGTCACCGCCTGCGGCCGCATCTGCATGCACAGGAAGAAAATCAACATCTCCACCGTGCTCGCCGGCCAGAGGCTCGGAATCAGCGAAGTCGACGACGGCATTTGGCTCGTCTCCTTCATGCACTATGATCTGGGGTATATCGACTTGGAACAGAGGACCTTGCAGACCATCGACAACCCGTTCGGCACGAGGTTGTCACCCATGTCTTAGGTACATTCTGTTACCTATGTCTCCGGGCCGTACACGGGACTGAGTGGTGAGCGCGATGGGATTCGAACCCATGACCTACTGATTAAAAGTCAGTTGCTCTACCGGCTGAGCTACGCGCTCCCGTGGGCTGGAAACGGCGCCCTCGAAATTGCGCGGAACATAGGGAGAGTGCCTCGACCGGTCAACCGGAAAAAACGGGCCACCAAGCCATGCGTTCCCGCCGTGCCGGCTCTCCCGGCCGGCCGTTTCCGCAAGGACATGCCGAACCTTTGCCAGGCAGGCGAAAGACCCTGTGGCCTCCGTCGATCCCAAACCGGAGAAACATTACAAATCAGCAACTTGCCTTTTTTTCCAGGAACAATTCGCGAGCGTGCCCGTTTCCTCCGCCACAAGGGACGTCAACCTCTCAAGGAGAAGATCATGAACAAAGTCCTGTCGGGTTTGCTGGCGACCACACTGTCAGCTTCCTTCGCAGTGGCGGCTGCCATGCCGGTCGAAGCCGCACCGGCCTATGTACCGCAGCCTGCATCGGTCTCGTCCGATGTCCAGACCGTGCAGTACAGGCCCTGGGAGCGGCGCCGTAACTTCCGCGGCGAGTTTCGCGGCAACCGCAACTTCTACCGCGACAACCGCGGAGCCTACTGGAACGGCCATCGCGGCTACCGTGAATATCGCCCGGGCTATCGCCGTCACGGCGATTTCTGGTTCCCGCTGGCTGCTTTCGCCACTGGCGCGCTGATAACCGGCGCGATCGCCAACAACCGGAACCGCGTCTATGAAGGCAATTCGCATGTGCAGTGGTGCTATGACCGTTACCGTTCCTACCGCGCATCCGACAACACGTTCCAGCCGTATAACGGCCCGCGCCAGCAGTGCATTTCACCCTACTGATGGGCGACAGTGTTCGTCAGAGGGATAGAAAGTCAAAGCCCGTGCCGGAAATGGCGCGGGCTTTCTGTCGTGCGAGGACGGTCCCCGGGCAGGCTGTGATCAGCTGGCCCAATTAATGGTCTTGAAGATATAATAAAGCGCGCCACCTTCACCACGGGGTGATCGGTACGCTCCGACGGCATCGCAAATTCGGACCGTGACGGCCGCCAATTCCCAACCCAGCACTTCCAGCTGATCCCCATCTATCACGTAAGCCTGAGCCAGTTCGTCAATGCCGTTCTTCTCGCCGAAGGACCGAACCAGCTTTGCGTCTCTGAGAAGACTATCGGGCAAATTTGAATTTGCCCACGCCCAGAGCCAGTTCTGTGCCTTGGCATTCGTGGAACCGGCGATCTGGATTTCGGTGATCACCTCGATCGCCCCGTCCTTGGAAAACAAGAGCTTTCCGTTGCTCAAGTCATAGCGCGACCAGTGGCCGATGCGGAATTCTTCCTCCAAGCGCTTATTCTTGGCCTTCAGTTGTTTGATAGCCTCGGCGCGCCAAGCAGAGTACCAGTTTGGCTTCATTTCCCCTCGCCCAATCTGACTGTTGATTATGATACGCTCAGCGTCCTGCGAACAGCATCGCGCCACCCCGCCAGCTTGGCCGAGCGCGCCGCAGGCTCCATGTCTGGTCTGAAGCGGCGGTCGAGCGCCCATGTCTTGGCGAACTCCCGCGCCTTAGGCCACACGCCCGCCTTCGAGCCGGCGAGCCAGGCGGCACCAAGCGCGGTCGTCTCAAGAATGGTCGGACGGTCGACCGGGGCGTCGAGAATGTCGGCCAGCCGTTGCATGGTCCAGTCGGACGCCACCATGCCGCCGTCGACCCGAAGCACCGTCTTGGCCGCCGTACCTTTCCAATCCTTGCGCATGGCATCGAGCAGGTCGCGGGTCTGGTAGGCCACGGATTCGAGCGCGGCGCAGGCAAACTCCGCCGGCCCCGAATTGCGGGTCAGGCCAAAGATCGCGCCCCGCGCCTCGGCATCCCAGTGGGGCGCGCCGAGCCCGACAAAGGCCGGCACCAGATACACGTCCTGGGTCGGATCGGCCTCGGCCGCCAGCTTGCCGCTCTGTTCGGCCTTGCCGATCACCTTGATGCCGTCGCGCAACCACTGCACGGCGGCGCCGGCGATGAAGATCGATCCTTCCAGCGCATAGGTGGTCTTGCCGTTCAGCCGGTAGGCAATCGTGGTCAACAGCCGGTTCTTCGAGCGCACCAGGTCGGTGCCGGTGTTGAGCAGCGCGAAACAGCCGGTGCCGTAAGTCGATTTCATCATGCCGGGCTCGAAACAGGCCTGGCCGATAGTCGCGGCATGCTGGTCGCCGGCAACGCCGAGGATCCTTATCTCGGCGCCAAAGAGATTTTTCTGCGTGATTCCAAAATCATCGGCGCAGTCCTTCACCTCGGGGAGCATCCTTGCCGGAATGTTCAGGATGGCCAGCAGCTCGTCGTCCCAGGCATTCTTCTCGATGTTGTAGACTAGCGTGCGGGAGGCGTTTGTGGCGTCGGTGGCATGCACCCTGCCGCCGGTCAGGCGCCAGATCAGGAAACTGTCGATGGTGCCGGCCAGCAATTCGCCTTTCTCGGCGCGTCTCCTGGCGCCTTTCACCTTGTCCAGCATCCAGGCTATCTTCGTGCCGGAGAAATACGGATCGAGCAGCAGGCCGGTCTTCCTGGTGAAGGTCTTTTCCAATCCCTGCTTCTTCAGCTTCCGGCATAGCGGCGCGGTGCGCCGGTCTTGCCAGACGATGGCGTTGTGGATCGGCTTGCCGGTCGCCCTGTCCCAAATGACGACGGTCTCGCGCTGGTTGGTGATGCCGACCGCGGCGACGTCCGATGCCTCCCGCCCGGCATTCTTCAATGCGCCCTTCACGGTCGCCACGACGCTGGCCCAGATATCTTCCGGGTCATGCTCGACCCAGCCGGAAGCAGGATAGTGCTGGGTGAATTCTTGCTGGCTGCTGCCGACGACTTTCATGTCGCCGTCGAACAGAATCGACCGGCTCGACGTGGTGCCTTGGTCGATTGCCAGGACAAAGCCATTCATTCGCACTTCCTCCGTCACGACACAAAGAAGGGAGACGGCAACGTGCCGCCTCCCTGAATTTTACACGGGCGCGAACGCCCGCATAGGTCAGTCCTACTTCTGCCAGCTCTTGACCAGCTCGTCATAGTTGATGGTCTGGGGCTTCTCCTTCTCGTTCTCGATCTTGAGCTGGGGAGCGAGATTGCCGGCCTTGACCGCGTCGGCATTCCAGTAGGCGAGATCATGTTCCTCGGCGAGCTTCGGCCCGATATCGCCCTGGACGCCGGACCTCTCGATGCGGCCCATGACCTTCTCCTGCTCGGCGCAAAGCGAATCCATCGCTTCCTGCGCACTCTTTGCGCCCGACGAGGCATCGCCGATCGCCTGCCACCACAGCTGTGCCAGCTTCGGATAGTCCGGCACGTTGGTGCCGGTCGGCGACCATTGCACGCGGGCCGGCGAGCGATAGAACTCGATCAGGCCGCCGAGCTTCGGCGCGCGCTCCGTAAAGCTCTTGTCGTGAATGGTGGAGTCGCGGATGAAGGTGAGGCCGACATGGCTCTTCTTCACGTCCACCGTCTTCGAGGTGACGAACTGGGCGTAGAGCCAGGCGGCCTTGGCACGGTCGGTCGGGGTCGACTTCATCAGCGTCCACGAACCGACATCCTGGTAGCCGAGCTTCATGCCGTCCTTCCAGTAGACACCGTGCGGCGACGGAGCCATGCGCCATTTCGGCGTGCCGTCGTCGTTCATGACGGGCAGGCCGGGCTTGACCATGTCGGCGGTGAACGCCGTGTACCAGAAGATCTGCTGGGCGACATTGCCCTGCGCGGGAACCGGACCGGATTCCGAGAAGGTCATGCCCTGCGCTTCCTGCGGTGCGTAGGCCTTCAGCCAATCGAGATATTTCTGGATCGAGTAGACGGCGGCCGGGCCGTTGGTGTCGCCGCCCCGGGCCGTGCAGGAGCCGACCGGCTGCGATTTCTCGTTGACCTTGATGCCCCATTCGTCGACCGGCAGGCCGTTCGGGATACCCTTGTCGCCATTGCCGGCCATCGACAGCCAGGCATCGGTGAAGCGCCAGCCGAGCGACGGGTCCTTCTTGCCATAGTCCATATGGCCGTAGACCTTCTTGCCATCGACGTCACGGCCGGTGAAGAACTCGGCAATGTCCTCATAGGCCGACCAGTTGACGGGAACGCCGAGATCGTAGCCGTACTTGGCCTTGAAGTCGGCTTTGTTCTTCTCGTCGTTGAACCAGTCGTAGCGGAACCAGTAGAGGTTGGCGAACTGCTGGTCGGGAAGCTGATAGAGCTTCTTGTCCGGAGCGGTGGTGAAGGAGGTGCCGATGAAATCCTTCACATCGAGGTTCGGATTGGTGACATCCTTGCCTTCGCCCGCCATCCAGTCGGTCAGGTTGCGCACCTGCTGGTAACGCCAGTGGGTGCCGATCAGGTCGGAATCGTTGACCCAGCCGTCATAGAGGTTCTGGCCAGTCTGCATCTGGGTCTGGATCTTTTCAACGACGTCGCCTTCCTGGATGACGTCGTGCGTGACCTTGATGCCGGTGATGGCGGTGAAGGCCGGAGCCAGAACCTGCGACTCGTATTGATGCGTCGTCAGCGTTTCCGACACGACCTTGATATCCATGCCGGCGAACGGCTTGGCGGCGTCGACGAACCACTGCATTTCCTTTTCCTGATCGGCGCGCGAAAGCGTCGACAGATCGCCTATCTCCTTGTCAAGAAAGGCTTTTGCCTCGTCCATGCCGGCATAGGCGTTGCCCACGCCGAGCAAGAGGACAAGGGCGGTCGTAGATGTCAATAATTGCCGTCGCATTGTGTTTCCTCCACGTTTGAAAAGACTTCAAGTGCGATCTGGAGAGGCCGCCAACAAGCGGCCGCTCCAACAGTTTCCCCCTCTATACGTAGCGGAAGACGCCGATGGCGTAGACCACGGAGAGAGCGAGAGCCCACCACAGGCTGGGTCCGACAAGACCCAGCCAAGCGAGATGGATGAAGGCGCTGCCAAGCAGCGAAACGAAGAGACGATCGCCGCGCGTCGTCTTGAAACGCAGCACGCCGATGCGCGGATCGCCGCCGGGCGAGGCATATTCCCAGACACCCATGCCGACCAGCAGCAGCGCTATGACGGCGAAGAAGGCGGCCGTCGGCCAGGTCCACGCCATCCAGGAGAAGTCGAGGTTCATGGTCACACCCTCCCCAGGGCGAAGCCCTTGGCGATGTAGTTGCGAACGAACCAGATGACGAGCGCCCCGGGGATCAGCGTCAGCACCCCGGCGGCTGCCAGCAGCCCCCAGTCCATTCCCGACGCCGACACGGTGCGGGTCATGGTAGCGGCGATCGGCTTGGCATCGGTGGTGGTCAGCGTGCGGGCGATGAGCAGTTCCACCCATGAGAACATGAAGCAGAAGAAGCAGGCGACGCCGATGCCACTGGCGATCAGCGGCATGAATATCTTCACGAAGAAACGCGGAAACGAATAGCCGTCTATGTAGGCCGTTTCGTCGATCTCCTTCGGCACTCCGGACATGAAGCCCTCAAGGATCCACACCGCCAGCGGCACGTTGAACAGGCAGTGCGCCAGCGCCACCGCGATATGCGTATCGATGAGGCCGAATGCCGAATAAAGCTGGAAGAACGGCAGCGCGAACACCGCCGGCGGTGCCATGCGGTTGGTCAAAAGCCAGAAGAACAGATGCTTGTCGCCGAGGAACCGGTAGCGCGAAAAGGCGTAAGCCGCCGGAAGCGCCACGGCGACCGAGATTACCATGTTCATCACCACATAGGTGATCGAATTGATGTAGCCCGAATACCAGGACGCATCGGTGAAGATGATGGTGTAGTTGCGCAGCGTCGGCGCATGCGGATAGAGCGTCAGCGAATTGACGATCTCCGCGTTGGTCTTGAAGCTCATATTGATGAGCCAGTAGATCGGCAGCAGCAGGACGATGATGTAGAGCGTCGGCACGATCCACCACCAGCGCGATTCCTCGCCACGGCGGCGCATGCGCCTGTCCAGCTCGCTCTGCGACAGCGAACTGGCGAGTCTTTCCGAGGCGGCGGTCCCGTTCACCAGGTTGCGCTCGGTGCGTTCGTTGGCGCCAGCCATATCAGCGCTCCGCGTCGTAGTTGGTCATCACGGTGTAGAACACCCACGACAACAACAGGATGATCAGGAAGTAGACCAGCGACATCGCCGCCGCCGGACCGAGGTCGAACTGTCCGAGCGCGGTCTTGACGAGGTCGATCGACAGGAAGGTCGTCGAATTGCCCGGACCGCCGCCGGTGACGACGAAGGGCTCGGTGTAGATCATGAAACTGTCCATGAAACGCAGCAGCACCGCGATCAGAAGCACGCGCTTCATCTTCGGCAACTGGATGTAGCGGAACACCGCCCAGCGCGAGGCGCCATCGATCTTGGCCGCCTGGTAGAAGGCGTCGGGGATCGAGACCAGGCCGGCATAGCAGAGCAGCACGACGAGGCTGGTCCAGTGCCAGACGTCCATGATGATGACGGTGACCCAGGCGTCGAACGGATCCTGCACGTAATTGTAGTCGATGCCGAGCGCGTTGACGTAATAGCCGAGCAGGCCGATATCGTTGCGGCCGAACACCTGCCAGATCGTGCCGACGACATTCCACGGGATCAAGAGCGGCAGCGCCATCAGCACCAGGCAGACCGGCACGCCCCAGCCCTTTTTGGGCATGTTGAGGGCAATGAAGATGCCGAGCGGCACTTCGATCGCCAGGATGATGAAGGAGAAGATCAGGTTGCGCACCATGGCTTCCCAGAAGCGATCGGAATGCAGCAACTCCTCGAACCATTCGGTCCCCGCCCAGAAGAAGACGTTATTGCCGAACGTGTCCTGTACCGAGTAGTTGACGACGGTCATCAGCGGGATAACGGCCGAGAACGCCACCAGCACGAGCATCGGCAGCACGAGGAACCAGGCCTTGTTGTTCCAGGGCTTTTCCATTTACGCCCCCATCTCGACACGCCAGGAATCGGCATAGATGTTGATGCCGGCTGGGTCGAACCGCACTTTTGGATCGGCGGGAACGGTTTCGTCCTCGCCGATGACGGCGGCGATCTCGCGGCCTTCCAGACTGGCGCGCACGACCTTGTGGCGGCCCACATCCTCGACCTTGCTGATGTGGACGGCCATGCCATCGCGGCCGAGCCTGACATATTCAGGACGGATGCCGAGTTCGACGACGCCGCTTCCGGCCTTCGGCGCGCCTGGCAATTGGATGCGCTGGGAACCAAGCGTCGCTGTCTTGCCATCGATCGCTACCGGCATGACGTTCATGCCGGGCGAGCCGATGAAGTAGCCGACGAAGGTGTGGCGCGGCCGCTCGAACAGCTCGGCCGGCGTGCCGATCTGCACGATGCCGCCATCATACATGACGACCACCTGGTCGGCGAAGGTCAGCGCCTCTGTCTGGTCATGCGTGACATAGACCATGGTGTAGCCGAAGCGGCGGTGAAGCTGCTTCAATTGCGAGCGCAGCACCCACTTCATGTGCGGGTCGATGACGGTCAGCGGCTCGTCGAACAGGATCGCATTGACATCCGAGCGCACCAGTCCGCGGCCGAGCGAGATCTTCTGCTTCTGGTCGGCGGTCAGGCCCCTCGCCTTCTTCCTGGCCCAGTCCGCCAGGTCGATCATGTCGAGCGTCTCGCGCACCTTGCGGTCGACGTCGGCCTCCGGAACGCCGCGGTTGCGCAGCGGGAAAGCCAGGTTGTCGTAGACGGTCATCGTGTCGTAGATGACCGGGAACTGGAACACCTGCGCGATGTTGCGCTCCTGCGTCGACAGTCTCGTGACATCCCTGCCGTTGAACAGCAATTGGCCGTGCGAGGGGTGGAGCAGGCCGGAAATGATGTTGAGCAGCGTGGTCTTGCCGCAGCCGGATGGGCCTAGCAGCGCATAGGCGCCACCGTCCTCGAAAGTGTGGTGCACCTCCCGCAGCGCGAAATCCGCATCGGTGCGCGGGTTCGGCAGATATGAGTGCCTGACATGGTTGACGTCGATGCGCGCCATCGTTTTCTCCTCAGGCCGCCAGCTTTGCCGCGGCCACGGCGACGCCGTGTTGGTCGAAAACCATGATGTGACGCGGGTCGATGAACACTTCGACCACTTCGTCGGTCTCGAAATCGCGGATGCCATGGGTCAGCATCACCCAGCGCGCGTCGGCGAAATCAAGATGGATGAAGCTTTCCGAGCCGGTGATCTCGGTGATGGTGACCTTTGCCCGCACTGGCACGGCACTCGCATTCGGTCGCTCGAGCGACAGATGGTGCGGCTGGAAGCCGATCGTGTAATTGCCGTCGGCAATGCCGACAAGTTCCGGCGGCACCGGCAGCTTGACGCCGCCCTCCAGCAGGAAATCGGGCCCGTTCTTGGCCAGCACGATCGTGTTGAGCGGCGGATCGGCGAAGGTCCTGGCCGTCACCAGGTCGACCGGTTTGCGGAACACCTCGATGGTCGGGCCGAACTGGGTGATGCGGCCTTGCGACAGCGTCGCCGTATTGCCACCGAGCAGCAGCGCCTCGTGTGGTTCGGTCGTGGCATAGACGAAGATGGTGCCGGCGGCGGCGAAAATCCTCGGCAGTTCGGCGCGCAGTTCCTCGCGCAGCTTGTAGTCGAGATTGGCGAGCGGCTCGTCGAGCAGCACCAGGCTCGCGTTCTTCACGATGGCGCGCGCCAGCGCGGTGCGCTGCTGCTGGCCACCGGACAGGCTGAGCGGCGTGCGGTCGAGATAGGGCGTCAGCTTGAGCAGGGCAGCGGCTTCACGTACCTGGCTGTCGATATTGGCCTTCTCGACTCCCGCCACCCGCAGTGGCGAAGCGATGTTTTCGTAGACGCTCATCGCAGGGTAGTTGATGAACTGCTGGTAGACCATGGCGATCTTGCGCTTTTGAACAGGCTGTCCGGTGACGTCCTTGCCGTCGAACCAGACCGAGCCGGAAGTCGGCGCGTCGAGGCCGGCCATCAGCCGCATCAGGCTGGTCTTGCCGGACAGCGTCGGCCCGAGCAGCACGTTCAGCGAGCCATGCTGGAGCGTCAGCGACACGTCGCGGACATGCTCCACCGCGCCGATCGTCTTGGTGACGTTCCTCAGTTCCAGCATGATGCCTCCTCCCAGGCCGTGTGCATCAGCAGCCCTTCATTCCGCGGCCGCGACGTGGCGGCGGCTTATGCCGCGCATGAATTCATCCAACGCCGCCGTCTGCTCGCGGCTGAAATGCAGGCCGCGCTTGGTCCGGCGCCACAGCACATCTTGCGATGTGACGGCCCATTCGTTCTCGACGAGGTAGCGCACCTCGGCCTCGTAAAGGTCGGCGCCGAAATTGCGGCCGAGATCGGCATTCGATTTGGCAAGGCCAAGCAACATCTGCGCGCGCGTGCCGTAGAGCCGCGTGAGCCGACGTGCCAAACGCTGGTCGAGAAAGGGATAGGCGCTCTTCAGCCTCGCCACTTGCGCATCAAAACCGGTCGCCGCGAAATCGCCGCCCGGCAGCGGCGCATTTGCCGTCCACGGCTTGCCGCGCCTGCCGAGAAAGCCTTCGATCTTCTCCAGCATAGATTCCGACAGCCGGCGATAAGTGGTGATCTTGCCGCCGAACGTGTTGACGATCGGGGCTGTGCCCTCGCCGCCATCGGCCTTCAGCACATAGTCGCGTGTCGCCTCCTGCGCCTTGGAAGCGCCATCGTCATAGAGCGGACGCACGGCCGAATAGGTCCAGACGATATCCGAGCGCTTGACGGGTTGGGCGAAATACTCGCTTGCCGCCGCGCAGAGATAGTCGATCTCGGTGTCGCTGATCTTCACGTCGTGCGGATCGCCGGGGTAGTCCTGGTCGGTGGTGCCGATCAGCGTGAACTCGTCCTCGTAAGGAATGGCGAAGATGATGCGGCCATCCTTGTTCTGGAAGAAATAGGCGCGTGGATCGTCGAATTTCTTCGCGATGACGATGTGACTGCCCTGCACGAGACGGACATTGTGCACATCGTTGAGGCCGACGACGCCGGAAAGCACATGATCGACCCAGGGGCCGGCGGCATTGACCAGCAGCCGCGCCTTGACCTCTTCGGTCTCGCCGGTCCGCAGATTTTCGATCCTGATCGTCCACAGCCCGCCTTCGCGGCGCGCCCCGACCACCTTGGTGCGGGTGCGGATGGTCGCGCCCCGGTCGGCGGCGTCACGCGCGTTCAGCGTCACCAGCCGCGCATCGTTGACCCAGCCGTCGGAATATTCGAAGGCCTTCTTGAACAATGGTTTCAATGGCTTGCCGGCAGGGTCGGTGGCCATGTCCAGGGTCCTGGTCGCCGGCAGCAATTTGCGCCCGCCAATATGATCGTAAAGGAAAAGGCCGAGCCTGATCAGCCAGGCCGGACGCAGGCCCTTGGCATAGGGCAGCACGAAGCGCATCGGCCAGATGATGTGCGGCGCGTTCTTCCACAGTACCTCCCGTTCCATCAGCGCTTCGCGCACCAGGCGGAATTCGTAGAATTCGAGATAACGCAGGCCACCATGGATCAGCTTGGTCGAGCCTGAGGAGGTTCCGCTGGCGAGATCGTCCATCTCGGCCAGAAATACCGAAAACCCGCGGCCGGCGGCGTCACGGGCAATGCCGCAGCCATTGATGCCACCGCCTATGACGAAAATGTCACGGATCGAAGATGCGTCCACCAATTCCTCCAGCGATTTCGCATTGCACCATTTGGCTCTTTTGCGAAACCGTGGCGGAATTATTTCGAACTCATAACGAATGTCAAACGAAATATCACAAGCTCGTGAAAGCGCTGCAACGTCCTCAATCGAGCGAGGTTTCGATCAGTTGAACCTCGGCCTCCTGGCAGATCTTGCGCACCGAGGGGATATCGCAGCGGTCGGTGATGAAGGTGTTGACCTGCGACAGATGGCCGATGCGAACCGGCGCCGTGCGCTCGAATTTGGTCCGGTCGGACACTAGGATGACGTGCCTGGCATTGGCGATAATGGCTTGCGCGACCTTGACCTCGCGGAAATCGAAATCGAGCAAGGCGCCGTCATGGTCGATCGCCGAGGCGCCGATGACGGCGTAGTCGACTTTGAACTGCCTGATGAAATCCACCGCCGCCTCGCCGACGACGCCGCCATCCGAGCCGCGAACCACCCCGCCCGCGATCACCACCTCGATCGAAGGATAGATGCGCATCCTGTTGGCAACATTGATGTTATTGGTGATGACCATGAGGCCGCTGTGATCCAGCAGCGCCTTGCTGACCGACTCCGTCGTGGTGCCGATATTGATGAACAACGAGGCGTTGTCCGGAATCAGCCTGGCGGCCGCGCTGCCGATCGCCTCCTTCTCCTCGGCGGCGATCTTGCGCCTGGCTTCGTATTCCATGTTCTCGATGCCGGAAGGAAACAAGGCGCCGCCATGGATGCGCGACAGCAACCGCTGGTCGCAAAGATCGTTGAGGTCCTTGCGGATGGTCTGCGGCGTGACGTTGAAGTGGGTGGCCAGATCGTCGACCAGAACGCGGCCGTGATCCTTGGCCATTTGGACGATTTCGGCATGGCGCGGCGACAGATACATCTGAAGACCTTTTGCTTTCGTTTTTCTTGATCATAGACGAAAACGAAAGCAATGAAAAGGCGTAAGCCGGCTAATGGAAACCGCATGATAGCAAAGGCAAACTTGGACGCAGTTCCGACTCAGCAGCCTCAGGTTAATCCGCGCGCGATTTCGGTGATGGCGGCAAAAGCCGAATCGACATCCGCCGCGGTCGCCTCGAACTGGCCGACCTGGAAGCGGATGGCGACGCGCCCGTTCACCCTGGTCTGTGTCAGGTAGATGCGTCCGTCATCATTGATCGCATTGACCAGCCGGAGATTGTGCTCGTCGGCATCGGCTCCCTCCGCCTTGTGCCGGAACGAAAACAGCGACAGCATCGGCTCGGTGACGATCTCGAAGTCCGGCTCGTCGGCCAGGCGCGCTGCCAGGCCTTCGCTCCAGGCGACGTGGTTGCGGATCATCGTGCGCAGGCCTTCCAGTCCATAGGCACGCAGCAGGAACCACAGTTTCAGCGCGCGGAAGCGGCGGCCGAGCGGCACCGACCATTCGGAATAGTTGACGATGCCGTCATGACCGTGCGTCTTCAGATAATCCGGCTTGATGGCGAGCGTTCTGACATGGCTTTCGGGGTCGCGCAGGAACTGGATCGAGCAGTCGAACTGCGCGCCCAGCCATTTGTGCGGGTTGAAGACGATAGAATCCGCCTGCTCCACACCGGCCCAGAAATGCCGGTATTCCGGGCAGATCATCGCCGATCCCGCCCAGGCGGCATCCACGTGAAGATAGACCCCGTGGCGTTTGGCGATCGCGGCGACGCTGGCGATATCGTCAGTGCCACCGGTGCTGGTGCCGCCGACGCAGGCGATGATACCCGCGGGCAGCAGGCCTGCCTTCTTGTCGGCGACGATCGCCGCCTCGAGGGCCGCTATGTCCATGGCGCGAAAGCGACCGGCGACTGGAATGCGCACGAGATTGTCCTCGCCGATGCCGGCCACCCAGATCGCCCGGTCGATCGAGGTATGCACCTGATCCGACGAATAGATGCGCAACCGCGCCTGCCCCGCCAGGCCCTTTTTGTTGCCTTGCCAGTCGAGCGCGCGTTCGCGCATCGTCAGCACCGCCGCCAGCGTCGCCGAGGAGGCAGAATCCTGGATGACGCCGGAAAAACCTTCCGGCAGGCCGAGCGCCTGGCGCATCCAATCGACAGTCCGAGTTTCGAGTTCTGTCGCCGCCGGCGAGGTCTGCCACAGCATGCACTGCGCGGCCATTGCCGAGACCAGATACTCAGCCACCACAGAAACTGGTGCCGCGTTGGCCGGAAAATAGGCGAAGAAGCGAGGATGCTGCCAATGCGTCATGCCCGGCACGATCTTCTCCTCGAAGTCGGCGAAGATCCTGTCCATCGGCTCCGCGTCTTCGGGCGGCGACGCTTCTATGCTCCTGAATATGTCGCCGGACTCGATCCGCGGCCGCACCGGGCGCTGGCGCAGCGTTTCACGGTAGTCGGCGCCCCAGTCGGCGACCCGCCGCGACCATTGCCGGAAATCGTCACTGTTCATCCTGTCCTCCCGACATGATCGCTTCACCGGCGCCCTTCGCCCCGGTTGTCAAAAACCACTGTTAAACATTTGCAACCACCGGAGAAATCCGGCGCGTCCTTATCCCGGAAAATCCGGCAGACTGGCAAACGCCGTCTTCAAGGCGCTCGACCATCCCTCGGAGATCGTGCGGTAGTACGGGTCGTCATGACCGATCCGTTTCTTCAACCCGACCTGGAAGGCATCCTTTTCCAGGAAAAGCAGATCCAGCGGCAGCCCGACCGACAGGTTCGACTTCAGCGTGGAATCGAACGATACCAGAAGCAGCTTCACGGTCTCCGCGAGACTCATCGACCGGTCATAAGCGCGAATGATGATCGGCTTGCCGTATTTGGTCTCGCCGATCTGGAAAAAGGGCGTGTCATCGGTCGATTCGATGAAATTGCCCTCGGGATAGATCATGAACAGGCGCGGTGCGCTGCCCTTTATCTGGCCGCCCAGGATGAAGGAGGCGTTGAAGTAGGAATCGGCCTTGTCGCCGGCGGGCGAGGAATGGGCGATGACGTCCTTGACGGTTTCGCCGACCAGCCGCACCGTCTGGTACATGGACGGCGTTTCGAGCACTGCCGCGTGCCGGTCGCCAACCGCCTTGGTGCGCTCGTCGAGCACGCTGATCACGGCTTGCGTCGTCGCCAGATTGCCGGCCGACATCAGCACGATGACGCGCTCACCGGGATCTTCCCAGACATGCATCTTCTTGAAGGTGGAGATCGAGTCCATGCCGGCATTGGTGCGCGTGTCCGACATGAACACGAGCCCGCGATCGATCTTGAGGCCGACGCAATAGGTCATGGTTTACTCTTCCGGCAGCGAACCGTAAAAACCGCGTCGCGTCGGAACGGATCCATGCGGCGCGCTCAGGTCCTTGTTTTCATGCATGTCGTCACCCAAACCAAGGTGGCGTTGGACGACCTGCATCGGGTGACTACTGCTCCACCGTGACGGTGACGGCAAGCCGCTCTTGCGCCTCTCCCAGCAGAATCCCCGAAACCGGCGACGCATCGCGATAGTCGCGCCCCGTCGCCACTCTCACATAGCGCTCATCAGGAGAGATACCGTTGGAGGGGTCGAAGGCAACCCAGCCGAGGCCCTGAACATGCGCTTCGGCCCAGGCATGGCTTGCCGCCTGCTCGATGGCCGCGTCCATCATCAGATAGCCGCTGACATAGCGTGCCGGGAAACCCATGGCGCGGGCGGTGGCGGCAAAGATATGGCTATGATCCTGGCAGACCCCGGTTTTCAGCGCGAGAGCCTCTTCAGCCGGGGTCGTCGCATTGGTGGTGCCCGGCGCATAGGCGACCCGCTCGGAGATGATAGCCATCAGACGGTGCAGTCTTTCGATATCGGTGCCCTTGCCGGCTGCCTCGGCGAGTGCGCGAATGCCATCGCCGATCATGGTCAAAGGCGTCTCCTGTGCGAACAGCCAGAGCGGCGCGAATCCCTGATGCGGCCCACAAACCCCCGATGTATCGCGCGTCACCACCTCGCCTGACGCCTCGACCGTAATGAAATCATGGTCACCCTCGACGCTCAACAATCGGGTGTCATTGCCGTAGTGGTCGGCAAATCGCACTTCCTCGCGCGCGCCTTCTACCTTCAGGGCCCAGGACAGCACGGTCTGCGTGCGCCCGCTCACCGGAAGCAGCCGCAGCCGCTGCAGCAGGTACTGCACCGGTGCGTCGTAACGGTATTCGGTCCGATGGGTGATCTTGAGCCGCATGGCCTCCTCAATAGAACCTGTAATCCTGCGCGATCTCGTCGCCGAGCCTGGTGTTGTCGCGAATGAAGCCGGCAAGGAATTCATGCAGGCCGGCGTCGAAAATATCCTTGATCGAGCCTGCCTGCAGCATGGCCTGGGTCTTTTCCGCCGTCGCATGGCAGGGATGGCGCCCGCCATAGTCGTCGCCGAGGAACTTCAGGTGCTCGGCCAGGAAGCGATAGCAGAAGGTCAGCGATCGCGGCATGCGCACATTGAGGATCAGATAGTCGGCGATGTTGGTCGGCTTGTAGTCGGCGTCGTAGACCCAGCGGTAGGAGCGGTGCGCCGATACCGAGCGCAGGATCGATTCCCACTGGTAATTGTCGAGCGTCGAGCCGACCCAGGAGATCGACGGCAAGAGCACGTAGTACTTCACGTCGAGAATGCGCGCCGTATTGTCGGCGCGCTCGACATAGGTGCCGAGCTGCGAAAAATCGAAGATCTCGTTGCGCAGCATGGTGCCGTAGAACGAGCCGCGGATCAGCGCCGTTTCGCGCTTGATCGCATCGAGCACGTTTGGCAGGTCACGCTCGTCGATCGGCCTTGCCAGCATGCGCTTCAGCGCCATCCAGGCCTCGTTGATGCTTTCCCAGGTCTCCCGCGTCAGCGCGGTACGCACCATGCGGGCATTGTTGCGTGCCGTCTCGATCGACGACATCGTGCTCGACGGGTTCGACGTGTCGCGCAACAAGAAGTCGGCTACATCGGCCGCCGTATAGTCCTGATACTTCTGCGTGTAGGCGACGTCGGAGCCGGCGCTGAGCAGCACCGAATTCCACTCTTCCGACGCGCTCTGCGTGCGCGTCAGCGCCATGCGCAGGCCCGCATCGACCAGACGCGCCATGTTTTCCGCCCGCTCGATATAGCGGTTCATCCAGTAGAGCCCGTTGGCGGTGCGGCCGAGAAGCATGGAGTGGCCCTTCGGGCTAGTGAGCAGGGAATAGTGAGTAGCGAGTAGGGAATGTTCGAATTTCGATTGGATACGGCATCGTTCTGTCCCCTCTGATACCAACTACTGCCTACTGCCTACTGACTACTCATCTCAATCATCCAGCACCCAGGTATCCTTCGTGCCGCCGCCTTGCGAGGAATTGACCACCAGAGAGCCCTCCTTAAGCGCGACACGCGTGAGCCCGCCCGGCACGATCTGGATGCGGTCGGAGACCAGCACATAGGGTCTCAGATCGACATGGCGCGGCGACAGGCCCTTTTCGGTCAGGATCGGACAGGTCGAGAGCGCCAACGTCGGCTGGGCGATGTAATTGGACGGCTTGGCCTGCAGCTTCTTGGCGAAATCCTGGCATTCGTTCTTGGTCGCCGCCGGTCCGACCAGCATGCCATAGCCGCCTGAACCGTGCACTTCCTTGATCACCAGCTCATCGATGTGTTCGAGTACATATTTCAGGCTGTCCGGCTCCGAACAGCGCCAGGTCGGAATATTGCCGAGGATCGCCTTGCGGCCGGTGTAGAATTCGACGATCTCGGGCATGTAGGAATAGATCGCCTTGTCGTCGGCGATACCGGTTCCCGGCGCATTGGCGATCGTAATGTTGCCGGCCCGGTAGACATCCATGATGCCAGGCACGCCGAGCGCGGAGTCCGGCCGGAAAGTCAGCGGATCGAGGAAGGCATCGTCCACCCGGCGATAGAGCACGTCGATCTGCTTGTAGCCTTCGGTCGTGCGCATCGCGACATGACCATCCACCACGCGCAAATCCTGCCCCTCGACCAATTGCACCCCCATCTGATCGGCCAGGAAGGCATGTTCGAAATAGGCGGAGTTGTAGCTGCCGGGCGTCAGCACGGCGATGGTCGGCGTGCCCTTGGCGTTCTGCGGCCGCACCGCCGCCAGCGACTGGCGCAAAAGCTGCGGATAGTTCTCCACCGGCCGCACCTTGATTTGTTGGAACAACTCGGGGAAGAGCTGCATCATCGTCTCGCGGTTTTCCAGCATGTAGGAAACGCCCGATGGGGTGCGCGCATTGTCCTCCAGCACGTAGAACTCGTTTTCGCTGATGCGCACGATGTCGACGCCGATGATGTGGGTGTAGACGCCGGCGGGCGGCCTGACCCCGATCATCTCGGGCAGGAAGGCTTCGTTCCTGGCGATCAGGTCACGGGGAACGCGTCCGGCCCGCAGGATTTCCTGGCGGTGATAGATATCGTCGAGAAAGGCGTTCAGCGCCTGCACGCGCTGCTCGATGCCTTGCGTGAGGCGGCGCCACTCATTGCCAGAAATGATGCGCGGAACGATGTCGAAGGGGATAAGCCGCTCGGAGGCTTCCTGCTCGCCATAGACGGCGAAGGTGATGCCGGTCTTGCGGAAGACGCGTTCGGCATCCTGCATTTTCTCGGTAAGCCTGGCCGGGTCCTGCTCTTTCAGCCAGCGATCGTAAGCCGAATACGGTCTTCTAAGTCCGGAGACCTCCGGAAGCATTTCATCGAACGCTGCCAATCGCATACTCCCCTGTGACGCCATTTCACTGGCGCCGCCGGAGAAAATCAAGCGCAATCGGTGATTTGAGGGATGCGGGCGATCAGTATGTCGCCCCTGCCTAAAATTGAGGCAGCGGAAATATGAGCTTGGTCACGCTTTGCCTCATGCTCGGGCAATGGGCTCCGACGCTAGAAGGCGCGAAAGGTGACGACGGTGAACGTGTCCTTGATGCCGGGGAGAATCTGCACCTTCTCGTTGACGAAGTGGCCGACATCCTCCTCGTCGTCGACATAGAACTTGGCGAGCAGATCGTAATTGCCGGCAGTGGAGTAGATTTCCGAGGCGATCTCGGCGTCGGCGAGCGCGCTGGCAACCTCATACGACTTGCCCAGTTCGCATTTGATCTGCACGAAAAACGCCTTCATGGCTCCGCCCTGCTAAACGTCCAATCCAAGCGGCCCTTCTGGCAGACTGGAGGCGGGCTTTCAAGCGCTGGAACGGTACTTAGCCGGTTCGAGCGTTGGCCACGCCTCCCGCAATTCCGCCAAGGCTGCCTGGACTTCGTCGCGCGACAACACTGAATATTCGCCGCCGGTGAAACCCTGAAGCGCCACCAAACGTATGTTAGGATGCCTGCACGGGCAGGATTTTTCGAAAGGCAAGTTCTCGAAAGACAAGGGAAACAGGCTATGCGCCGCACGCTTTTCGCATTCGCATTCCTTCCTCTCCTCCTGCCCTTGTCGGCGTTTGCCGGCGAGGCCGAGATCAAGGCGGCGCAAGCGGCCATTGACGGCCAGCTGAGAGCGTTCCTGGCCGATGACGGCGTCACGGCCTACAGCTTCGCCGCACCGAACGTGAAGCGGATCTTCCCGACCGTCGACACCTTCATGAACATGGTGACCAACGGCTACGCGCCGGTGCGCAACCCACGGAGCTACTCGTTCGGCAAGGTCGAGGAGACGGGTCCGACCTCGATCATCCAGCAGGTGCTGATCGTCGGCCCTGACGGCAAGGACTACGAAGCTGTCTACACGTTGGAGCGACAGCCCGACGGCAAGTTCCAAATCACCGGCTGCAGCCTGCGCGCGTCGAATTCGCTGAGCACCTGAACCGTTACAGCGCTGGGATATCGCCCCTCGCCCAGCCCTCGGTAATTTCGGCAGCGCGTGCCTCGAAAGTGCCGGTCTCTATCGCGGCGCGTATGTCCTGCATCAGCTTCTGATAATAGGACAGATTGTTCCAGGTCAGAAGCATCGCACCGAGCGCCTCTTGCGAGCGCACGAGATGGTGCAGATAGGCGCGGGAATAATCGCGTGCCGCCGGGCAGTCGCTTTCCTCGTCGAGGGGGCGCGGATCGTCGGCATGGCGGGCGTTGCGCAGATTGACCTTGCCGCGCCTTGTATAGGCAAGCCCATGCCGGCCGGCCCGCGTCGGCATCACGCAGTCGAACATGTCGATGCCGCGCGCCACCGATTTCAAGATGTCGTCCGGCGTGCCGACCCCCATGAGATAGCGGGGTTTGTCATCGGGCAGTTCCGGGCAGGTGATGTCGAGCATGTCGAGCATGACCGCCTGCGGTTCACCGACGGCAAGACCGCCAACCGCATAGCCTTTCAGATCCATCGCGCTCAGCGCCTGCGCCGAACGCACGCGCAAATCCGCATTGTCGCCGCCTTGCACGATGCCGAACATCGCCTTGCCGGGCTGGTCGCCGAACGCCGTCTTGCAGCGCTCAGCCCAGCGCAGCGACAATTCCATGGCGCGCTCGATCTCCTTGAGCGCGGCCGGTAGCGCCGTGCATTCGTCGAGTTGCATCTGGATGTCTGAATCGAGCAGGCCCTGGATCTCGATCGAACGTTCCGGCGACATTTCGTATGCAGCGCCATCGATATGGGAGCGAAATGTGACGCCCTTCTCGGTCAATTTCCGAAGCTTTGACAGCGACATCACCTGGAAGCCACCGCTGTCGGTCAGGATCGGATGCGGCCAGCGGGCGAATTCGTGCAGGCCGCCAAGCTTCGCCACGCGTTCGGCGCCGGGCCGCAGCATCAAATGGTAGGTATTGCCCAGGATGATATCGGCGCCGACGCCGCGCACCTGATCCATGTACATCGTCTTGACCGTGCCGCCGGTGCCGACCGGCATGAAGGCCGGCGTGCGGATTTCGCCGCGCGGCATGCTGATCAAACCGCGCCGCGCCTTACCTTCGGTCGCCAGCACCTTGAAGGTGAACGTCTCAGCCATTGAATTCCTTGTCGTGTGCCGGTGCGCCCGGAGCCTGTTCGTCCAGCGACTGGCGATAATGGATGCAGCCGCGCATGAATTTTGGCCAGGGCGGCACGGCGATTGCCGGATCGATCTTCTCGGGCAGCAGGTCCCACAAATCGGGATGATGCCAGCAAAGATCGTGCCCCGATGCATCGCGATGCTGGCGAATGCCGGCGCGCAATTTTTTGACTTCGGCGATCAAACTGCTCCGGTCCAGCCTGTCGAGGTCATCGTCCATCGCTCATCTCCGCTCGATACAGCAGGCTTGCATCTCCGTAGGAGTAAAATCTGTAATCGTGCTCAATGGCGTGTGCATAGGCGGCGCGCATCGTATCGAGGCCGCTGAAGGCCGAAACCAGCATGAACAGCGTCGAACGCGGCAGATGGAAATTGGTCATCAGCATGTCGGCGGTGCGAAAACGGTAGCCGGGCGTGATAAAGATGTCGGTCGGGCCGGACCATGCAGCCAGCACGCCATCCTCTCGCGCGGCGCTTTCCAGCAGGCGCAGCGAGGTCGTACCGACGGCAATGACGCGCCCGCCCCTCGCCTTTGCCGCATTCAACGCGTCGGCTGTTGCCTCGCTGACTGAGCCGATCTCCGCATGCATCTTGTGGTCGGCGGTGTCGTCCACCTTCACTGGCAGGAACGTGCCGGCGCCGACGTGGAGCGTGACGAAGCGGCGTTCGATCCCCTTTGCGTCGAGTGCGGCAAACAGCTCCGGCGTGAAATGCAGACCGGCCGTCGGCGCCGCTACGGCACCTTCCTCCCGGGCATAGATGGTCTGATAATCGGCCCGATCGCGCTCGTCGTCATCCCGCTTCGAGGCGATGTAGGGCGGCAGTGGGATGTGGCCGACCGCATGCAGCGCCTCATCGAGGAAAGGGCCCGACAGGTCGAAGCCGAGCAGCGCCTCGCCCGCCTCGCCCTTTTCGATCACCGTGGCGTCAAGCTGGCCGAGGAAGCAGGAATTGCCGTCATGGCCGAAATGGATGCGGTCGCCGACGGCAACGCGCTTGCCCGGCCGCATGAAGGCCAGCCAACGGTCCGGCGCCATCCGCATGTGCAATGTGGCTTCGACCTGCGCCGCCGCCTCGCCGCGCCGCCTGATACCTTTGAGTTGCGCCGGGATAACCTTGGTGTCGTTGAAGACCAGCACGTCGCCGGCCTGGAGCAGGGAAGGCAGGTCGCTGACCGCCCGGTTCGAAACCCCCTCGCCGGGCCTGACCACCAGCATCTTTGCGCTGTCGCGCGGCTCTGCCGGGCGAAGCGCGATACGCTTTTCCGGCAGGTCGAAATCGAACAGATCGACACGCATCAGAAGAGCCTGATAAGCAGCGCCCCGGCCAGAAGCAGCACCGCGCCGGCCACGCGGCCGAGCGAGATTTCGCGAACCGCGACGCCGAGGAATCCGACGCGGTCGATCAGCATGCCCGCCAGCAACTGGCCCGCCACCAGGAACGCCATCAGCGCGGCGGCGCCGATGCGTGGCGTCAGGATGGTGGACAGTGTGACGTAGAAGCCGCCCAGCATGCCGCCGGCGATGAACAGCCACGGCGCGGGCGCCTTCCAGTCGAGCGAGATGCCTTGCAGCCTCACCACCGCGACGGCAATGATGCCGAGCACGATGGCGCCCGACAGGAACGAAAACGCGGCAGCCGCGACCGGGAGCCCCAGGCCGCGCGCCAACTGCGAATTGATCGGCGCCTGAATGGCAATGAAGGCGCCGGACAAGATGCCGAGAAGCGACCAGACGACGCCCATCATTGTCCTGCCGCCTTACTTGACGTCGGCCGCGACCTTCAGCGACACGATCTTGTCGGGATCCTGCACCGGCTCGCCGCGCTTGATCTTGTCGACATTGTCCATGCCTTCGATGACCTGGCCCCAGACCGTGTACTGGCGATTGAGGAAGGCTGCATCGTCGAAGCAGATGAAGAACTGCGAATTGGCCGAGTTCGGATTCTGCGAGCGCGCCATCGAGCAGGTGCCGCGGCTGTGGTTGGCATTGGAGAATTCGGCCTTGAGATCCGGCTTGTCGGAACCGCCCATGCCAGCGCGGGAAGGCGCGAAAGAGGGCTTGCTCGAATTGCCGAACTTGACGTCGCCGGTCTGCGCCATGAAGCCCTCGATGACGCGGTGGAAGACCACGCCGTCATAGGCGCCTTCGCGGGCCAGTTCCTTGATGCGGGCGACATGGCCGGGCGCCAGGTCGGGAAGCATTTCGATGACGACCTTGCCCTTGGTCGTTTCCATGATGAGCGCGTTTTCGCGATCCTTGATGTCGGCCATGTCTGATATCCTTTTCAAAAAACAGAACTATTTGTCGGCGGCGATGCGCACCTTGATCATCCGGTCGGGATCGGTGACCGTGCCGTTGTCGGCCTCGTCGCCCTTCTTGATGTGGTCCACGAGTTCCATGCCGCTGACGACATTGCCCACGATGGTGTACTGGCCGTCGAGCGGCGGCGCCGGCGCGAACATGATAAAGAACTGCGAGTTTGCCGAGTTCGGATCCTGCGAGCGTGCCATGCCGACCACGCCGCGCTTGTAGTGCTCGGTCTGCGAGAATTCCGCCGGCAGGTCCGGCAGGTCGGAGCCGCCGGTACCGACAGCCTGGGCGTTGAAGCCCTTGTTCATGTTGCCGAATTTGACGTCGCCTGTCTGCGCCATGAAGCCGTCGATGACGCGGTGGAAGGCGACGTTGTCATAGGCATGCTCGCGCACCAGCTTCTTGATCTGCGCGACATGCTTGGGCGCGAGATCGGGACGCAGTGCAATGGTCACGTCGCCGTCCTTCAACGTTATGATCATGGTGTTTTCCGGGTCGGCGGCATAGGCTGAGACCGATGCGGTCACGAGACCGGCAAGCACGACGAGGAACGAGGCGAGCTTTTTCAGCTGCATGGTCTTCTCCGAGAAACCTATTTTGCGAATTTAGCGGTGAGCGCACCGGCGACCGCGGCCGGCACGAAGGGGCGGATGTCGCCGCCCATCGAGGCAATCTGGCGGACAAGTGTGGCGGTAATGGTTCTAACCGAGGGGCTGGCGGGCAGAAAAACCGTTTGCAGCTCAGGCGCCATCGTTTCGTTCATGCCGGCCATCTGCATCTCGTAGTCGAGATCGGTGCCGTCGCGCAGGCCGCGGATCATGATCGAGGCTCCCTGTTTCCTGGCCGCATCGATGACCAGCCCGTCGAAGGCGACCACCTTGATGCGTGTGCCGTCGCGGCCGAATTCGGCCTTGGTCGCGGCCTCGATGAGTTCGACCCGCTCCTCGAAGGAAAACAGCGGCTTCTTGCCGGGATGGATACCGATCGCCGCATAGACGATGTCCGCCACGGCCAGCGACGCCTTCAGCACGTCGAGATGGCCGTTGGTCAACGGGTCGAAGGAGCCGGCATAAAGGGCGATGCGCTCGGTCATGCCGGTGCTTCTAACGGGCGCGCGGACGGAAGGCAAATCTCATTGATGCGATCCCCTTGAACCTTTTTGCAGGGATGAACGACAGATGAATGCGCCGATCACGAACGCTTCACGCAGCGTTCACTACCTTGCCCCTTTAAGAAGATGAAACCAAAGTCCCATGTAAGCGTTGTAGAGCGCAGGAGAACACGCACATGCTGATCTACATGCTCGCCACTGCAATGACCGTCGCCATGCTGATCGCCACTGTATTCGGGCTGCATCAGGAGGCCCAGCGCGTCCGCATCAAGACCAACGCCAAACGCTTCGAAGGGTTCGGGCCCCGCAAGCCTCACCGTCACTATTGAGTTAGCCTGAATTTGTTGCGACGCGCCGGCCGATTGGCCGGCGTTGCCATGTCTGTCCAAGCCAGACTTATTGCGCATCATCCAGGCCGGCATCGGCCGCCGGATCGATCTCGGCACCAACCTCGACGATTTCTTCCTCGTCCGATTGCGGCTCGGAAATCCGCTCGACCGAAACCACCTTCTCGCCTTCCGCCGTGTTGAAAATGGTCACGCCCTTGGTGGCGCGGCTGGCGAAGCGGATGCCATTGACCGGCACCCGGATAACGGTACCGCCGTCGGACACCAGCATGATCTGGTCGTCATTGCCGACCGGGAAGGTTGCCACCAGCCTGCCGATCTCGGCCGTCTTCGACACGTCGGTGGCCCGAATGCCCTTGCCGCCGCGTCCGGTCAGACGGAAATCATAGGACGATGAGCGCTTGCCGTAGCCGTATTCCGTCACCGTCAGCACGAACTGCTCATGCGCCTTGAGGAACTCATAGCGCTCGTCCGACAGCTCCGCCTCCTCGCCGACCTCTTCGTTGGTCAACGCGATCTCTTCCTCCTCACCTGCCGGGATGCCGGCGGCCAGGCGCCGTTCGGCCACCACGCGCTTCAGATAGGCGGCGCGTTCGGCCGGCGGCGCATCGACATGCTCGATGACAGCCATCGAAATGACGCGATCGGTTTCGGCCATGGCGATGCCGCGCACGCCGACCGAGTTGCGGCTCTGGAAGACGCGCACATCGCCGACGGAAAAGCGGATGCACTGGCCGGAGCTGGCGGTCAGAAGCACGTCGTCATTGTCGGTGCAGGTCTCGACGCCGAGGATCTCGTCGCCCTCCTCCTCCAGCTTCATGGCGATCTTGCCATTACGGTTGACTTGGACGAAGTCAGAGAGCTTGTTGCGGCGCACCGTGCCGCGCGTGGTGGCGAACATCACGTCGAGCTCGCCCCAGCTCGTCTCATCTTCCGGCAACGGCATGATTGTGGTGATGCGCTCGCCCTGCTCCAGCGGCAGCATGTTGATCAGCGCCTTGCCGCGTGACTGCGGATTGCCGATCGGCAGGCGCCAGACCTTCTCCTTGTAGACGATGCCGCGCGAGGAGAAGAACAGCACCGGCGTGTGCGTATTGGCCACGAACAGGCGGGTGACGAAATCCTCTTCCTTGGTCGACATGCCCGAGCGACCCTTGCCGCCGCGGCGTTGCGCCCGGTAGAGCGACAACGGCACGCGCTTGATGTAGCCGGAATGGCTCACCGTCACGACCATGTCTTCGCGCTGGATCAGGTCCTCGTCTTCCATGTCCGCGCCGCCTTCGCTCAGCTCGGTGCGGCGCGGCGTGCCGAATTCGTCACGCACGGCCGCGAGCTCGTCCTTGACGATCTGCTGGACGCGGGCGCGGGACGACAGGATATCGAGATAATCGACGATCTCGGCGCCGATCGTGTTCAACTCATCGGCGATTTCGTCGCGGCCGAGTGCCGTCAGGCGCTGCAGGCGCAACTCCAGGATCGCGCGCGCCTGTTCCTCGGACAGATTGTAGGTGCCGTCCTCGTTGATGCGGTGGCGCGGGTCGTCGATCAGGAGGATCAGCGATTCGACGTCGCCGGACGGCCAGCGCCGCTCCATCAACTGCTCGCGCGCGGTCTGCGGGTCCGGCGCGGTGCGGATCAGTTTTATCACTTCATCGATGTTGGCGACTGCGATTGCGAGGCCGACCAGCACGTGGGCCCGGTCGCGCGCCTTGCGCAGCAGGAACTTCGTGCGTCGGGTGACCACCTCCTCGCGGAAGGACACGAATGCTCTCAGCATGTCGGTCAGCGTCAGCAGTTCGGGCTTGCCGCCATTGAGCGCCACCATGTTGGCGCCGAAAGAGGTTTGCAGCGGCGTGAAGCGATAGAGCTGGTTGAGGATGACGTCGGCCACGGCGTCGCGCTTCAGCTCGACGACGACTCTATAGCCCTGGCGGTCGCTCTCGTCGCGAATGTCGGAAATGCCCTCGATGCGCTTGTCGCGCACCAGTTCGGCCATCTTCTCGATCATCGACGACTTGTTCACCTGGTAGGGAACTTCGGTGATGATGATCGATTCGCGGTCATTGCCGCGGGCCTCGATGTTGACCTTACCGCGCATGACGATGGAGCCGCGGCCGGTCGAATAGGCGCTGTAGATGCCGGAGCGGCCGAGCACGATGCCGCCGGTCGGGAAATCCGGCCCCGGAATGATTTCCATCAGCGCCGGCAGGTCGATGGCCGGATTGTCGATGATCGCGATCGCGGCGTTGCAGACTTCGCCCAGATTGTGCGGCGGGATGTTGGTGGCCATGCCGACGGCGATGCCGCCCGAGCCATTGACCAGCAGATTGGGAAAGCGCGCCGGCAGGACCTTCGGCTCGCTGCCGGAAGCATCGTAAGTGTCCTGGAAATCGACCGTATCCTTGTCGATATCCTCCAGCAGTTCATGCGCGACCTTGGTCAGCCGCGACTCGGTGTAGCGCATGGCCGCCGGCGGATCGCCGTCGATCGAGCCGAAATTGCCTTGCCCGTCGATGAGCGGCACGCGCAGCGACCAGTCCTGCGCCATGCGCACCAGGGCGTCATAGATAGAGGCGTCGCCATGCGGATGGTATTTACCCATCACGTCGGCGACCGGGCGCGCCGACTTCACATATTTGCGGTTCCAGTGATAGCCGCTCTCATGCGCGGCGAAGAGAATGCGGCGATGCACCGGCTTCAGGCCGTCGCGCACGTCGGGCAGCGCGCGGCTGACGATCACGCTCATGGCGTAATCGAGATAGGATCGCTGCATCTCCTCGATGATCGAAATCGGCTCGATGCCGGTGGGGCCGCCGTCGGCGCCGCGCGGTGTTTTTTGGTCGGTCAAATCGGATCACAATCTAAACAGGAATCACTTGCCGTATATATAGGAAGCCGGGCCGAAACTCCAATGTCGACGGCACTTTTCCAGTGTCGATTTTGGCGGTGATTTCAAAAGGATACCGGTGATTGCGACGATATGGCCGATGTGCTTTTCGGAGCCGTCGACGCAAAGGCCCGCCATCTCGTGTTAGCGGCGGCCCGCGCGGCGGGCGCGATAGCTGCCGGGCGTCTCGCCCATTTCGCGCCGGAAGCGGCGATTGAAAGTTGACAGGTCGTTGAAGCCCGCCTCGAAGGCGATCGTCGAGATCGCCTTGTCCGAAGCGTGGAGCCGCACTGCTGCCCGGTGCAGCCTGGTCCTCAGCAGAAACCGGTAGGGGGTCATTCCGGCAATCTGCCGGAATGTGCGCAGGAAATGATACGGACTGGTCGCCGTCTCCCGGGCCAGCACGGCCAGCGAAAGCGGCTGATCGGCATCGATCTCGATACGCCGAACCGCCTCCGCGACCCGTTTTTGGTCGCGGCCGCTGGGTGTCCGCGCCATCTTGGTGCGCCCTGAGCTTGCGGCGACTGCTGCGCTGGCAATGCGCAAGCCGAGTTCCTCGAAAGCAGCGGTTTCGCCCACATCGCGCGCGGCCTCCGCTTCGGCCAGCAGCGGCATCAGCGCCGGCAGGGGCGGCAAGCGCGGCGTCTTGAAGGCCAGCATTCTGGCGCCCGGTACGTCCTCCACGATCCGTTCCATATAGGCCGGAGCAAAATGGAAGGAGAGGCAGCGGTCACCGGCGCCGTGCTCGTGGCCGCATTCGTAGCATGTGCCGGGATTACCGAGCAGCACCGCGCCTGGCGCGAGCATCGCGGTACCCTGGCTGGCGCGATAGCGGAAGGTGCCGCTGGTCACCGCGGCGACGCAGAATGTCCGGTGCTCCTCCTCGAACGGCCGGTCGCCGGCGCCGGCCGTGCACACCACGTCCGACACCTGCCAGCCTGGCCCCGAGGCAATGATCCTGTGGCTCGTCGTCATAGCCTGAAAGATAGCAATTTTTCCCAAGCGCAGAACCCTGCCCCGGCCTATCGCTTGCGGCCTCCTGACAGCATGAAGGCACCAGCCATGACCAACCAGCCCACTTTTACCGAAGCCCTGCACAGCGACGGGCCAGCCCCCGGCTTTGCCGAGAATTTGGATCTCTACGGCCGCTTCGTCGGCGCCTGGACTTTCGATGCCAGCCGTCATCTCGAGGACGGCACCGTGCTGACCGGACGCGGCGAGGTGCATTTCGGCTGGGTGCTGGAAGGCCGCGCGATTCAGGACGTCTGGATCCTGCCCGCGCGCGATGCCGGCCCCTCGCCTTCTCTCGGCAAATGGACCTTTTATGGCACGACCTTGCGCGTCTACGATCCCGGCGCAAATGCCTGGCATATTTTCTGGAGCGATCCGCGCAACCAGTATTACAGCCGCCAACTCGGTCGCGCCGAAGGCGACACGATTGTCCAAGTGGGCGCCGACGGCACCGGTTCCTCCGTACGTTGGAGCTTTTCACGAATAACCGAAAATTCCTTCCGCTGGCTCGGCGAGCGCTCGCACGACAATGGCGCGACATGGCGGCTCGAAGTGGAGTTCCTGGCGCGGCGCTCTGGCCGTACCTGATCAAGCAAGCCCGCGACGCAAACTCAGGCACTCCCTGCGTTCTTTCGCGTCTCCCTCGGCCCAGCCGGCTTTCGCAGAGTTCGCGAGCCGCCTCTCCCCAGCCGGTTTCCTCCGTCCCTGCTTTGCTCTACCAATGTCGGGATGCGGGCTCGGCCCGGCGGGAGGGGTGAGAGATGCCGAGTTTCGACAGCCTGTTCAACGCCTTCGTCACCATTCTGGTGACCATCGACCCGCCCGGGCTGGCGCCGCTGTTTCTGGCGATAACGCGCGGCATGAACCGCGAGGAGCGCCAGCAGGTCTCGGTCCGCGCTTCGGTCATCGGCTTCCTGGTGATGGCGCTGTTCGCCGTTGCCGGCGCCTCGATCCTGTCGGTGTTCGGCATCACGCTGCCGGCCTTCCGGGTCGCCGGCGGCTTTTTGCTCTTCTTCATCGCTTTCGAAATGGTGTTCGAGCGCCGGCAGGACCGCAAGGAGAAGATCGGCGACGTCGCCATCACCAAGGACATGATCCACAACATCGCCGCCTTCCCGCTGGCGATCCCGCTGATCGCCGGCCCCGGCGCGATTTCGGCGACTGTCCTGCTCTCCGGCTCGTTTCAGGGCTTTGGCGCCCAGGCGGCACTGGTCGGCATCATCTTCGTCTGCCTCGCCATCACCTATCTGGTGTTCGTGCTGTCGGAGCGCATCGACCGCATCCTCGGCCAGACCGGCCGCTCGATCCTGACTCGCCTGCTCGGCGTCATCCTGGCGGCACTTGCCGTGCAGTTCGTGGCGGACGGCATCAAGGCGCTGATGGCCTCATAGGCCGCTTATTTTGCCGTCGTGTCGATAATTTCGAAATCGTGGGTGATCGCGGCGGTCTTGGCCATCATGGCGGAAGCCGAACAGTATTTTTCGATCGACAGGTCGATTGCCCGCCTGACCTTGTCGCTGGACAGCGCCCTGCCCTTGACGATGAAATGCATATGGATGCGGGTGAACACTTTGGGGTCCGTTTCGGCCCGATCGGCGTCGAGTTCAACAATGCAGTCCTCGACCGCTTCGCGCCCCTTTTCGAGGATATGGACGACATCATAGGCCGAGCAGCCGCCGGTGCCGATCAACACCAGCTCCATCGGGCTCGGCCCCGGCGTTCTCCCTTCAGGGCCGAACGCGGTCCCCAGTACGACCTTATGGCCTGTGCCGGACTCGCCGACGAAGGTGCGTTCCTCGACCCATTTGATGCGTGCTTTCAACTGATATTCCTTCCACTCGGGATCACGGTCTGGCTTGCGCGACGCCGAAGACCACGTCGTGCATGATTCTGCCGGGCACGAGCGTAAAGACACCGGCACCCACCAGTGCAAAGATATACAACGCAATCATCGCCTTGCGGTGCTTGGCGACACGGTGATTGCGTGCATGCCAGACCGCCAGCGGCACCGTGACCAGCACCAGGATCGACAAGAGATGGATCGGGCTGAAAGGGCCAAGGAGCCGTATCTGCTGGATCCAGAAACTCGAGATGGCGACGGCCAGCATCAGCGCCGCCCAGAGATAGCCTATCGCGCGGTGGCGCAGCGTGCCTTTCGGCAGCGCCAGCTGCACGCCGCCTATCGCCAGCGCGGCAAAGGCCGCGAGCGCATGCCATGGGATCGGAGGACGTGCCGATAGGAGCGGTCCGAGCGACATCGCGCCCTCTCCTCAAATGCCCGTCACGCCGTGTCGACGCTCAGAACGGAATTTCGTCGTCCAGCTCGCGCGACGAACCGCCGCCCTTGGGAGCACCGCCGCCACGATTGAAGCCTTCGTTCGGGCCGGACTGGCCAAAATCGGAACCACGGCTGCCGCCGCCGGAATAACCGCCGACCTGGCCGCCTTCGCCCTGGCCGCGCGCGTCGAGCATCTGCAGCTCGCCGCGGAATCTCTGCAGCACGACTTCCGTCGTGTATTTGTCGGCACCGGTCTGGTCTTGCCATTTGCGTGTCTGCAACTGGCCCTCGACATAAACCTTCATGCCCTTCTTCAGATACTGCTCGGCGACCTTGGCGATGCCCTCATTGAAGATGACGACATTATGCCACTCGGTCTTTTCCTTGCGCTCGCCGGAATTCTTGTCGCGCCAGCTTTCCGATGTTGCGATGCGGATGTTGACGACCGGCTCGCCAGAATTCAGGCGGCGGATCTCCGGGTCCGCTCCGAGATTGCCGACCAGAATGACCTTATTGACGCTACCCGCCATGATACTTCTCCGCGCTCGTCCGAAACAAATTTTTGTCGCAGCACCTTACAGGTTGCGCACACCCGTTGCCTGCTGTGGCTGCCTTTTCCCACAAGGTTTTTGTTCTCTTTTCGTTCCTATATGCATCGCCGCTCATTGTCAAGGATTGGCAGCAATGCCGGAGCCGCCAGCTTCCTTTTATATGGGCCGCAAAAGACCGCTTGCCAAACCAATAAGTATCGACTTATGCTTTCACCATGATCGAAGCGGAAATTTTCCGGGCGCTGGCCGACCCCACCCGACGCGCCGTCTATGAACGCCTCGCCACCAGCGAGATGACGGTGTCGCAGCTGCGCACCGGCATGACGGTATCGCAGCCGGCTGTGTCGCAGCACCTGGCGGTGCTGCGCGGCGCAGGCTTGGTGGTCGAACGGCGGGCGGGCCGCAATGCCTATTACCGCGCCGATCCGCAAGGGCTCGACCCGCTGCTCGGCTGGATCGAACGCTACCGGACCTTCTGGCCCGAGCGCATCGAAAAACTGAAGACGGTTCTCAAGGACATGGACCAATGACGCACGCACCAGTGACCGGCGAAAGCCATGCGCGGACCGCCCCCGACGCGATCGAGTTCGAGTGCGATCTCCCCGAGCCGCCGGAAAAGGTATGGCGGGCGCTGACCGTGCCCGAATTGCTTGCGGCCTGGATGATGCCCAACGACATCAATCCTGAGATCGGCAGCAATTTCGCCTTTGCCGGGCCGGATGCGCCGATCGAATGCGAGATCCTCGATGCCGAGCCCGGAAAAAGGCTTCGCTATTCCTGGCGGGAACAGCCGCGGCCCGACGAGGAACGGAACCCGCTCGACAGCATCGTCACCTTCACGCTCGCCCGCACCGTTTCGGGCGGCACGCATCTGCATATTATCCATGAAGGCTTTGCCCGTGTGGCGACATCCGCCGCCAGGCCCATGGTGACCATGGCAGGTGTCGGCTGCCGGCTTTCATTCGCTGCGAGCGCCTCCGGCCGTACGGCCGCCGCCAATTCATTTTGCCTTCTGCAGCGCGCCGCTTGAGTGGCCGACACATGAGAAACGGAGAGAGACGATGACCGGTTTTGCCAATCTGGTGCCGATGGTGATCGAGCAATCGAGCCGCGGCGAGCGCGCCTTCGACATTTTCTCGCGGCTGCTGCGCGAGCGCATCGTCTTTATCAACGGCGAGATCAACGACGGCATGTCGGCGCTGGTCTGCGCCCAGCTTCTGTCGCTGGAATCGGATAATCCCGACAAGGAGATCTCGCTTTACATCAACTCGCCTGGCGGCGTGGTGACCAGCGGCTTCGCCATCTACGACACGATGCAATATGTCAGCTGTCCGGTGTCGACGGTGTGCATGGGCTTTGCCGCCTCGATGGCTTCGTTCCTGCTGATGGCTGGCACGCCGGGACGGCGCATCGCGCTGCCCAACGCCAGCCTCGTCCTGCACCAGCCGCTTGGCGGCTTCCAGGGTCAGGCATCGGACATCCAGCGTCACGCCGAAGGCATCCTGCGCACCAAGCGGCAGATGACCGAGCTCTATGCGCGCCATTGCGGCCGCACCTATGAAGAGGTCGAGCGCACGCTCGACCGGGACTATTTCATGACCGCCGAGGAAGCGAAGGCATGGGGTCTCGTCGATCATGTCTACGATACCCGCAAAAAGGCGGCGTGACCGGCACAAGCACGATGAATTGCGACGGCCCCGCCGTCCGGCGATTTGATGACCGCCGGTCTGGCCACCTCGGCGGGGCGGCGCTATAACCGGCCGATGATCGACAGCCGCTTATTCCAACCTTGGCGTCTTGCCGTCACTATTTTCGCCGGTGCGCTCATGCTGGCCGGCGGCGCCTTTGCCAACGACAGCCAGAAAGGCAGCCTGCCCGGTGTGGCCGGCGATTATCGCATCGCCAAGCCGGCCCCGCAGCCCGAACCCGATGACGCCTTCCCCGCCAACGGCAACGGCCGGTTCAAGATCGGCGATACCGATGTCAGGATTTCCGGCAGCATCACGGTCGATGTCGGCGCCGGCGGGATCAAACCGCCGCGGTAGCTGACATGTCGGGGCCGTCAGTACCTGCGCGTTCCCCCAAAAGAGCAGCCCCGCCGTGCTTTTAGCAAACGGACGGGGCTTTTCTGGATCTATAATCCAATCTTTCGCCGGGAATGTTTTACCGGCTTTCGATTTCGGATGCTTCGCGGCGTTCAGCCGACGATCCGACCAGTAGTCTCTGATTTTGGTGCATCCGGCAGGGTCACGTCGGAAGGCGCTCGCGTCTCCCTGGCATTCATGCCTGCCGCGGCTCCAGTCACTGCTGGAGCCTCAAGGGACTGTCCGGTGGCGTCATGCTCCACTCCTGTGTCCATTGCGACAATCGTCGTCAGAAGCACTGATCGCAATAGCCCGCGGCGTCTCGCAGACCGCCTTTGGGCGGCGAGGCCATCGAAAGACAGCCGGCTTCATTGACGTGTGGAGTCTGCTCCCCTCAGCCAGGGACGTCAACCGCTCGATGTCCGATCGGAAAAAATGTGATCGAGCGAGATATCCCCTGATGGGAACCACGCCGCCTGCTCCACCGCTTTTGTCAGGAGCGTGTTCGGTCTTTGTTCTTTCCGCTTGCCCGTTCGTGCGAAAGACGGTTAAACGACTTGGTCGAGAATTGTGGCGTCTCTCGACGCGGCGGCAAAAATACCTACATAGGGGACGGCCGGGGAAAACCCGCCGATCCCACAAATTCCAGATCTGAGGCGGCGACCGGCAATGGCCGACCATAAATATCTTTCCATTCGCGGGGCGCGCGAACACAATCTGAAGAATGTCGATCTCGACCTGCCGCGTGACAGCCTGATCGTCATGACGGGCCTGTCGGGCTCCGGCAAATCGTCGCTTGCCTTCGACACCATCTATGCCGAAGGCCAGCGCCGCTATGTCGAGAGCCTGTCGGCCTATGCGCGGCAATTCCTCGAAATGATGCAGAAGCCGGATGTCGACCAGATCGACGGCCTTTCGCCGGCCATCTCCATCGAGCAGAAGACCACTTCGAAGAACCCGCGCTCGACGGTCGGCACCGTCACCGAGATATACGACTACATGCGGCTTCTGTTCGCGCGTGTCGGCGTACCCTATTCGCCCGCCACCGGACTGCCGATCGAGAGCCAGACGGTGTCGCAGATGGTCGATCGCGTGCTGGCGGTCGAGGAAGGCACGCGCCTGTTCATCCTGGCGCCGATCGTGCGCGGCCGCAAAGGCGAGTACCGCAAGGAATTGCTCGAGCTGCAGAAAAAGGGATTTCAGCGCGTCAAGGTCGACGGCGTCTTCTATGAGATCGCTGATGTGCCGCCACTCGACAAGAAATACAAGCACGACATCGACGTGGTCGTGGACCGCATCGTCGTGCGTGGCGACCTCGCAACGCGCCTTGCCGATTCCATGGAGACCGCGCTGAAGCTCGCGGAGGGGCTGGCGGTGGCGGAGTTCGCCGATAAGCCGCTCGATGCCAGTCAGACGGGCGAGGATTCGGTCAACAAGTCGAAGAACGAGACGCATGAGCGCATCCTGTTCTCGGAAAAATTCGCCTGTCCGGTCTCCGGTTTCACCATTCCCGAGATCGAGCCCAGGCTGTTCTCGTTCAACAACCCGTTCGGCGCCTGCCCGACCTGCGACGGGCTGGGCAGCCAGCGCGCCATCGATCCCAATCTGGTCGTTCCCGACGAGAACGTCTCGCTGCGCGATGGCGCCGTCAGCCCATGGGCGAAATCGACTTCGCCCTACTACGTGCAGACGCTGGAGGCGCTCGGCAAGGCTTACGGCTTCAAGCTCGGCGACAAGTTCAAGGATTTGAGCAGGGAAGCCCAGGAAGCCATCCTGCGCGGCACCGGCGAGCGCGAGATCACCTTCCAGTATGATGACGGCCTGCGCTCCTACAAAACGACCAAGACCTTCGAGGGCGTCATCCCCAACCTCGAGCGGCGCTGGAAAGAGACCGAATCCGCCTGGATGCGCGAGGAAATCGAGCGCTTCATGTCGGCCACCCCCTGCCCGGCCTGTCGTGGCTACAGGCTGAAGCCGGAAGCGCTGGCGGTGAAGATCGCCGGCAAGCACATCGGCGAAGTGACCGAACAGTCGATCCGCAAGGCCGACCAGTGGTTCACCGACCTGCCGGCGCAGCTCAACGACAAGCAGAACGAGATCGCCGTGCGCGTGCTCAAGGAAATCCGCGAGCGGCTGCGCTTCCTCAACGACGTCGGCCTCGACTATCTCACCCTGTCGCGCAATTCCGGCACGCTGTCGGGCGGCGAGAGCCAGCGCATCCGGCTGGCATCGCAGATCGGCTCCGGCCTCACCGGCGTGCTCTACGTGCTGGACGAACCGTCGATCGGCCTGCACCAGCGCGATAATGCACGCCTGCTCGACACGCTGAAGCACCTGCGCGACATCGGCAACACGGTCATCGTGGTCGAGCATGACGAGGACGCCATCCTGCATGCCGACTACGTCGTCGACATCGGCCCGGCCGCCGGCATCCATGGCGGCGAAATCATTGCCCAGGGCACGCCTCAGCAGGTGATGGCCAACCCGAATTCGATCACCGGCAAATACCTTTCGGGCGAGCTCGAAGTGGCGACACCAGCGGTTCGCCGCGAGGCGAAGAAGAACCGCCGCCTGAAAGTCGTCGGCGCGCGAGGCAACAATCTGAAGAACGTCACCGCCGAAATTCCGCTCGGCACCTTCACCGCCGTCACCGGCGTATCGGGCGGCGGCAAATCGACCTTCCTGATCGAAACGCTTTTCAAGGCGGCCTCGCGCCGCATCATGGGCTCGCGCGAGCATCCGGCCGAGCACGACCGCATCGAGGGCCTGGAATTCCTCGACAAGGTCATCGACATCGACCAGTCGCCGATCGGACGGACCCCGCGCTCCAACCCCGCCACCTATACCGGCGCCTTCACGCCGATCCGCGACTGGTTCGCGGGCCTGCCGGAAGCCAAGGCGCGCGGCTACCAACCGGGCCGCTTCTCCTTCAACGTCAAGGGCGGCCGCTGCGAGGCCTGCCAGGGCGACGGCGTCATCAAGATCGAGATGCACTTCCTGCCCGACGTCTACGTCACCTGCGACGTCTGCCACGGCAAGCGCTATAACAGAGAGACGCTCGACGTGCTGTTCAAGGGTAAGTCGATCGCCGACGTGCTCGACATGACAGTCGAGGAAGGCGTTGATTTCTTCGCCGCGGTGCCCGGTGTGCGCGACAAGCTCGACACGCTGAAGCAGGTCGGCCTCGGCTACATCCATATCGGCCAGCAGGCAACCACGTTGTCGGGCGGCGAGGCGCAGCGGATAAAACTCGCCAAGGAGCTGTCGCGCAAGGCGACCGGCAAGACGCTCTACATTCTCGACGAGCCGACAACCGGCCTGCACTTCCACGATGTCGCCAAGCTGCTGGAAGTGCTGCACGAACTGGTCGACCAGGGAAACACGGTGGTGGTCATCGAGCACAATCTCGAAGTGATCAAGACCGCCGACTGGGTGCTCGACCTCGGCCCCGAGGGTGGCGATGGCGGCGGCGAACTGGTCGCCTCCGGCACGCCGGAAGCGATCGTGCGCGAAAAACGCAGCTACACCGGCCAATTCCTCAAGGAATTGCTGGAGCGACGCCCCGGAGGCAAGCGCGAAGCAGCGGAGTGATGGCGGGCTGGCGTTGGGAATCTCCGGAATGAAGATCAGGAAAGCCCTCGCCCCGGATGTCACCGCCGTCATGACTCTGACCACGGATGCCTACGCACCCTACACCGCGCTGTTGGGCGCGCCGCCGATCCCGGTCACCGAAGACTATGCGCCACGCATCGAACGCGGCGAGGCCTGGCTGCTGGAGAGCGGCGGCGACCTGGCCGGGCTGATCGTCCTGGAGCGGCACGAAGACCACGCGATGATCTTCTCCGTCGCGGTGGCGCCAGGATTTCAGGGCAAGGGCTTCGGCATCGCATTGTTGAAACATGCGGATCAGCAGGCGCGCCTGTGGGGCGTGCCGGAGGTGCGGCTCTACACCAATGCGAAAATGGAGCGCAACATCGCGCTCTATTTGGCCTACGGCTATCGCGAAACGGGTCGCCGGCCCAATCCCTACCGGCCAGGATGGGTGCTCGTCGACATGGCCAAGCCGGTCGACGAGGTCACGGCGGCCTGATTTTTCTGAACGCGGCCAGATTTCTGAAACGGGAGGACGACAATGAGCAAATCGGGAACAATCCGCGCCGGCATGGGCGGCTGGACCTTCGAGCCGTGGGACACGTCCTTCTACCCGGAAAAACTCCCCAAGGCCAAGCAGTTGCAATACGCCAGCCGGCAGGTACCGAGCATCGAGGTCAACGGCACCTACTATTCCAGCTTCAAGGAACCGACCTTCGTCAAATGGGCCAATGAGGCCCCCGACGGTTTCGTCTACTCGCTGAAGGGCAACCGCTTCGTCACCAACCGCCGCGTGCTGGGCGAAGCCGGTGAATCGATGATGCGTTTCCTTGGCTCCGGCGTCGCCGCGCTCGGCGACAAGCTTGGACCGATCCTTTGGCAGTTCGCGCCGACAAAGAAATTCGATCCCGACGATTTCGAGGCGTTTCTGAAGTTGTTGCCGGAAAGCCAAGACGGTGTCGCGTTGCGCCACGCGCTCGAAGTTCGCAACGACAGTTTCATCGTGCCGGAATTCCCGGCGCTCGCGCGCAAATACAAGGCGGCCATCGTCTATGCCGATCACGCAAAATATCCTGATATCGCCGATATCACCGGCGATTTCATCTATGCGCGGCTGCAGACCGGCTCGGATGACAATCCCGACTGCTACACGCCAAAAGGCCTCGATGAATGGGCGGCGCGGGCCAAGGTCTGGGCGGAAGGCAAGCAGCCGGCCGATTTGCGGCGCGCCGACCCTGCTACCGACGCGCCGGTGCAACCGCGCGACGTGTTCGTCTACTTCATCACCGAGGGCAAGGTGCGCGCGCCCTTCGGCGCCATGGCGCTGATGAAGCGAGTGACAGAAACCAGCTAAGCGGCAAGCCTCTGCGGCTATTTCCATTTGCATGAATTGCCGGCGTCAACAGCCTCTGTCGGAACCTCAAGGCGTCATCGTCGTTTTGCCTTGGTGGCGGGTTCCCGCGCGGGAAAACCAGCAGAAAAGCGAGGAAGGATGGCTGTCATCCTTATCGGTGCGTTTCTCATCGTCGCCGGCGTTGTGTATACGGCGGGCGCAGCTCTCAGGCGTGGACGGCTCAGCGATCCGGCACCTGCAGCTTCGGATCGACGGATGCCAAATCTCGCAACGTAGGCCCCGACGCTTGAGCCACGCCGCCGCGGCCTCGGTTTCCTAGGCGTGTCACAGAATTGGCCGGGTCTGCTGATGATGGCGGTCGGTGCCGTTCTGCTCCTGTCGGCGGTAGTCCTCTAACGCCGTGCAAGCTTGGCTTTTTCGCCGCGATCGTAACCTTATCGACACTTCCTTGCGTCATGACTCCAGCAACGTCAGGCTGCAGGGTCGTCGCGGGCAAGGAACGAGGGGCATGTCGCTCGACTACAACTCACTTCTGCTGGCGGTCGGTTTCTCCGCTGCCTGCCTGAGCCTGACGTTGTTCGGCACATGGCTCACCGCCCGCACCGACAAGTTCCTGCTCACCTGGGCGCTCAGCGCCATGCTGGTGGTGGGCGAGGTCTTCACCTATGACGCCTATATCGACGCGCCCAGGCGCGGCCTCGGCATCGCCACCTTCACCTTGCTGCTGGTCGGCTTCTCCATGATGCTGGGCGCCGCATACCAATTCAGAAGCGGCGGCTCGCCGATCCCCAGAGTTTTGATCGGCAGCGGCATTTCGCTGGCAGTGGCGCTGCCGCCCATGGCTCTCGGCTATGACGGGCTCGGCTTCATGTTCGAGAATCTGTTCGCGGCCCTGCTCCTGTTCGCAACCGCCGCCGAATACTGGAAGGGCCGCGCCGAGGCCCCAGCGCTTACCATCGGCGCCGCCGCACTCTATTCGGCGACCGCCATGTCCTTCCTGCTCTGCGCGACGGTTTTGGCATGGGACGGCAAGCTGATCCTGAGCCATGCGCCAAGGAACTGGGCCGAGGATCTCAGCCTCATCGTCGTCATCGCCAGCATGACCGGCATCGGCGCCTTGTCGCTGGCCCTCAACCAGGGGCGTCTGGCGGGGCATCATCGCCGCAACGCGCTGACGGATCAGCTGACCGGGCTGCTCAACCGCCGCGCGCTGTTCGACCTCTTTGGCGATTCTCCCGTCGGCGCCTTCACCGCCGTGGTCGTGTTCGACCTCGATAGCTTCAAGGCCATCAACGACCAGTTCGGCCACGCGACGGGCGATGAGGTGCTGAAAGTGTTCGCCAAGGAGCTTGCCGGCAACCTTCGCCCCACCGATGTCGCCGCGCGCATGGGCGGCGAGGAGTTCGCGGTGGTGTTGAAGCGGACTTTGCCCGAAACAGTGGAAAACACGGCCGAGGCGATACGAACCTCATTCGCCGCGCGCCGCATCGACACCGAGAACGGTCCCCTGACGTGCACCGTCAGCGCCGGCTTTGCTTTCGGCACCAAAGAGGGCCTGAGCTTCGACAAGGTGCTCAGCGCCGCCGACAAGGCGCTCTATGCCGCCAAGCGCGGCGGCCGCAACCGCGTCACCGCCTCTCCATTCCGGCGCGCTAGCTGACCAAGCGCATCAATGCCGTGCCCATCATTGTTGAATGGCCGAATGCGGCTTTTACGCCGCCATGACAATTTCATTGAAGGCATCGAGGTCGACATAGAAGACCTTGGTGATCTCCTCGATCAGCTCGTCGTGGTCATAGCCCTGGGACTTCAGAATGTTGATGGCTGTGATGATGTCGACGCGCTCTGTGAGCCGCCGCTTCTGGTAGTCCTCGACGTAACGTTCCATGGCTGCCCCTTGGCCTGTATGCCCAAACGCGTTGAACGACAGAGATCGCAGGGAGGATGCTAGGAACGCATGCTTGCGCGGAACTTGCCCGTCGCCCACCTCGATCTGCGACAAACCAGACTGATACGGAAGCGGCCGACTCACAAAGCCATCAGAAGACTAGCATGTAGTATTGAGCGTGCCAGCGGGTGTTGAAGAAAGATTGAGCAATCTTTCATCAGGAGATGGATTTACACCGTCAGGAACTTCCTGACATCCGCCCGGTCGAGATCTTCGGCAGGACCAGTATGGACGATCTGGCCGCGGTCCATGATGTTGACCTCGTCGGCGAGTTCGCGGCAGAAGTCGAGATATTGCTCCACGAGAAGAACCGCAATTCCGACCTGGTCGCGCAAATAGCGGATGGCGCGGCCGATGTCCTTGATAACGGACGGCTGGATACCTTCCGTCGGCTCATCGAGCACCAGAAGCTTGGGCCGCATCACCAGCGCCCTGCCGATGGCGAGCTGCTGCTGCTGGCCGCCGGAGAGATCGCCGCCGCGGCGGCCAAGCATCTGCTTGAGCACCGGAAACAATTCGAAGACATGCGCCGGCACGTTGCGGTCGGCCCGTTTCAGGGGCGAGAATCCTGATTCAAGGTTTTCCCGCACGCTGAGCAGCGGAAAGATCTCCCTACCCTGCGGCACGAATGCGATGCCCGACCGGGCGCGGTCATACGCCGCGCTCCGGTCGAGCGCCTTCCCCTCGAAGGCAACGCTTCCGCTCGTCAGCCTGTGGTGGCCGACGATCGATCTCATCAAACTGGTCTTGCCGACGCCATTGCGGCCGAGCACGCAAGTGATCTTGCCGGCGCCCGCCTTCAGCGACACGCCGCGCAGCGCCTGGGCGGCGCCGTAGTGGAGCGTGGCATCGGAAACTTCGAGCATGTCAGCGCCTTCTCCAGAACCGAAGGAAGGCAAGATCGAAGCGATGGAATTGCACCCGCCAAACCATGCTCATCTCCCCAGATAGACTTCGACGACGCGTTCATCGGCAGATACGAAATCGAGCGTGCCTTCTGAAAGCACCGAGCCCTCATGCAGGCAGGTGACCTTGACGCCGAGCTCGCGCACGAAATGCATGTCATGCTCGACGACGATCACTGAATGGTCGCGGGCGATCTCCTTGAGCAGGCGCGCGGTTTCCTCGGTTTCGGCGTCGGTCATGCCGGCGACCGGCTCGTCGACCAGCAGCAGCTTCGGGTCCTGCGCCAGGAGCATGCCGATCTCCAGCCACTGCTTCTGCCCATGGCTGAGATAGGCGGCGAGCTCGTCGCGTTTGTCGCCGAGCCGGATGGTCCCGAGGATGTCATCGATCCGCCGCGTCTCGGCGGGCGAGCGTCGATGGAACAGCGCCGGGAAGATCGAGCGCGGCCCCTTCAGCGCCAGCATCAAATTTTCCTCGATGGTGTGGCTTTCGAAAACCGTCGGCTTCTGGAATTTGCGGCCAATGCCCATCATGGCGATCTCGGCCTCGTCATGGCGGGTGAGATCGACCTGGCCGTCGAAGAACACCTCGCCCTCGTCGGGCCGTGTCTTGCCGGTGACGATGTCCATCATCGTGGTCTTGCCGGCGCCGTTGGGGCCGATGATGGCGCGCATCTCGCCCTTGTCCAGCACCAGCGACAGATTGTTGATGGCGCGAAAGCCGTCGAAGGAAACCGAGACGCCGTCGAGATAGAGAATGGTGTTCGACTTCGACATCGCTCGTTACTCCGCCGGCTGTGGTTCGAGGCTGGACGAGGACCATTCGCCGGGTGTTCTGGCCGCCGCCTGCACGACTTTGGACGGCGCGATTTCACCATCGGCGCCGGCCTCCTCGGCCAACGATGCCGCGCGCAGCGCCTTGGCGTTGCCGCGCCAGCTATCCCACATGCCGATGATGCCTTTCGGCAAGAGCAGCGTCACGGCGACGAACACGCCGCCGAGTGCGAACAGCCACAGTTCAGGCAGCACGCCGGTGAACCAGGATTTTCCGGCGTTGACCAGCAGCGCACCGATGATCGGCCCGATGATGGTGCCGCGCCCGCCGACCGCGGCCCAGATCACCACCTCGATCGAATTGGAGGGTTCGAATTCGCCCGGATTGATGATGCCGACCTGCGGCACGTAAAGCGCGCCCGCGACGCCGGCCATGACAGCTGAAACCGTGAAGGCGAACAACTTCACATTCTCAGCCCGCCAGCCGAGGAAGCGGGTGCGGCTTTCGGCATCGCGCACCGCCATCAGCAGCTTGCCGTATTTGGAGCCGACGATCGCCCAGGTGACGAAGACGCCGAGCGCAAGCATCACCGCGCTGGCCGCGAACAGCGCCGAGCGGGTCACGTCGGCCTGGACGTTGAAGCCCAGAATGTCCTTGAAATCGGTCAAGCCGTTGTTGCCGCCGAAGCCCATGTCGTTGCGGAAGAAGGCGAGCAGCAGCGCATAGGTCATCGCCTGTGTGATGATCGAGAGATAGACGCCTGTGACGCGGCTGCGGAAGGCGAACCAGCCGAAGACGAAGGCGAGCAGGCCAGGCACCGCGAGCACCATGATCGCGGCGAACCAGAAATGGTCGAAGCCGGTCCAGAACCAGGGCAGTTCCTTGTAGTTCAGGAACACCATGAAATCAGGCAGGACCGGATTGCCATAGACGCCGCGCGAGCCGATCTGGCGCATCAGATACATGCCCATCGCGTAGCCGCCGAGCGCGAAGAAGGCGCCGTGGCCGAGCGAGAGGATGCCGCAATAGCCCCAGACAAGATCGAGCGCCAAGGCAAGCAGCGCGTAGCAGAGATATTTGCCGGTCAGCGCCACGATATAGGGCGGAATGTAGAAGGCGCTCGTCGGTAATACCGCAAGATTGAGCAGCGGCACGATGATGGCCGCCGCCAGCAGGATGAGGATGGTGATGGCGATGCGGCGGTCCGCGCCCGCGGCGAAGAAGCGTCCCGACATCATGCTTCCACCGCCCTGCCCTTGAGCGCGAACAGGCCGCGCGGGCGCTTCTGGATGAACAGGATGATCAGCACCAGCACGACGATCTTGCCGAGCACGGCGCCGGCATAGGGTTCCAGGAACTTGTTGACGATGCCCAGCGAAAAGGCGCCGACCAGCGTGCCCCACAGATTGCCGACGCCGCCGAAGACGACGACCATGAAACTGTCGATGATGTAGCCACGGCCGAGATTGGGCGAGACATTGTCGATCTGGCTGAGCGCCACGCCGGCAATGCCGGCAATGCCGGAGCCGAGCGCGAAGGTCAGCGCGTCGACCCGTGGCGTCCTGATGCCCATGGAGGCGGCCATGCGGCGGTTGGCGGTGACGGCGCGCATCTGTAGGCCCCAGGGGGTGCGCTTCATCACATAGAGCAGCACGGCAAAGACGCTAAGCGCGAAGACCAGGATCCAGAGCCGGTTCCAGGTGATGGCAAGCTGGCCGACATCGAACGAACCCGACATCCAGGAGGGATTGCCGACCTCCTGGTTGGTTGGCCCGAAGATCGAGCGCACTGCCTGCTGCAGGATCAGCGAAACGCCCCATGTCGCCAGCAGCGTCTCCAGCGGCCGGCCGTAGAGGAAGCGGATAATGCCGCGCTCGATGGCGAGGCCGACAAGCCCCGCGACCAGGAAGGCAAGTGGCAGCGCGATGACCAGCGACCAGTCGAACAGGCCGGGAAACGACGTGCGGATCACCTGCTGGACGACGAAGGTCGTGTAGGCGCCGAGCATCACCATCTCGCCATGCGCCATGTTGATGACGCCCATGACGCCGAAGGTGATGGCAAGCCCGATCGCTGCCAGCAGCAGCACCGAGCCCAGCGAAATGCCATACCAGATGTTCTGTCCGGCGTCCCACAGGGCCAGCGTCGAATTGATGTTGGCGATAGCCGCCGTCGCGGCTTCCTGCACTGCGCCCAAGGCATTGGCCCCTGCCGAGGTGAGCAGCGATACCGCATCGCGGTCGCCGCGCGCGCCGATCAGGGCGATTGCCGCGAGCTTGTCGGCATCAGGCCGATCCGAGCTCAGGATCGACGCGGCACGAGCCTGTTCCAGCAAGGTCTTGACACTGGCGACCGTCTCATTGGCGATCGCAGCGTCGAGCGGCTCGATGTTTGCGGAATCGGGCGTCTTGAACATGGTGTCGGCGGCGGCGAGCCGCACGGCCGGATCCTTGGCGCCAAGCGTCAGCGTGCCCAGCGCATCGCGGATGGTGCGGCGCAGCGTGTTGTTGACCTTGATCTTGGTGATGTCGTCCTTGGCTGCTTCACCGGATGGCTCACCGCTCAGCGGGTCGAAAAGCTGGACCCGTTCGCCGCCTTCCTTGCCGACGAAGACCAGGGAATCGATCTTGTGGATGTAGAGATTGCCATCGGCGAGTGCCGCAAGAGGCCGCTCCACTGCCGGATCGCCGGTCGCCGCCAGGTCGTGAACGACAGCTCCCGTCTCCGAAAAACCCTTGGCGGCGGCGAACTTGGCGATGATGCCACGCAGATCGGCTTCGCCGGCGCCCGATGACGACAGCGTCGCCAGCAAGAACAGCAGTGTCAGGCCAAGTGCGCGGAAAAGGTTCATCGGCGTCAGGCGACTCTTCAGGGTTGAGTTGGACGTCCGGACGGCGAAGGAACCGTCCGGACGCTCGCGGTCATGGGCATGGACCTGAAGGTCCAGCCCGGGAGGATCAGTTTGTGCCCTTGCCGCCGCATTTGCCGGTGGCGACATTGAAGTTGCCGCAGGACAGAGGCGCCCGCCAATCGGAGATCAAGTCCTTGGAGTCGGGCAGGTAATCCGACCACTCGTCGCCCATCACCAGCCCCGGCGTGCGCGAGACCGTCTCGAACTGGCCGTCGGCCTGGATTTCACCGATCAGCACCGGCTTGGTGATGTGATGGTTCGGCATCATCGTCGAATAGCCGCCGGTCAGGTTCGGCACCGAGACGCCGACCATGGCGTCAATCACCTTGTCCGGATCGGTGGTGCCGGCCTTCTCGACCGCCTTCACCCACATGTTGAAGCCGATATAGTGGGCCTCCATCGGGTCGTTGGTGGTGCGCTTGTCGTTCTTGATGAACTTGTGCCAGTCGGCGATGAACTTCTTGTTCTCGGGCGTGTCGACGCTCTCGAAGTAGTTCCAGGCGGCGAGATGGCCGACCAGCGGCGCCGTGTCGAGACCGGCAAGCTCCTCCTCGCCGACCGAGAAGGCCATGACCGGGATGTCCTCGGCCTTGATGCCCTGGTTGCCCAGTTCCTTGTAGAACGGCACGTTGGCGTCGCCGTTGACGGTGGAGACGACGGCGGTCTTCTTGCCGGCCGAACCGAACTTCTTGATTGCCGAGACTTCGGTCTGCCAGTCCGAGAAACCGAACGGCGTGTAGTTGACCATGATGTCTTCCGCCGCGACGCCCTTGGCCTTCAGATAGGCCTCGAGGATCTTGTTGGTGGTGCGGGGATAGACATAGTCGGTGCCTTCCAGCACCCATCGCTTCACCGAGCCGCCATCCTCGCTCATCAGATAGTCGACGGCCGGAATGGCCTGCTGGTTCGGCGCCGCGCCCGTATAGAACACGTTGCGCTCGCTCTCCTCGCCCTCATACTGGACTGGATAGAACAGGATGTTGTCGAGTTCCGAGAACACCGGCAGCACCGATTTGCGCGACACCGAGGTCCAGCAGCCGAACACCGCCGCGACCTTGTCCTTGGAGATCAGCTCGCGCGCTTTCTCGGCGAAGAGCGGCCAGTTGGACGCCGGATCGACGACGACCGCTTCGAGCTTCTTGCCGAGCAGGCCGCCCTTGGCATTCTGCTCGTCGATGAGCATCAGCATGGCATCCTTCAGCGTCGTCTCCGAAATCGCCATCGTGCCGGACAGCGAATGGAGGATGCCGACCTTGATCGTGTCGTCGGCCGCCTTCGCGGGCGCCGACATCGACAGGCCGGCAGCGACCACGCCCGCCGAAAACATTTTTGTTATTGTCGAGAAATTACCCCTCATGCCTGACACTCCCAAGCTGATTGATTGCAACGCAACACTACGAAGCAACCCCCATGCCAATCGCCGAGGCGGTTTCGTGGAAGGAGTTAATGCTCAATATTATCAGTGGATTGACATATCGTGCTTAGAGAAAGCGTGAGGGCCGGTTAAAAATTGGTTGAGGGAAATTTGCGCAGCGCACACGGTTTTTGCCTAATTTTCGTCCAATTTCTCCAAATGCCTAGATTTTGATCTCCGGAAGCGGGCCGCACGCGACAAATATTGCGGTACGGCACACAAATGGGGCAAGTTCGCCCCTCAACCGAGCGACGTCATGGCATCCGGAATTTCACGCATCTCTACCGGCCTATTGTTTCTGGCGGCGGCGACCGGGGCGGCGCGAGCCGACTTCAGCGACGGCAAGATGCCCGACGGCATTTATCATTGCGAGGTCTACCTGCTCGGCATGTTCCTCAACCTCGGCGACATCACCATCAAGGGAAACGTCTATACCGGCCCAGTCACCTTCGGGACCGCCCAGCAGGGCTACAATTACCAGATGGACGCAAATGGGGTGATCTCCTGGCTGGGACCGCTCGGCGGCTACACCGCCGGCGGCAACTCGTTGTCCCTCACTCAGGCAACTCTGGATGGTCAGGGCCCGCCCTCGTTCGACATCATCATGAGACAGCCCGACGGCGCCTTCACCGCCTCGACCTGCACCAAGGGCTGAAAGTCGAGAAAAATGGCGCGGAACCCCGGTCGGGGCTCCGCGCCAGCAGGCAGTCGGGAGGTGGAACTAGATGCTTCTCGCTGACATTTGGCTGGCGATGTAATCGGCCTGCCGGATCGCCAGCGAGACGATCGTCAGCGTCGGGTTCTCGGCCGCGCCTGTCGTGAACTGGCTGCCGTCGGAAACGAACAGGTTCTTGATGTCGTGCGTCTGGCCGTGCTTGTTGACGACGCCTTCGGCCGCCTTCTCGCTCATCCGGTTTGTGCCGAGATTATGGGTGGAAGGATAAGGCGGCGTCGGGAAAGTACGCGTCGCTCCAACCACATCGTAGAGCGCCGTGGCCTGTTTGTAGGCATGATCGCGCATCGCCGTATCGTTGGGATGATCGTCGAAATGCACATCGGCGATCGGCATGCCGTGCTCGTCCTTTTCGTCGGCATGCAGCGTGATGCGGTTTTCTTCGCGCGGCATGTCCTCGCCGACGATCCACAGCCCTGCCATGTGGTCGTAGTGGTCGAGTGCGGTGGTGAAGGAGCGGCCCCAAGCGCCGGGATCGAGGAAGGCCGCCATAAACGGCAGGCCGAGCGAAAGCGTCTCGAATTCGTAGCCGCCGACGAAACCGCGCGATGGATCATGCCGCGCCTCGTCGCGGATGATGCCGGCCATCGTGGTGCCGCGATACATGTGCACCGGTTTGTCGAAGATGGCATAAACCGAGCCGGTGGTGTGGCGCATGTAGTTCTTGCCCACCTGCCCCGATGAATTGGCGAGGCCGTCAGGGAACTTGCTCGAAGCCGAATTGAGCAGCAGGCGCGGGCTTTCAATCGAATTGCCGGCGACGGCGACGATGCGGGCCTTCTGCTCCTGCAGCTTGCCGTCCTTGTCGGCATAGACGACGCCGGTCACCTTTCCCGAGGCGTCATGGTTGATCTTGACGGCCATGGCGTTCGGCCTCACCTCGAGATGGCCTGTCGCTTCGCCTTTCGGGATCTCGGTGTAGAGCGTCGACCATTTGGCGCCCCATTTGCAGCCCTGGAAGCAGAAGCCGGTCTGCTGGCAGGACATCCGGTCGTCACGCTCGACCGAATTGATCGCCATGTTGCCGGTGTGGCATTCCTTGTAGCCGAGCTTGTCGGCGCCAGCCTTCAACAGCTTGAAATTATTGTTGCCCGGCAGCCTCGGCCAGTCATTGGTGCCGGTGACGCCCATCTTGGCTTCGGCCTTGGCGTAATAAGGCTCCATCTCGGCCAGTGTCACCGGCCAATCGAGCAGGTTCGCGCCCTCCACCTTGCCGTAGGTCGAGGCGGTCTTGAACTCATGCTCCTGGAAGCGCAGCGAAGCGCCGGCCCAGTGCGTGGTCGAGCCGCCGACCGATTTCACGATCCAGGCCGGCAGGTTCGGAAAATCCCTGGCTACGCGCCAGTCGCCCGAAGTCGTGCGCTTGTCTTTCCAGGCGAGTTGGGCAAAGGAGTCCCACTCGTCATTGATGAAGTCGTCGAATTCGTGGCGAGCGCCGGCCTCCAGGATCACGACGTCGATGCCCTTCTGGGCGAGTTCATTGCCGAGTGTGCCGCCGCCGGCTCCCGAGCCGATGATGACGACCAAATTGTCGTTTTTCAGATCAAATGCTGCTGCCATGGTTTCCTCCCATGATTTCGATTTTGCTGGGTGGCGAGAGGAGCGGCTCAGAGCCACTCGATGTCGTCGAAGCCGCGCGCGATATAGCCGCCCTTGGAATAGGATTCGCCCTCATAGCCAAAGACCGGCCAGACCTCCTTCTGGTTGTAGAGGCTGACGACGAGGCCCCCGCGCACCGCCTGGAAGAAAGGCGTGGCTTCGACCTGCTTCAGCACTGCGACACGCTGATCCTCCCAACCAAGGTTCCGGTAGCCGCCCTTGCCGGACCTCTTGTCGAGATCGGCGATGCCGTTCTCGATGAGATCCCTATGTGCGGCATCCTTGCCGGCCTGATCGTCATGGCTCTTGACCGCGATGGCGTAATATTTGTCGGGAAGCTGATCGTGCGGGTAGACGTCCCGCCCCATTTGGATCAGCGTCGCCATCGTCTCCGGCTTCAGCGCCGACGTTTCGAGGCCCCAGGCATGTTCCGGGCTGATGACCGCGCTGCCGGAAATGACGAGCAAGGCTCCGACGCCGCCGCGCTTCAGAAGCTCGCGCCGCGAAAGCCCGGGCCTGCTTTCATAGATCGTGACCATATTTTCCTCCCTGCTTGCTGGTTGCATCCACGGGATGCCTTGGCTGGCGCCGCGCACACGCGGCCGCCATCTCTACTGGAACCTGCCTCCTCGTTGCAGAACCTCGATCCTGTAGCCGTCCGGATCCTCGATGAAGAAGAAGCGTGCGATCAGCGAACCGTCACGGTTGAATTCGACGATCTTCTTCGGGTTGAGGCCGAGCGCGCCGAGCCGGTCGTGCTCGCCGTCGAGATCGACGACCGAAACCGCGAGATGGCCGTAGCCATCGCCAAGCGCATAAGGCTCCTGCCGACCCTTGTTCACGGTCAGTTCGACTTCGAATTGCGTCTCGGCATTGCTGAGGTAGATGAGCGTGAACGTGTCGAAATCCAGCCTTTCGGCGACATCGAGGCCGAAGGCATTTCTGTAGAAATCGACGGAGCGGGTCTCGTCGAGAACCCGGATCATGGTGTGGATTGCCTTCGCCAAATCAGTCCTCGCCACTCGATGCTTCGAAGATGATTATGCGCGGCGACGGCAAAAGATGGTGGCAGCCGGTTACCACGCTCCGAAGATCGACTCGCCTGACAATCGCAAGGACGAAAGTCCGATTGCTGTTCAGCCGATTTTGCCGGAGAATGCTGTCGGGGACAAAGGCCGCGTCGCCTCTGGCGGCAAAAGCATCTGTCCACCCAAAATCAACGCCAAAAATCAACGAACGTGGGAGGTTGTCGGATGTGCAGGGTATTTGCGGCCCAGGACCCCGAAGGTTATCGTCAGATCAACCGGTCGATCCGCATCGACGGATATTCGACCAGCATCCAGCTTGAGGCGACGTTTTGGGCACTGCTCGACGAAATCGCCGAAAGCCAGGACCTGACGACGCCGAAATTCATCTCGAAACTCTATGACGAGGCCATCGAGATCAATGGCGAGATTCCCAACTTCGCCTCCATGCTGCGCACCACCTGCGCGCTCTATCTGCGCAGCCACCGGCCGGGCATGGAAGACCAGATGCCGCCGAAATGGGAAGCCGCCTGAAGATCCAGAAAAGTGCCCCCCGGCTTTGTGTTCGGAATGCATCAGGAACTGGGGCGGCTCGGCGGGCCTATCACGCACCGGGCCGATCGGCGGCGGCGATTTCCAGCGCCAGCCGCGTCATGTCGGTAAAAAGATCCTGGCGTTCCGCATATTGGGTCTGTTCGCCGCTGTCGATATCGTCGACCACCGTGCAGATCGATAGCGCACGGGCCCCGAAATGCCTGGAAATGCGATAGAGCGCACTGGTCTCCATGTCCACGGCCAGCGCGCCGGCTGCCTGCGCATCGGCAAAACGGGCGCGTCCCTGCGGATGGTGGAAGACGTCGCTGCATGCCGTCAGCCCGGCACGATGGTCGATGCCGAGTTCGGCCGCCTTCGCCAATGCGCGAGCAAACAGCGCCGGGTCCGGCCCGGCTGCAGCGTCATAGAGGCCGAAAACCTGACCGCTTCGGGCGCTTTCGGGCCGCACCGATTGCGAGATGACGAGGCTGCGTAGTTTTACCTCAGCGGTCAGCCCGCCGCAGGTGCCGGTACGGATCAAAGTCCGCACACCGTAGCCGTCCAGCAGCTCATGCGCATAGATCAGAAAGGAGGATACGCCGATGCCGGTCGCCTGGATGCTGACCGGCTGACCACGAAACAGGCCAGTGAAGCCAAGGGCACCGCGCCGGCGGTTGATGCAGCGTGGGGCCTCCAGGAATGTCATGGCCATCCATTCGGCGCGCTGGGGGTCGCCCGGCAACAGCACAATGTCGGCGTAGTCACCCTTGCTGGCTTCGATGTGTGGCGTCAACAGCTCGTCCCTGCCGTTTCATCCACAATCATGGCCTTGTCGCGGTATTGCGCAAGAGGCATTCGGGAACGCTAATACACGGAAACTTCGTTTCAGGACGACAATATCACGAAAACAAAGAGTTAAACCGGTCGGCGACTCTATCAAAGTCGTAGCGGTGGCGACACGCCGGAAGTGCTTCAGCTTGGAGGAGAACCGCTCGATCAGGTTGCGCTCGCGATAGAGCCGCCCGCTGAAGCAAGGCTTCACTTGGTTGCTCTTCGGCGGGATGTTCGGCCGGCAGTCAGGCCGAGCCGCCCCAATTGCAGGCTGATGAAAACGCGCGGCGCGTCTTCATCAGCCGACGCACTCCAAGCGCTCATGATGCGAAGCTGGTTGATCGCGAAAGCTCCTCCCACGCGCTGATTTCGCTCCGCATCGCGTCGAGCTTCTGGTCGACCAGCCCCAGCGCATCGTCGCCCAGGAACAGCCGTACCGGCGGGTTCGCGGCATCGACCAGCACGAGCAACGCCTGCGCGGCCTTGGCCGGATCGCCCGGTTGGTTGCCGCTCTTGGCCTGTCGCGCGGCGCGGATCGGGTCCATGACCGCGTCATAGTCGGCAATGCTGCGCGGCGTGCGATCCATCGAGCGTCCGGCCCAATCCGTGCGGAATTGGCCGGGAGCGAGCGCCGTCACCCGAATTCCAAAGCCTGCCACTTCCTTGCCGAGCGCTTCGGAAATGCCTTCGAGCGCGAATTTGCTTCCGCAATAGAAGGTGATCCCGGGCATGGTGATGAAGCCGCCCATGGACGTGACGTTGATGATATGGCCGCGACGCCGCTCGCGCATGCCCGGCAGCACCGCCTTGATCATCGCGACGGGCCCGAAGACGTTGGCGGCGAACTGGCGCTGGAGATCGTCCAGGGACGACTCCTCCAGCACGCCCTCATGGCCGTAACCGGCGTTGTTCACCAGCACGTCGATTGGACCCGCCTGCCGTTCCGCCGCGGTGACAGCCGCCGGGACCGTCTCGAAATCGGTCACGTCCAGCAAGAGCGGGTGGGCGCGATCGGGCGCGAGCGCGGCGAAGATCTCGGCGTCGGCTTCCCGCCGCACGGTGCCGATCACCCGATGGCCCGCTTCAAGCGCGCCTCTTGCAAATGCTCGCCCCAGCCCGGAGCTGACACCGGTGATGAGGAATGTCTTAGGGGTGGAAGTCATGGTTCACTCCGGGCTATGATTGAAAACTATATCATGATATAGATAACAGCATGACACCAAACAAGACCAAGGTTGCTCCGACCGCCACGCGGGGTGAGCCGCTTCGCCGGCGTGTGATCGATGCGGCGGAGCGACTGCTCCGACAGGGTAAGGCCGGTTTCTCGATGCGCGACCTCGCCACCGAAGCCGGAGTCAGTTTCGCGACGCCGTTCAATCAGTTCGGGAGCAAGGCCGCGATCATGCATGCCCTTTCGGGGCGGCGGATCGATACGATGGTCCAGCGCTTTGCCGGGATGTCACCGCCTGCCGATGCCGCAGGCCGCGTGCTGTTGGCCATCGATACGGCGGTCGAGGTGATGCTGGAGGAGCCGGGGATTAACCGGGCCGTGATGGGATGGATCGGCACGGCCGGCCCGTCCCCCGGAAAGGTCCTGGCGCACTCCACAACCTTGTGGTCGCTGGCCCTTGGAGCGGGCGAAGGCTTGATCGCAGCCAGCAGGCAGGAGGCGCTGCGCAGTCTGCCGGAACAGCTCGCATTTGCCTTTCGTGGGGTCCTGTCATTCTGGACCGCCGGCGAACTGCCGGATGAGGCGCTTGCCTGGAAGGCGCGAGAAATCGCAAAAACCTTGCTGCTCGGATTTGCTGAACGGCCGCTATTCGGCGATTCCGCCTCCTAAGCTGCCGTTCGGGAACCGCCAATCTCGGCCATTTACCGAGTTACGGGTTCACGGCCTAAGACTCCAGCATGTCCTTGACGATCGTTGCCAACTGCTTGAGCGAAAACGGTTTCGGCAGGAATCCGAAATGCGCGTCCGCCGGCAGGTTCCTGGCGAATGCATCCTCGGCATAGCCGGACACGAAGACGAACTTGATGTCCGGCTGGCGCTTGCGCAGTTCGCCGAGCAGCGTCGGCCCGTCCATCTCCGGCATCACCACATCCGAAACCACGATGTCGACCTTGCCGCCGAGCGCTTCGAACACTTCCAGCGCCTCGACTCCGGAGGACGCCTCGTGCACGGTATAGCCGCGCGAGGTCAGTGCCCGCATGCCGCCCATGCGCACCGCATCCTCGTCCTCGACCAGCAGCACCGTGGCCGACCCGGACAAATCCTTGCCTGTCTCTGCCGACTTGGCAGGCACCGCTGCCGGTGCTTCCCCGGGTTCGCCTGCCTTCTTTGCCTCGGCGATGTGGCGCGGCAGGAAGATGCGGAAGACCGAACCCTTGCCGACCTCGGAATCGCAGAAGATAAAGCCGCCGGTCTGTTTGATGATGCCGTAGACCATGGACAGGCCAAGGCCGGTGCCCTTGCCGACCTCCTTGGTGGTGAAGAACGGTTCGAATATCTTCTTCAGCACGTCGGGCGCGATGCCGCTGCCGGTGTCCTCGACCTCGGCCACCACATAGTCCGCCGGAGTGAGTTCCCGGTAGGGAAAGGTCTTGCACTCCTCGGCGGTCACATTGCGGGTGCGCACCGTGAGGTCGCCGCCCGCCGGCATTGCATCGCGCGCGTTGACCGCCAGGTTGACCACCACCTGCTCGAACTGGCCGATATCGACCTTGACCGGCCAAAGATCGCGACCGTGGTCGATCTTCAGCTTGATGTCGTTGCCGACCAGACGGGCGAGCAACATCCTGAGATCGGCGAGCACGTCGGTAAGGTTCAGCACTTCCGGCCGCAGCGTCTGCTTGCGCGAAAAGGCCAGCAACTGCCGCACCAGCGAGGCTGCCCGGTTGGCATTCTGCTTGATGTTCATGATGTCGGGGAAGGATGGGTCCGACGGCCGATGATTGGTCAGAAGCAGGTCCGACGCCATGATGATGGCGGTCAGCACATTGTTGAAGTCGTGTGCGATGCCGCCGGCAAGCTGGCCGACGGCCTGCATCTTCTGGCTTTGCGCCATCTGCCCTTCGAGCGCCTTCTGCTCCGTCGTCTCGACGGCGTAGACGATGGCCGACTCCTCGGCCCCCTCGCCGCCTGTGCCGTCGGCGACCGCATTGACGTAAAAACGGATGTGGCGCTCCTCATTGCCGGGCAGGAGCGTGTCGATCGGCTCGATATCGGCCTGCCGCTGCCGTGCCTTTTCGAAGGCCGCGGCAAAGGCCGGGCGGTCACGTTCGTGGATGACCGTGTCGAGCCGCATGCGGCGGTCGACGGCGTCCCGGTCGACGACCGATGAAAACAGCGAAAGGAATGGCGCATTGGTGCGCAGGATGCGCCCGCTGGCGTCGACGCCGGCGATCGCCATCGGCGTCGAGTTGAAGAAGCGGGTGAACCGCACTTCCGAAGCGCGCAGGTCCGCCGAGGCGTCCTCGCCTTGCGTGCGGTTGAGCACGATCGTGCGCGTCGGACCGTTGAGGCCTTCGCGGCTGGCTGAAACGCGATGCATGAAGCGCACCGGCAGCGCCTCGCCCGTCATTGTCGTGAGGTCGAGATCGATGACCGCGTTGCGCGTCGTACCGGGGTCGGCCTTGACCGAGCGCACCAGCGCCATGCCGTCGCCGGCGACGATCTCCGGCAGGGAGACGGCGCCGGGCGTGAAGCTGGCAAGGTCGATGCCCAGCCATTCGGCGAGCGTGGCGTTGATATAGGTGACGCGGCCTTCCTGGTCGGCGGAAAAGAAGCCGGCGGGCGCGTGGTCGAGATGATCGATCGCCTTCTGCAGGTCCAGGAAGAAACGCTCCTGCTCGGCGCGTTCCTGCGAAATGTCGGCAAGTTGCCAGGCGAGCATCGGCGGCCGCTGGCCCGGCACGCTGAAAGCGCGGGCGCGGGCGCGATACCAGCGCGCGCCTGGCTCAGCGCCAGGCTTGATCGACTGCGCGAGCCGGAACTCGCCGTCGCCCGGCTGGCCGTCACGCAGGCCGGAGGCCAGTCGGTAGATGGTGACCGAAGCTTCCGGAACATCCGAAAGCAGCCCTTCGACCGTCTTCAGGTCGGCCGCGGAAGAGGCTCCGGTCATGTCGGCATAGGCGCGGTTGGCATAGACCACGCGGCCCTTGGTGTCCGTGACCAGAAGACCCTGCGACATCGAATCGACGAATGCCTTCGACAGTTCGTCGCCCGTCGAGCGCGGAGTGATCTGCACGAAGCCGATCGCCGTGGCGAACAGGAAGCCGACGCCGATCATCGCCAGCACGCCGAGCATGCCCAGCAGGAAAGGGTCGCCGAGCCGCTCGCGAAACAGGCCGAAAACGATCGCGGCCCCCGTCAGGACGGCAATGAAGATGACGAGCCGGGTAACGGCGCCCGGCCGCGTGTTCTGATCGACGATCGGTACCGGATAGAAATCGCCGCGCGTTTCCTTGGCCATGTGCCCCCTGCTCTTGAAGTCCGGTGTTCCGATACTCGCCGCAATGTGTGCCGACGCCCGCCCCTGTCGGGTTGAATCATATTCTCCTGGTCCCGAAAAGGCCCGGGCGGCAAATGTCAGATAAAAATGACGTCGGCCAGCCCTCCAGTGTTTCAAGCTGTTCATGAAGCGTGAAAGGCAACTTGCGGTAGCCCGCCGCAACGGTCTAGTGTCGCGTCACTTCCAAACCGATCAGGGGGAACCAATGCTGCAATGGCTGGATAGCGTAGCGGGCCCCGGCTATGTAGCGGCACTGCTGTGGACCTTCGCGGCGCTGGTCCTGCTGGTCATCGTCCTCATCATCGTCAAACTCGTTCGCAACCTGACCTTCGGCACCTTTGTCGCGGGCGGCCGGAACCGCAAGACGCGGCTTGCGGTCATGGACGCCACCGCCGTCGACAGCCATCGCCGCCTGGTGCTGGTGCGCCGCGACGACATCGAGCATCTGCTTTTGATCGGCGGCCCGACCGATGTCGTCGTCGAGCGTGACATCCGCCTTTCTGCGCCACGCCGTCCCGCGCTGACCGGAGATGGCGGTTCGCAGCAGCCTGTCGCGGTGGCAAAGCCGCGTCCGCCTCAGCCCACCCCGGCGCCGGCGAGACAGGCACCTGCTCCGCAGCCGGTGAGCGCAGCGCCCGCCCGCCAGCGCGCTCCGGAGCCGGTGCCGAAGCCGGCGGCGCAGGGTTATCAGCCGACCAATGTCACGCCGCTGCCTTCCTACGGCTCCGCAAACGTCAATGCCGTCCGGCATGCCCCGCCGCCGGCTTCACCACCGCCGGGGCAGGAAAGCATCGATGAAACGCTGATGAAGGAACTCGAGGTTTCGCTCGACCAGCCCCGCTCGAGCAGTCCGGCGACCAAGCCGGTGGCAAAAACACCGCCGTCGCTCGACGATGAGATGACCAGGCTTCTGGGCGAACTCTCCAGCCAGAAAAGGTGAGCAGCGCTTGCGCCCGGTCCGAAAAACCGACCGGGGTTATGCGCATCGCCCGGGTTCTGAAAAAAGAAACGGCCGGAAAACCGGCCATTTCGAGAGCGATATCGCTGAAATCTTCTTGAATGCAGACCGCAGGCTAATCGTCGCGATAGACCTTCTCGCGGCGCTCGTGGCGCTCTTGCGCTTCGATCGACAAGGTTGCGATCGGGCGGGCATCCAGCCGCTTCAGCGCGATCGGTTCGCCGGTCTCCTCGCAATAGCCGTAAGTGCCTTCCTCGATGCGCTGCAAGGCCGAATCGATCTTTGCGATGAGTTTCCGCTGGCGGTCGCGCGCCCTGAGTTCGATGGCGCGGTCGGTTTCCGAAGAGGCGCGGTCGGCTAGATCGGGATGATTGGCGTTTTCCTGCTGTAGGATTTCGAGGGTTTCGCGCGCTTCGCGCAATATGTCGTTCTTCCAGGTGACGAGCTTTGAGCGGAAGTAGGATTTCTGCCGCTCGTTCATGAACGGCTCGTCTTCGGAGGGTACGTAATCGGCGGTAACGGCATCGTTCATTCGACTCACCCAAACAGCCCCAAATTTGGCGCCTATATATTCGCGGTCAAACGCCTGCACAAGCGCAATCGATTACCGATTCACGCAATTGTTAATCTGCCTCGATGAGCGCGATTGAGGTGATTCGGGCTGGTCTTAGGTACCGGATCCTTCGAACTGGCAGCCGCCGGCTGATGATTCGTCATGTCCGAAAAACGACTGCCATTGTGCGCCACGCCGTTCTTATGGCTAATCACAGCAAGGTTCGGGCTGTTGGCACGGTGGAGGTTGGGTGAGCAGGCTTTATCTGTTGAGGCACGCCAAAGCCGGATGGGCGCTGCCCGGCATGCGTGATTTCGATCGCCCGCTCGATGCGTCCGGCCGCGCTGATGCGGAGGCGATGGGCATCGCCATGCGGTCGCGCTCCTATGTGCCCGATCTGACGCTTTGCTCCACAGCCCGGCGCGCGAAGGAGACGCTGGAAGGCGTGGCCGGTCGGGCCGACACCGGCCGGGTTCTGTTCGTCGACGCGCTCTACAGCGAGGACGCGGCCGCGTACCTCAGCCTCATCCGGGACAATGGTGGGGTGGGTTCGATGCTGCTCGTCGGCCACAATCCGATGACGGAGGATCTCGCCATGGCGGTGTCCGGCGATGGCGAGGAAAGCGCCCGCGCCATGCTCAATCATGGTTTCCCGACCTCGGGCCTGGCGGTCGTGCGCTTCAGCGGCGATCTTGCCGGGGCCGCCCAGGGTGCCGGCTATCTCGAGGCATTCCTGACGCCGGCTGACCTCTGACGCCATTTCAAACCAGCACGGCAACGCCTATATCGGACCTGTCGCAGCATCGAGAGACAATTTTGGCGTCATCGCTGACCACTTTCACCGACGAGGCGAGAATTGCGCTCGACACGCTTTCGGGCCGCGCCAGCGGGCTATTTTCGCCGTCGCTGCGGCTGGGCGTCACGGGTCTTTCCAGGGCGGGCAAGACGGTTTTCATCTCGGCGCTGGTCCACAACCTTATTCACGGCGGGCGCCTGCCGCTGTTCGAGGCGCAGAAATCCGGGCGCATCGCGCGCGCTTTCCTCGAAGAGCAGCCCGACGACGCGGTGCCCCGATTCCAGTACGAGGACCATATCGCCGCCTTGGTGAACGACCGCGTCTGGCCCGATTCGACACGCGCCATCTCCGAATTGCGGCTGACCATCGAATATGAATCGGCCTCCGGCTGGAACAGGATGTTTTCCTCCGGAAAACTGTCGGTCGACATCGTCGACTATCCCGGCGAATGGCTGCTCGACCTGCCGCTGCTCGGAAAATCCTTCGCCGATTTTTCGCGCGAAGCCCTTGAAATGGCTGCGTTGCCGGTGCGCGAGGACCTGTCGCGGGCCTGGCGGGCGCTATCGGCCGAGATCGACCCGAACGCCGATGCCGAGGAGATGACGGCGCGCCGCCTGGCCGAGGATTTCGCCGCCTATCTCAAAGCCTGCAAGCTCGACGAGCGGGCGCTTTCGACTTTGCCGCCGGGCCGTTTCCTGATGCCTGGCGATCTCGAAGGCTCGCCCGCATTGACCTTCGCTCCTCTGGCCAGCCTGGGCGACAAGCGCCCGCGCAGCGGCTCGCTGCACGCGATGATGGAAAGGCGCTACGAGGCCTACAAGACCCATGTCGTCAAACCCTTCTTCCGCGAACACATCACCCGGCTCGACCGCCAGATCGTGCTGATCGACGCCATGCAGGCGCTGAACGCCGGCCCCGGAGCCATGGCCGACCTGGAGCGCGCGGTGACCGAGATCCTCGCCTGTTTCCGTCCTGGACGCGGCAGCTTCCTCACCGATCTTTTCTCGCGGCGCATCGATCGTATCCTGATCGCCGCCACCAAGGCCGACCACCTGCATCACGACAGCCATGACCGCTTGCAGGCGATCGTGCGGCGGCTGGCAGACCGCGCCGTGGCGCGGGCGAATTTCACCGGCGCCGGCGTCGACGTCGTCGCCATGGCGGCGGTGCGCGCAACACGGGAAGGCACCGTCAAACAGGGCCGCGAGACATTGCCGGTCATCATCGGCACACCGCTCGCGGGCGAGACAATCAATGGCGACACCTTTGACGGGAAAGCTGAAACGGCCATATTTCCCGGTGATTTACCGGAGAAAATTGATGCTGTCTTCGAAGCTCCCGGGGGAGCGCGCAGGCAGGACAATACCGACCCGGCGATCCGCTTCGTGCGTTTTCGCCCGCCAAAACTCGAGCGCACGGCCGAGGGCGTCATGCTGTCACTGCCGCATATCCGGCTCGACCGTGCCTTGCAGTTCCTGATCGGAGACCATCTGGCATGACCGCGCCCCGCAAGCCGGCGGCATTCCGCATCGAACCGGAGGCCACATCGCAGCAGGACGCGGCGCAGGCGCGCCGTGCCCAGGCCGGGGCGCCGGAGGCGCGCCGTGTCCAGACCGACACACAGCGCAAGCCCCGCGCGGTGAAGAGCGATGTCGCGCTGGTCATCCCGTCGGAGATCGACGTGTTCGACGAGCCGGACATCGTCGCTGCCGAACCGCCGCCGGCGGTCGCTCGCAGGAAACGTTCATTGCTTGGCTCCATCTTCTTCGGCGCGTTCGGGGTGCTGGTTTCGCTGGCCATCGGCCTGTGGACCGATCAGCTCATTCGCGATCTGTTCGCGCGCGCCGAGTGGCTGGGTTGGCTGGCCGCCGGCATGGCTGCCGTCGCCGTGCTGGCGCTGGTGGTGATCCTGATTCGCGAGTTCCTGGCGATCGCCCGGCTTGCCGAGGTCGAAAAGCTGCAGAAACGTGCGCTCGATGCGATTGCACGCGACGATCCCAAGGCGGCGCGATTGGTGGTCGACGAGCTGTCGGCCTTCGTCGCGGCCAAACCCGAAACGGCTGCGGGCAGGCGCGCGCTGGCCGATCTGCGCGACGAGATCATCGATGGCGCCAATCTGGTGCGTCTCGCTGAGGCGGAGATCCTTGGCCCTCTCGACGCCAGGGCCAAGATCATGATCCTGGAAGCCGCCAAACGCGTGTCGCTGGTGACGGCCGTCAGTCCGCGTGCGCTCGTCGACGTAGCCTATGTCGTGTTCGAGGCCGGGCGCCTCATCCGGCGCCTTTCGGAACTCTATGGCGGGCGGCCGGGAACACTGGGTTTCTTTCGCCTGGCGCGCAGCGTGCTGGCGCATCTGGCGGTCACCGGTTCGATCGCCGTCGGCGACAGTTTCGTCCAGCAGATCGTCGGCCACGGCCTGGCTGCGCGCCTCTCCGCCAAGCTCGGCGAAGGCGTCGTCAACGGCATGATGACGGCGCGCATCGGCATCGCCGCGATGGAGACGGCGCGCCCCCTGCCCTTCAGTGCGGCAAAACGGCCGGGACTGGGTGATTTCCTCTCCGCGCTGACATCGTTCGCAAGCAGGAAGGAAAGCGAGAACACCCCGCCTGGCAAGTGAACGACGACCTTGGCAGTGACGAAGCATTAACCAATCTTGTTCATGGTCGCACTGGTTCCAAAACAGCCTCTTTGTTGCCGGGTGTCGTCGATGAAAAGCGTAATTCTGTCCAGCCTGTTGCCCCTGGCGGTTGCGATCACCACTGTCGCCGGCATTGCCGCACAGGCGTCCGCGGCGGAGCCGGACAAGCAGTTCTTCCGGTCCGCCGAAGGCAAGTGGGTGGGCCCGGGCGAGATCGTCGCCGGCAAATACAAGGGCACGAAGTTCAATTGCAGCTTCACCGGCTCGACGCCCGACGGCAAGATGGGCATGACGCTCGACGGCGGCTGCCGTGTGGGCATGTTCACCCAGCCGATGTCGGCCAAGATCGAGCGCAAGGGGCGCGATTACAAGGGCTCCTTCATGGGCGGCGCGGCCGGTGCCGGCCTCGATATCATCGGCGGCAATGTGGTCGATGCCCGCAAGGTGGTGTTCACCATCAACCGCAACCAGCTGCGCGGCGTCATGCAGGCACGCATCCCCGACGACAATTCGATGACGGTGACGGTTGCAGTGCGCGTCGCGGACCAGCTGGTGCCGGTGATCGGCATGAGCCTGAAGCGGGTCGACGCGATCGAAGTCGGCTCCATCGCGCCGAACTGAGCGCGTATCAACCGCCTGTAACCAAACACAAAAAGAGACGGCGGCCCATCGCCACGCCTCCTTTTGAAGACGTCGATAGGAACGATCAGCCCTTGATCGCCGCCGTCACCTCATCATAGGCCTTGCAGGCGTCGGCCAGGGTCGTGGTGCCCTGATATTTGGTCGTCACCTCTTGCACCTTGGCCGTCAGATCGGCCGCCTTGGACGGATCCTTGGTAACCGCCTCCTGCAGCGCGGCGGCCATGTCCTGCGCCTTCTTGGTGGCGACCTCGGCCGTGCACTCAGGCGCCTTGGAGCAAGCCGAGCCGGCGAGCACCGCCAGGCCGACGGCAACGAGCAAAAACTTCTTCATGTCAGTCATCTCCTCAAAAAGGGCGCGGCTTGATCGCCACACCCTCCACTGGCCGAAGCCGGGCGTGCTTAACCTCCGATTGCAGCCAGACGCAACGCGGCCTCGCGCTCAACTTGTGTAACGTGCCTGCAACATTGCCCGCCGCAGGATTCGGGCTGTTACATGCCCGCCGAAGCCCCTATCCTTGGGGCGCTGGCGCCTGATCCGAGGCGTCTTGACCCGACCGCACAGGCTGCGGTCCTCAAACGAGCGGAATGGCGGGAATGGCGGCAGAGGCAGCGGGCAGCGAGCTTGTTCAGGTGGTGGCGCTGCTCGCCGCGGGTGTTGTCGCCGTTCCGATCTTCAAACGTATGGGCCTGGGTTCGATTCTCGGCTATCTGGCCGCGGGCGTGGTGATCGGCCCGTTCGGCATCGGTGTGTTTTCCGAATCGGGAGCCATCCTCCACGTCGCCGAGCTCGGCGTCGTGATGTTCCTGTTCATTATCGGGCTGGAGATGCAGCCGTCGCGGCTCTGGGGCTTGCGCCGCGAGATCTTCGGCCTGGGCGCGCTTCAGGTCGGGGTCTGCGCGGTCTTGCTGACCAGTGTGGGAATAGCCGGAGGCTTTTCCATCGCGCAATCCTTCGTCGCCGGAGCCGGCTTCGTGCTGACCTCGACGGCGATCGTCATGCAGCTTCTGGAAGAGCGCGGCGAAATCGCCTCGCCCAAGGGCCAGCGCATCGTCTCCATCCTGCTGCTGGAGGATCTGGCGATCGTGCCGCTGCTGGCCCTGATCGCGTTCCTGGCGCCAGGCGGCACCGACACCAGCCTGTCGGAGCGGCTGGCCGAGGTCGGTATCGGCCTTGCCGCGATCATCGGCCTAGTGCTGGCCGGACGTTTTCTGCTCAACCCTTTCTTCCGTATCCTGGCGGATGCCCGCGCCCGCGAGGTGATGACGGCGGCTGCCCTTCTGGTCGTTCTCGGATCCGCCCTTGCCATGCAGCTCAGCGGCCTGTCGATGGCGATGGGCGCGTTCCTGGCCGGCGTGCTGCTATCCGAATCGACCTTTCGCCACCAGCTCGAAGCCGACATCGAACCGTTTCGCGGCATCCTGCTCGGCCTGTTCTTTCTCGCCGTGGGTATGTCGCTCGACCTGCATGTGGTGGTTCAGAACTGGCGGCTGATCGCCGTCTATGTCGTTGCCTACATGGTCATGAAGGCGCTCGGCATCTACATCGTCGCCCGCATCCTGAAGTCGGGCCATCGCGAGGCGCTGGAACGCGCCGTTTTCATGGCGCAAGGCGGCGAATTCGCCTTCGTCCTCTATTCGGCTGCCGCTTCCGTCGGCATCATCGACGGCCAGGCCAACGCGACGCTGACGGCCATCGTCATCATCTCCATGGTGCTGACGCCGCTGGCGATCGTCGCGTTGCGGTATCTGACGCCGCGCGACGAGCTGTCGCTGGATGGCGTCGACGTCGCCGAAGGGCTGACCGGCAGCGTGCTGATCATCGGATTCGGTCGCTTCGGCCAGATCGCCAGCCAGCCATTGCTGCTGCGCGGCATCGACGTGTCGATCATCGACAACGATGTCGAGATGATCCAGGCAGCGGCCGATTTCGGCTTCAAGGTCTATTACGGCGACGGCACGCGGCTGGACATCCTGCACGCCGCCGGCGCCGGGCGCGCACGCGCCGTGCTCATCTGCGTCGACAAACCCGATGCCGCCGTACGCATCGCCGAGCTCGTCAAAGCCGAGTTTCCCTTGCTCACCGTGCTGGCGCGCGCCTTCGACCGAGGCACCGCGCTACAGCTCATCCGCACAGGCGTCGACTATCAGCTGCGTGAAACATTCGAATCGGCGCTGGTTTTTGGCGGTTCGACGCTGGAGGCCCTGGGCGTCGACCCGGAAGACGTCGCCGAGGTGGTCGAAGACGTCCGCCGCCGCGACACCGCCCGCTTCGAGACGCAACTCGCCGAAGGCATCCGCTCCGGACAGCGCTTCCTGAAGGGCAATATCGGCACGCCGATCCCGACGCCGCTCTCCACGCCGCGCCGCCCCGGCCAGGCGCTCAACGAGGAAACGGCCGGCGTTCTGCACAAGTCCGAGCCGGCGGATTGATAGGAGAAAGCATGGATTTGGACAGCGGAGCCCTGTCGGTCACCAGATTCTGGCGTGATGCCGGAGCGGACGCATGGTTCGAGAAAAGCGATGTTTTCGACGGCGATTTCCGCAACCGCTTTCTTGAGCTGCATTACGCGGCCGCACGGCGCGAATGCGACGGCTGGTCGGAGCATGCCGAAGGCTCGCTGGCGTTGATGATCCTGCTCGATCAGTTTCCGCGCAACTGCTTTCGCGGCACCGGCCACATGTACGCCACGGACCCGCTGGCGAAGCATTTCGCCCAAAAAGCTGTAACGGCCGGCCAGGACCTGGTGCTCGAACCGGAATTGCGGGTGTTCCTGTATCTGCCGTTCGAACATTCGGAATTGCTCGCCGACCAGGAACGGTCGGTCGAGCTCACCGCGGCCAACGCGCCGGACTACCTCAAATACGCCGAAGAACACCTCGACATCATCCGGCGCTTCGGCCGTTTTCCGCACCGCAACAAGATGCTCGGCCGGGAAACCACGCCGGAGGAAAAAACCTTTCTGGACGATGGCGGGTTCTCAGGCTGACGCTGGTCTATCCAGCCACCAGTCGCGGCCCGACGGCAGGCGTTCGATACCGGCCGCATCGACGGCGACCAGCCGCTCCGAGACGCTTCGTCCGCTTACGGCAAGATCGGGCGCGATCTCGGCCAGAGGCGCCAGCACGAAGGCACGTTCAAGCATGCGCGGATGCGGCACTTCCAGGCCGGTTTCGTGGATGACGCGGTCGCCGAAAACCAGGATGTCGATATCGATCAGGCGCGGCCCCCAGCGCTCCTCGCGCACGCGTTTCAGCTTGCGCTCGGCATCGAGGCACAGGTCGAGCAATGCCCGCGGCGAGAGCCGGGTCGAGAGTTCGGCGGCGGCATTCAGGAAGTCGGGCTGGTCGAGCTTGCCCCAGGGCGGCGTGCGGTAGAGCGAGGACACCGCGGCTACGCGAGTGGCGGCATCGGCGTCGAGCAGGCGCAGCGCCGCCGCCATCGAACTCGCCGGATCGCCGAGATTGCCGCCAAGGCTGAGATAGACGGTGTTACTGCGGCGAGACAACGGTCACCTCGACGTAATCGAGCACGCCGGGCACCGGCGCATTCGGCTTGCGGACCGTGATTTCGGCTTTCCTGATCTGCGGGAAGCGTTCCGTCAGGGCTTTTGCGACTTCCAGGGCCAGCGCCTCGATCAGGAAGCGCCTGTGTCCGGTGATGATCTCCTCGATCACCGTGAAGGCAACGCCGTAGTTGACGGTTTCCCCGATGGCATCGTCGACCAGCGCGCGCCCGGGCTCCACGGTGAGCGAGGCGTCGACATAGAAGCGCTGGCCGAGCGCCTCCTCCTCGTCCAGCACCCCGTGCCGGGCAAAGAAGGCGCAATTCTTCAGGCGGATGACATACATGGTTCAGCGTTCCGAAACTGCGGTTTCGCGCGCCAGCATAGCATCCGCCACGGCCAGCGCGTCCACGTTGATTGCGACATCGTGGACGCGAAACAGGTCGGCGCCCTTCAATCTCAGTATGACGCTCGTCGCCGCAGTCCCAGCCCCTCTTTCGGCGGCATCGCGGCCCGTGACGGTGCCGATGAAGCGTTTTCGCGAGGTTCCGGCCATCAGCGGAAATCCGAGGGCGTTGAGCTCGGAAAACCGCGCCATCAGGTCGAGGTTATCCTCGGCCGTCTCTTTGGCGAAGCCGAAGCCGGCATCGAGAACGATATGATCGTCGGCGATGCCGTGTCGGCGGGCGATTTCCAGTGATTTTTCGAGGAACGCGAACTGGTCGGCGATGACGTCGGGCAGTTTCCGGCGATCCCGCCCGGTATGCATGATGATGAGCCCCGCGCCGGTTTCGGCTGCGATACGCGCAATGTCCGGCTCGCGCTGCAAGCCCCAGACGTCGTTGACGATATGCGCCCCGGCCGCGACGGCAAGCCGCGCGGTCTCGGCGCGATAGGTGTCGACCGAAATCAGCACCTCGCCGGAACCCGCCAGCGCCTCGATCACCGGCAGGATGCGCGCCTGCTCCTCGCCTGCCGTGATCGCGGACGCGCCCGGCCTGGTCGATTCACCGCCGACATCGACGACCAGGGCGCCTTCGCCCAGCATGCGGCGCGCTTGGACCAGCGCGGTTTCGGCGGCATCGAACAGACCGCCGTCGGAAAAACTGTCGGGCGTGACATTGAGAATGCCGACCACCACGGCCTTGTCGCCAAGGTCGAGATGACGCCCGTGCGCCAACTGCCATCGCCTCGCCGTCATTGCTCATCAACCATGGGGCTCATCAACCGTGTGGCTCATCAACCGTGGGGCTCATCAACCATGTGTGATCCGCACCAGATCAATTCCGTTGCGCCGGCAATGGCCGTAAAGCAAGGTAGGACGAGAGGCAACCTGATGAAACGAACCCTGCTTTGCGCATTGCTGCTTGCCGCCACCGCCGTTCCGGCGGGCGCGGCCAATCTCGTCAAGACATATAGCTACTTCGCCGTCGGCGGCAGGACGCTAGAAGACATCGAGGCACAGCTTTCCAAACGTGGTCCGCAGGTGAAGAGCACGGGCTCGCGGCATCCCGGCGCCACACAGATGGCCTTCACCACGCGCATCAGCTATGCCGGGCAGTCCGGCTCCTGCCGGATCGCCGACGCCGCCGTGACCGTCAAGGTCAAGGTTATCCTTCCCGAATGGAGCCGCCCACGCAAGGCCGACGCGGATGTGCGGCTGTTCTGGGACACGCTGTCGGCCGACATCAAGCGCCATGAGGAACGCCATGTCGAGATCGCCAAGAATCACGCCCGCGAACTGGAAGACGCGCTGAAAGCCGCTTACCCGCAGAAGGACTGCGATGCGGCGAAGGCCAAGGCCGCCCAGATCACCGCCGCCATTCTCGCCAGACACGACCGTGCCCAGGTGCAGTTCGATCGCGTCGAAAGCGTCAATTTCGAAAGCCGCATCCTGCGGCTCCTGCGCTATCGCGTCGAGCGCATCGGCAACGGCCGGTTGCCGCCGACGTGAACGTCCTGATGTATGTCGCCTAAGGGGCGGCGGTGCGAGCCAACCGGGCCGAAGCGTAGTGCCAGCTTCGAAAAATTTCCGGGCAACGGTCGAAATCGGCCTATACGGGACGACATATCAGGGGTTGGCAAGGGCACGACCTTTCAAACACGAGCATCACGACCGATCGCGCCGCGGATGCAACCCGGCTAGCCCAGCCGACGCACCGGACGGCGCGCGCAAGCATATGGACGAAAGATTATGGACCAGGCTGTCGACAATCAGGCCGTGGCGGCCGCGAGCGCGCCGCTGACGGAAAGCGAAAAGAACGCCATTATCGGCGGCGTTCTCCTGTCGATGCTGCTGGCAGCACTTGACCAGACCATTGTGGCACCGGCCATGCCGACCATCGCGCGAGCGCTCGGCCACGCCGAGTACCTGCCCTGGATCGTGACCGGATATCTCCTGACCGCAACCGCCATGGCGCCGCTCTACGGCAAGATCTCCGACGTCTACGGCCGCCGGCCGACCGTCTATGGCGCGATCCTCATCTTCCTCGCCGGCTCGCTGGTCAGTGCGATGGCGCCCAACATGTTCGTGCTGGTGATCGGCCGCGCGATCCAGGGCGCCGGCGGCGGCGGGCTTTTCGCCCTGGCGCAGACCGTCATCGGCGACCTTGTGCCGCCACGCGAGCGGGCACGCTATGCGGCCTGGATCTCGGGCACATGGGCAGTCGCCAGCATCGCCGGGCCGTTGCTCGGCGGCACGTTCGCTGAACATCTCCATTGGTCGCTGATCTTCTGGATCAACATTCCGCTCGGCATCCTGGCCATGGCCATCATCAACAAGCCGCTGCGCAAGCTGCCGGTCGCGGCAAGACGGCATCGCATCGACGGGCTCGGCGCGCTGCTTCTCGTCACCGCCACGGCCCTGCTGCTTCTGGCGCTGAACTGGGGTGGCAGCGAATACCCCTGGCTATCGACGGAGATCCTCGGGCTCGTCGCCAGTTCCTTGGTCCTGTGGGGCGCCTTTGCGCTGCGGCTGCTGCGCGCAACCGAGCCGCTGATTTCGCTCGAGGTACTGAGCAACCCGATCGTCCTTGCCGGCACGCTCTCCATGTTCCTTCTGCAGGCGGCCAATATCGGCCTGTCTGTCTACTTGCCGGTCTATCTCCAGTCGGTCATCGGCCTGTCGGCAAGCGAATCCGGCACCGCCCTCCTGGGGCTGATGCTTGGCACGGTGGCCGGCGCGACATTCAGCGGGCGCACCATTCCGCGTTTCGTCCATTACAAGCGGATCGCCATCTTCGGATTGGCCTTCGCCGTTCTATGCCTCGGCACCCTCAGCCTGGTGGCGGGGCACGCCTCGCTGCTGGTTGTCGAGATCCTGACGACATGCGTCGGGCTCGGCAGCGGAACCACCTTTCCGGTGGCCACGGTGTCTGTCCAGAACGCAGTCGACCCCAGGCACCTTGGCGTCGCCACCGGCGTTCTGACGTTCCTGCGCTCGCTGGGCAGTGCGCTCGGCGTTGCTATCCTCGGTGCGGTCGCCCTGGGCAACGGGCTGCCGCTGGCGGGCGAAGGCGCGCAGGCGACCGGCGCCGGTGCCGAAGCTGCCGCCTTCGGGCTGATCTTCGTCGCCGCCGTGGTGATGTTGATCATGGCGCTGCTGACGCTAAGCCTGATGCCCGAAAAACCGCTGCGCGGCCATCCCGAGGCCCCCGTGCTGGCGGACTGAAGCGATACGCGTCAGGAAGCCTCCGCCACACCGAGCTTCTTCTGCAGGCTGGTCGACGAGGTCGTGTATTGGAAGACGATGCGTTCGCCCGGGCTGACGATGCGCTTGGCGGCCTGGGCCATCAGCGCGACCTCGTGAAAGCCCGACAGGATGAGCTTCAGCTTGCCGGGATACCAATTGATGTCGCCGACCGCGAAGATGCCCGGGACCGACGTCTGGAACTTCTCGGTGTCGACCGGAATCAGGTTCTCGTGAAGGTTGATCCCCCATTCCGCGATCGGTCCGAGCTTCATGGTCAGACCGAAGAAGGGCAGCATCCGCGTGCAAGGAATTTCGATGTCGCCCTCCGGCCCCCTGATCAGGGCGGACGACAGTTGGCCGGCGGCGCCGGTCAAGCCGGTCACTTGCCCGACCTGGAAATCCAGCTGCTTCATCTCCTGCATGGCGTACATCTTGTTGACGCTGTCGGGCGCGGCGCGGAACTCCGGGCGCCGGTGGACCAGGGTCACGCTTTTTGCCACCGGCTGCAAATTGAGCGTCCAGTCCAGCGCCGAATCGCCGCCGCCAACGATAACGAGGTCGTGGCCGCGAAAGTCTTCCATCCGGCGCACCGAATAGAAGACGCTCCTGCCCTCATAGGGTTCGATGCCCGGGATGGGCGGGCGTTTCGGCTGGAAGGAGCCGCCGCCGGCGGCGATCACCACCACCTTGGCCTCGAACACCTCGTTCTCGTCGGTGGTGACGCGAAAGCCGCCGTCCTCCAACCTCTCCAGGCTGGAGACCATGCGATTGTAGGTGAAATCAGGCTTGAACGGCGCGATCTGCTCGAGCAGCTTGTCGACCAGGCCTTGCGCCGAGATCGACGGCCAGCCGGGAATGTCATAGATCGGCTTTTCCGGATAGAGTTCCGCGCATTGGCCGCCGGGCCGGTCGAGGATGTCGATCAGGTGGCACTTCATGTCGAACAGGCCGAGCTCGAACACGGCGAACAGGCCGACCGGCCCTGCCCCGACAATGAGTACGTCTGTCCTGGTGATGCCGGTCATGGTGCGCGCCTCGCTGCTGGATTGGCGTGAGACTGCATGACCTCCGGCTTGCTGCCAAGCGGCAGCCGCAAAAATCAGAGCTGCGAACTCGGGGGTGCAAGGGATGGACGACTGCCAGTCCGGCTGCCCCGCCACCTTTTCATGGCAGGGCAGCTTCTCATGATAGGAATTTTTTCTTGACTGGGTGCCCGCAACTATGGTAGATATTTAGCTATGGTGCTGAGTTGCGCCAGAGGCCCGCCGCACAGGCGGATTTCCATTAAGGCGCTATCAACAGCCGGCCCTAAGGAAACCCCCTGCCCGGATTCATTGCCTCGGGCAAAATCGGCTTTTAGCCTTGGCGCTCGGGCACCCGAACCACCAGTCCGTCGAGCGCGTCGCGCACCTTGATCTGGCACGATAGCCGTGAATTCGGCTGGACGTCGTAGGCGAAGTCCAGCATATCCTCTTCCATTGCCTCCGGCTCGCCGACTTCCGCCGTCCAGGCCTCGTCGACATAGACGTGGCAGGTTGCACAGGCGCAGGCGCCGCCGCACTCCGCTTCGATACCCGGCACGGCATTGCGGATGGCGTTTTCCATGACCGTCGAGCCGTTCTCGGCATCCACGTCGAAATGTGTGCCGTCATGGGCAATGAAGGTCAGTTTGGTCATTTGTCACCTGAGGGAGTTTCCGCCGAGATAATCACTCGGGCACACAAGTCAACTGCGGCGAGAAAGCGCCGCTCGGTGACGTTTTTCCGCAAACGGGTCTAGCGGTTGATGGCGGCGATGAAATCGCGCACTTCGTCGATCAGTTTGCCGAGCCGCGTAAGCGTCTGGCTGTCTTCCGGCTGCCGTTCTATCTCGGTGGCGCAATCGGCAATGGCAAAGGCCCCGACACCACGCGCCGAACCCTTCAGGCCGTGCGCCAGGAGCAGCCGGTCCTTGATGTCCGCATCGACTATCCTGTCGCGCACCGACAGCGCCTGTTGTACAAAGAGCGCCAGCACCTCCTGTTCGAGGCCGCGGTCGCCCATCGTCTGCCGCGCAAGGTGTGCCAAATCGACCGGTCGGGACCGCCTCGTTCCCGATACATCGCCCCCGGGCATTGAGAAGGCAATGCCGCTTTCGCCACGCATGAACTCGAACTCCGCTTCTTCGGCCGCCTGAAAAACTAGGCGAATCCAATGGACAACGGGTTAATGGATGGCCGGAAAAAATGTTGCGAAAGCGGCGCCGGAATCACGCTTCCGTTAACCTTATATTTAAAGTTTTACGTATCCCGCGGAATGCATGTTTTCTTTACCCCCCTGTGTCATTACGATACGAGGGGTCCATTTTCAGCCTCCTGCGCGTGGGTGCGACAACCAAAATCATAAGCCCGCGGCAGCTAGTACAGGGTAGCGAAGGCATGGCGAAGAAAACAACGACGACCAGATCTCTGGACAACGATGTGGCCAGGGAACTCGAGAAGGCACTCGATCTCGACCTCAGCGGCGACACCGGCAGCGGCGACCTCGATATCGCGGCCTCGATGGAAGATCTGGAAGCGCAGATATCCCAGGCCGCCGACGAATTGGCGCGCGAGGGACGCAATCAGACGCAGGCACCCGTCGTCAACCAAGCCCAGGCCGCGAATCCCGCGCCAAAGACCAGACCCGCCGAACTGCGCCCCGTCGAAACACGCAATGGCGGTCAGCCCGCCGGCTTCTCGCCGGCCAATGACGATCGTCAGAAGGATTACAAGACGCTTCTGCACAGCCTCAACCGGCGCGCCTCGAACACGATCTACTGGGTTATCGCCTTCGTTTCGCTGGCCTGGATCGCCGGCGCGGGCGGATTGGCCAACCTCCTCTTCGGGCCGAGCATCTGGAGGATCCGCACGCTCGACCAGTTCTTCGCCCGTCCCGAACTGATCGGCCTTGCTGTCGCGGCCATCGTGCCGGTCATCCTGTTCTGGGCCTTCGCCGCCATGATTCGCCGCGCGCAGGACATGCGCATCGCCGCCCAGTCGATGACGGAAGTGGCCTTCCGCCTCACCGAGCCGGAAAACATGGCCCAGGATCGCGTCATGATGATCGGCCAGGCCGTCCGCCGCGAGGTGGCCGCCATGGGCGAAGGCATCGAACGCACGCTGGCCCGCGCCGTCGAACTGGAAACGCTGGTCCACAGCGAGGTCAACCAGATCGAGCGCTCCTATTCGGAAAACGAAACCCGCATCCGCTCGCTCGTCGACGGGCTCGGCAGCGAGCGCGAGGCGGTCGTCAGCCATGCGGAGCGGGTTCGCGCTTCGATCGCCGGCGCGCACGACACACTCAAGGACGAAATCGGCGCTGCCAGCGACCTCATCCGCGACAGCATTCTCAATGCATCGACCAAACTGTCGATGACCATCACCAATTCCGGCGACACGCTTATCGACCGCATCAACGAAAGTTCGCTGTCGATCTTCGATTCGGTGGAAGGACGGCTCGACACCATAACCGACAAGCTTTCGACTTCCGGCGAGGCTTTCGCCAGCCTGCTCGACACGCGCATCGCCAAGCTGACGGACACGACAGACGGCCTGACCCGGTCGTTGACCGACCTGCTCGACGATCGCACCAACGGCATGGTGTCGCTGCTTGGTGGCGCCGCGCGCACACTCAATTCGGAATTCGAGGCCAGCCTCAACGGCATCGAGCGCACGCTCGCCGAGCGCGGCCAGGCGCTGATCAGCGAGTTCCAGACCCGCGCCGAGGCTCTCGACACCGGCACGCAGAAGCTCAACGCAGCACTCGAAGCCCGTGCCCGGCAGATCAACGAAACGCTGGTCGAACGCGCGCGCGAAATCGCCCACACCTTCGCCGAGAGCAAGGACACGCTGACGGCGATGATCGACCAGGGCAAGACCCAGATCGGCGCCGACATGGCCGATATCGTCACGTCGACCTCGTCCATGCTCGAAGCGCGCGCCAGCGATTTCGCCGGACGCATGGAAGCGGCGCGCCACGTCGTCTCGCGCTCGTTCGATGCCGATATCCAGCGGCTTGCCGATGCCCGCGTGGGCATAGAGGAAGCGGTCGAAAATCACAGCCGCAGCCTTTCCGAGAGCCGCGAGCGCATGGCGGCCGCGATGCAGGCCGATCTGGCCAAGTTCGCCGAGAGCCGTGCCGGCATCGATGCTGCGGTAACCGACCAGGTGCAGAAGCTGGCCGAAGGCCGCAGCCTGATCGCGCGCGCTCTCGAAGAAGATCTGCGCAAGGTCAACGAATCGCGCGCTGCCATCGACGCTTCGCTCGGCAGCCACCTCGAAAGGCTGGAAGAAGGCCGCAACCGGCTCTCCCAGGCTCTCAACGAAGACTCCGGAAAGCTGGTGCAAGCCCGTACAATCATTGACGAAATGGTTGCTGGACATGTTGGCAAGCTGGCCGAGGGCCGCAACATTCTCTCGCGCGCGCTCGAAACCGACCTCGGCAAGCTCGTGGACACGCGCGCCGACATTGATGGCCTTGTCGCCGGTCAGGTCGAGAAGATCGCCGAGGGCCGCGCGGTACTCGCCAAGGCGCTGGAGAACGACATCGCCGGCATCAAGGACCTCATCGAGGCGCATTCGGCCAAACTGGCGGAAGACCGCTCGCAGCTCGGCCGTTCGCTGGAGGACGATCTGTCCAGCATACGCGGGCTGATCGAAGACCATTCGGGCCGCCTGGCGGAGGATCGCAGCCTGCTGTCGCAGACCCTTGAAGCCGACCTTGCCAAGCTCGCCGAGAGCCGCTCGAGCATCGACGGCCTGGTCGCCGGTCAGGTCGAGAAACTGGCCGAAGGCCGCGATATTCTCAGGCGGGCGCTGGAGTCCGACCTCAACGCGATCAAGGGCGTCATATCGAGCCAGTCCGAGAGGCTGGCCGAGGACCGCGGGCAGCTGTCGCGGGTTCTCGAGGCGGACTTGCAGAACGTGAACAGCGTCATTGCCGACCACATGAACAAGCTGGTCCAGGACCGTTCGACCTTGTCGAAAGCGCTTGAGGAGGACCTCGCCAAGCTGGCCGAGAGCCGCTCGAGCATCGACGGGCTGGTGGCCGGCCAGGTCGAGAAGCTGGCCGAAGGCCGCGACATCCTGCGCCGTGCGCTGGAAGCCGATCTCAATACGATCAAGAACACCGTCGCCGACCAGTCCCAGAAACTGGTCGAAGATCGGGGACAATTCGCCCGGGCGCTCGAAGCCGACCTCGAAAACGTCAACACTCTCGTCAACAGCCACTCCGAAAGGCTTGTCCAGGATCGTTCGGCGCTGTCGAAGGCACTCGAAGACGATCTGGAAAACGTCAACGGACTGGTCAATAGCCACTCCGAGCGGCTTGTCCAGGAGCGTTCGGTGCTGTCGAAGGCACTCGAGGACGATCTCGCCAAGCTGGCCGAAAGCCGCTCGAGCATCGACGGCCTTGTCGCCGGCCAGGTCGAGAAGCTGGCCGAAGGCCGCGACATCCTCAAGCGCGCGCTGGAGGCCGATTTGCAGAGGCTGTCGGAGAGCCGTGGCGATCTCGACGGCATCATCGCCGGACATGTCGGCAAGCTGGCCGAAGGCCGCGACGTGCTGAGCCGCGCGCTGGAAGACGATCTCGGCAGGCTCGCCGAGACCCGCAAGGATATCGATCGTTCACTGTCGGGTCACATCGACCAGATCGCGGCCAGGAGCACCGACATCTCCGCTGCGATCGCCGCCGACGTGGACAAGATCGAGCAGGCGTTCAGTCGCCAGACCGGCATCATCGAGGAGCGTGCGGGCACCATGGAGCGTGCGCTGTCGACAGGCGTCGACAATGTGCGCAACGTGCTCGAGAAGAGCGCCGTCTTCGTGGCCGGCGCCTTGCGCGAGAAGGTCCTGGAAGTCACCAGCGTCCTGCATGAGCAGGCGGGCCAGGCCTTCTCCGATGCGGATCGCAAGATCGCCGAGCGCGCCGAGCAGACCTCGGCCGCCCTGCTGGCCCGGGCCGAAGACATCGCCCGCAGCTTCGAGGAGGCGGATCGCCGTCTCCACGCCCGTGCGGAAGACACGTCGAGCGCCTTGCTTGCCCGCGCGGACGATGCGTCCAGTTCCTTGCTGGCGCGAGCCCATGAAACCGCCGATCAGCTTGCCGCCCGTGCAAGCGAAATCGCCGGCACGTTCGACGCGGCCGACCAGAAGCTGGCCGCCCGCGCCCAGGAGACCGCCGACCAGTTGGCGGCTCGGGTGAGCGAGATTGCCGGCACCTTCGACGCGGCCGACCAGAAGCTGGTTGCCCGGGCCGTCGAAACGGCACAGTCGCTGGCCGCGCGCGCCGGCGATATCCTGCGCAATTTCGAAGGCGCCGATCAGCGGCTCGGCATGCGCATCGGCGAATCGGCCGAAGCTCTTGCCGCGCGTGCAGCGGATCTCGGCCGCATCTTCGACGCCGCCGACCAGCACCTGGTCTCGCGCATCGCCGAAGGTTCGGAAGCGCTGTCAGGCCGCGCCTCCGAAATCGCCCGCATCTTCGATGATGCGGACAACCGACTGGTTTCCCGCATCGCCGCCAGCACCTCGACCATCGGCGAACATGCGCAGAGCATCGTTGGCGCCTTCACCAGCACGGAGCAGAGGGTCGCCGACCGTGCGCGCCAGACCGGCCAGGAACTGGCCGCGCATGCCCGTGAAATCGAGCAGGCGCTCGCCGGCGCCGACGAGCGGCTCGCATCGACCGCGGCAACGGCTGCTGCCCGCGTCGAAGAGCAGATCGCCAGCGTCGAGAACCGGCTAGCCCATACCGCCGAGACGATGGGCCAGAAGCTCAACGAGCAGGTGTCGAGCGCCGAAGCGCAACTCGTGTCGCGCGCCAATGTCATCGCGGAGACCTTCACCGCGGTCGGCCAGCATATCGGCCAGAGCACCAACGACGCCGCCAAGACGATCGGCGCCAACACCCGCGAGCTCAACACCATGCTCGCGGCACGGTCGGCGGAGATGTCGAAGATCCTCGACGAGACCGCGCGGCCGCTGGTCGAGCGTTTCGCCCAGGGCGGCTCGGAACTGCAAAAGAGCATGGAAGAGGTCACCGAACGTGCCGCCGAGAAGCTGCGCAGCGAAAACGCAGCCCTCGTCAACGCGCTCGCCAGCCGCACCGCCGAGACCCTTTCGGCGGTCGAAGGTGCCCGCTCGTCGCTATCCGACAGTGTCGCCGACCTGATCGGCCGAATGACCACGTCGAGCGCGCAGCTCGGTCAGCTGATCGAACAGGCCGCGGCCAATCTCGGCCAGGTCGACGAACGCCTGACCGGCAGCACGCAAAGCTTCGCGGCAACCACCGAGAAAGCGGCGCAGACCTTCGCCAGCTCGGCAAGGCTGGTCGATTCGAACACGACAAGGCTGACGGAACTGTCGTCGTCGACCTTGCGCGAGGTCGCGTCGATCGCCACCAAGTTCGATGAACACAGCCGCCTGCTCGCCGGTGCTTCGGACCTCCTGAGCTCGGCCCAGAGCAACCTCGAACACACGCTAGAAAGGCAGTCTTCACTCGAGGATCTCGCTGTCGGCCTGGTCAAGAAGTCGGAGGATCTCGAAAGGGTCATGCGCTCGTTCGAGAATCTGGTCGGCCAGACGCTGCAAAATGCGGAAGGCAGGACGCTGGAATCGGCCGACAAGATCCGCAACGCCATCACCGACGTCGTCGATTCGGCAACCAAGCGTTTCTCCGACGCGACCGAGGAGATGCGCCGCACCGCCGGCGCCATCAAGAGCGAGCTCGACCTCACCCGCGCCGAGCTCAAGAAAGGCGTCATCGAGATGCCGGAAGAGGCCAAGGAATCGACATCGGCCATCCGCCGCGCGGTTTCCGAGCAGATCAACGCCCTGAAGGAGCTTTCGGACATCGTTGCGAAGTCCGGCCGCAGTGGTGGAGAGCCCTTGGAATCGCGCAATCTGCGCCCGGCGCCGCAAGCCCCGGCAGCGTCCCGCGCGGCAGAGCCGCCGCGCCGCGCTCCCGCGCCACAGCCGGAACTTCGCGCGCCGCAGGCGCCGTCGGGCGGCACGGCGCTACGCGGCACGCTTGACCTGGAGCGCCCCGCCGACACGGCGCCGCGCCAGCGTCCCGACGCCGGCGCCCGCACGCAACAGGGCGGCTGGGTGCGCGATCTCCTGAGCGGGGCGTCACGCGAGGACGAAGCCAAGCCGGCAACACCCGCCGACGCGCCGCGCGCCGCCCCTGCCCAGCGCTCGCCGCTTCATGTCGTGGAATCACTGAACTCGCTGTCCGTCGACATCGCACGGGCCATCGATCACGATGCGTCGATCGAACTGTGGAACCGGTACCGGCGCGGCGAGCGTGACGTGTTCACGCGGCGGCTCTATACGCTGAAGGGCCAGCAGACGTTCGACGAGATCCGTCGCAAGTACCAGACGGAGGCAGAGTTCCGCGCCGCCGTCGACCGCTATTGCGATGATTTCGAGAAGCTGCTGAAGGACGTGTCGCGCAACGACCGCGACAACATCATGGCACAGACCTACCTGACATCGGATACAGGCAAGGTCTACACCATGCTGGCCCACGCCAGCGGCCGCCTGCACTAGGCAGCGGCAGACAGCCAATGAAAAAAGGCGGGAGACTTGTCTCCCGCCTTTTTGCTTGGAAGGGTGGACGTCGCATCCGGGACTGGATCTCTGACTTGTGAAGACGGCGATCATATTCGACTGCGAGTTTCTTTGCCTTGAGGGCTCGCAACGCAGATTCTGGTGCGCGGCCCACGATCCCGACCCGGTCATCGCGCAGATCGGCGCGGTCAGGCTTGGGCTCGAAGACGACTTTCCCGTCCTGGGCACGCACAAGGCCTATGTCAGACCGATCGACCGGTTTGGCAGGAGATACGCGCTCGACCCTTTCTTCACCGAACTGACTGGCATCACAGAAGAAAAGCTGGAGATCGAGGGGGTCGCGCTAGGAGAAGCCCTTGTTGACGTCGATCGTTTCTCCAATGGGGCGCGATTTTGGTCCTGGGGCAAGGACGAACTGAACATGATAGCCATCAGCTGCTATATCGCAGGCATCCCCGCCTCCATCCCGGCCGCCCGTTTTGACAATACCGTAAAGCTGCTGATCTCGGCCGGGATGCCGATCGAGGACCTGGCAAGGACGCCGAGCAACAAGCTTGCCGATTATTATGGCGTTCAACACCCGCCATTGCAGGGACACGATGCGCTCGATGACGCGCTGTCCGTAACCTACACCCTGCAGCACCTGATGAAGGCCGGAAAGCTGCGGCCGGACGCCTTCGACCGCTTGTAGCCTGGTGGCTGGCGCCCGCCCGGGATCGCCGCTCAGACCGCCGAATCGGTCCAGCGCACGATCTGTTTGGCCGCGTCGCCGAAAGCAGCATCGAGCGCGCCGACATAGCCTTGGTTGCCGCTGCCCGAGACGGGCGCGGTCGCCGTAAAGCTCTTGGACGCACGCACCTCGCCGTTGCGGTCGTTGAGGATGCGCACGAACAGGTCGACTTCGGCATGATCGCCGCCGTCGACACGGACTTCGAACGAACGAATCTCGACGATGACCTGGTAGTCGATCGCCAGTCCCTCGCCCGGCTTGCCCACGCCGGCGAAGCTGCCCGAGCGCTGGAACGTCTCGGCCAGCCGAGCCTGCACGATCAGCGGCAGCCGGTCCGCCCATTGCGCGCCCTTGAGGTACTGGATCGAGCGCGGGGACGGTTTTATGACGATGTTCTGGCTGTCCAGCGCCTTGAGCGCGGATGGCTGGGCGATCAGGATCTGGCGGCGGCTGTGGCCATGCGCCTCGACCGACGGCGCCGACAGTTCGAACGTGTCAAGCGGCGCAGGCCCGCCGCCCGGCAGCGCGGCACAACCGGCAAGGGTCAAGGCAAGCAAGGCCACGCCCGATCTGAACACAATCGTCGACTTCACGCGCGATCCCTGCTGTCCCCGGCCTCACTATCCCTGGATTGTAACAACAACCCGCGGATGCAGACACTGTTTCTGCGGCGAGCCGAGACCGAAGTCAACGCCGCGCCCTGCCATCGTACTGCCGAACCTCGCCCTCGCCGCCCGACAGGATGCGCTGCGGATTGCGGCTGAGGTCGGTAACCGCCTCCTCGATGCGGCTGATTGAACGGCGGCTGTCCTGAACCAGCGCCTCGACATTCGAAAGGCCCTGGCCGGAGAACCGGGCTATATTGTCGGTGATGACGCCAAGCCGCGAATTCAGCGTATCGGCAACCTGCTTGAACGACCTCAGCGTGTCCCTGGCGTCCGCCATCACGCCGTCCGCCTGCCCCGAACCGAGCAGCTTGTCGACTTTGGCCAGGATGCCGTCGACGCGCACCGAGGCGTCGTTGAGCCGTTGCGCGAGCTGCCTTGCATCCTTGATCGTCTCGTCTATGTCGTCCGCCCGGTTCGCGAATTTGCCGGTCACCTCGGCGATGTCCGAGGCGGCCTTGTCGGCGCTTTCGCTTGCCTTCTGGATGTTCGCCAGCGCCGTGCGCACTTGCGCCGGATCGATGCCGTCGAGCACGCCGTCGACCTTGGCCAGCGTACCTTGTGTCTGCTTGGCGAAATCATTGACCGATCCCACGGCCGTATCGACATTCCTGATCACGCCATCGAGCTGTTTGGACGTTTCCTTGAGGTTGCCGGTCACCGTATCGACATTGGCGACGATGCTCTTGATCTTGTCCTTGTCGACGGCATTGAGCAGCCCTTCGGCCGCCTTCAGCGTGCCGTCGAGCTTGCCCGAGACGCCCTTCAGCTCATCGGACAGCGCGCTGACCGCGGACAGGAACTTGTCGACGCCATCGGAATTCCTGGCCAGCGCGTCGGAGAACGTCTGCACATTCTGCACGGTCTGCGTCAGCGGCCCGCGCACATCCTTGGTGAACCCCTCCAGCTGCGTCAGCACCGTGTCGGCGCGCGTGAAGATGTTCTGCGCCGTCTGCAAAAGATTGGTCACCGCCGACGGGTTGGCCACGATCTCGGCGACCTTGCCTTCCTTTTCGGCCTGGTCGAGAAGTTTTACTTCCTTGGGGTCGGCCCCTTTGAGTTCGATATTGGCCTGTCCGGTCAGGCCGGCCAGGCCGATATCGGCCTGCGTCGATTTGGTGATCGGCGTCATGCGGTCGATCTCGGTGTCGGCGATTGCGACCGTCGGATTGTCGACATCGATATAGACGCGCCTGACGTCGCCGACCTTGACGCCGTTGAACAGCACGAAGCTGCCGCGGCCAAGTCCGGAAGCCGAGCCAGGGATGCGCACGCGCAACAACGTGGTCTCGCCTTTGTCGCCGATCGCCGCCGTCCAATAGACGAAGCCGAACGCCGCCAGGATCGCCACCAGCGTGAAGATGCCGACAATAACGTAGTTGGCTCTGGTTTCCATTGCTTCACTTATGGCTATGCGCGCGCGGCAAGATCAAGTTGCCGGGCTCGTTTTCCGCGGAAATACGATTTTACCCACGGTTCTTCACTCTTCAGCATGTCGTCTATGGTGCCTTCGACCAGCACTTTCTTCTTGCCGAGCACGGCGACGCGGTCGCAGGCGGTGAAAAGCGTGTCGAGATCGTGGGTCACCATGTAGACGGTCAGGTCCATCGTATCGCGCAGCTTGACCACCAGCTCGTCGAATTCCGCCGCGCTGATCGGATCGAGGCCCGAGGTCGGCTCGTCGAGGAAGACGATGTCGGGATCGAGCGCCAGCGCGCGAGCCAGTGCCGCGCGCTTGATCATGCCGCCCGACAGCTCGGACGGGAATTTCTGCGCCGCGTCCGGCGGCAGCCCGACCAGTTCGACCTTGAGCATCGCCAGTTCGTCCATCAACTTGCGCGGCAGGTCGAGATATTCGCGCATCGGCACCTGGACGTTTTCCAGCACCGTCAGCGCCGAGAACAGCGCGCCGTGCTGGAACAGCACCCCAAGGCGCATGTCGATGCGCAGCCGTTCGGCATCGTCGGCCTTTTCGATATCCACGCCGAACAGCTTGATCGTGCCGGACTGCTTGCGCGTCAAACCAAGGATGGTGCGCAGCAGAACTGATTTGCCGGCGCCCGAAGCGCCGACGAAACCGAGGATCTCGCCGCGCCAGATATCGAGCGACAGTTTGTCGAGGATCAGGTTGTCGCCGAAGGAAACGGTGATGTCATGCGCCGAAAGCACGACCTCGCTGTCATCCGCGCCCTCCTTGGCCCTGGTCTCGATGCCGTTTCCCATCGCCATTTCAGAACTCGATCGCTGCATAGAACATGGCGAAAAGCCCGTCGAGGATGATGACGACGAAGATCGATTTCACCACCGAGGCGGTCACGTGCTGACCAAGCGATTCGGCGCTGCCGCCGACCTTCATGCCCTCGACCGAGGCGATGGTGCCGATGATCATGGCCATGAACGGCGCCTTGATCAGGCCGGCGAAAATGGTGCTGAGGTCGATGGCAACGCGCAGCCGATCGATGAAGGCGGCGGGGGCGATGTCGGAATAGAGCCAAGCCGCGAGGATACCGCCGCCGAGTGCGGCAAAATTGGCGATGATGGTCAGGCAAGGCAGGGCGATCACCAGCGCCACCAGGCGCGGAAAGACCAGCACGCCGATGGGGTTAAGCCCGATGACCTTCAGCGCATCCACTTCCTCGCGCATCTTCATCGAGCCGATTTCGGCGGTGATGGCGCTGCCCGAGCGGCCGGCGATCATGATTGCCGTCATCAGCACGCCGAGTTCGCGCAGGATCAACACGCCGACGAGGTCGACGACGAAGATGTCGGCGCCGAAATAGCTGAGCTGGTAGGCGCCCTGCTGGGCAACGATGGCGCCGACGATCGCCGACATCAGCACCACCACCGGAATGGCTCCGACGCCCATGCGGTCGATCTGGTTGAAGATCGCCGCCGGATTGACGGCATGGCCGCGGCCGAGCTTCATCTGCGCGCCACGGATCGTGGCGCCCAGTATGTTCATCGAGGCGAGAAAATCGTCGCGCATTTCGTAGACGCGGCGGCCGACCGCCTCCAGCGTGCGAATGACGATGTTGGGCGGCCCGACCGGCCCCGATTCGGGCTCGCGCCGCACCGCATCGCCGACCGCGCCGAGCAGGATCGAGGCAACGTCGCTCTGGCCCTGCAACCTGACCTCGACGCCCTTCTTCTCGAAAGCGCTGACCAGGCGGTCGATCAGCCAGGCGCCGGCGGTATCGATCTTCTCGATATGCGAAAGATCGAGCGCCAAGGTATTGAAACCGCTCCGTTTCTCGATTTTGCGCATCTCTGCGTCGATCGCGGCCACGGTGCGCGTCGTCCAGATTCCCGAGAAGGCGCAGCCGAGAACGCCTGCTTCCTCACCGACCGACACGCGCGGTTCGTGGTCAGCCTCCGAGGCGGTCTTGCCGCTTGCGTCGCGCTTGCCGATGGTCAACATGGCGTCCTGTTTAGCCTGACGGGTCCGGCCTTGTCGATTTGCCGACGACCCTTCTCGCACAGCCGGAGCAGAAAATTATGGCGCGTGTCATTTCGGTCGAGGCCGAGCGTTTTCCAATCGCCGGCACCTTCACCATTTCGCGTGGTTCGAAGACCGAAGCCGAAGTGATCACCTGCACGATCAGCGAAGGCGATTACACGGGCCGTGGCGAATGCGTGCCGTACAAACGCTATGGCGAGACCATGGACGGGGTTCGCGCCGCGATAGAGGCCATGCGCGGGCAAATCTCTGCTGGCATGGACCGGACAGCCCTGCTCGGCGCCATGCCGGCAGGCGCGGCGCGCAACGCCATCGATTGCGCCTTGTGGGACCTGGAAGCCAAGATCAGCGGCAAGGCGGTGGCGGACGTAGTCTGGCCGGCTCCTTTGCATCAGCTCGAGACGGCCTACACGCTGTCGCTGGGCGAACCCGAGGCGATGGCGGCGCAGGCCCGTGCCAACGCGGCGCGCCCGCTGCTCAAAGTCAAGATCGGCGGCGACAACGACATTGCGCGCATCCGCGCGGTCCGGCAGGCCGCGCCCGGCAGCCGCATCATCCTCGACGCCAACGAGGGCTGGAACGACGACACCATCGCCGCGAACCTCGCCTTTGCCGCCGAGCAAGGCATCGCGCTTATCGAACAGCCGCTGCCGGCGGGCCATGACGGCATCCTGCGCCACATCGCGCATCCGGTGCCGATCTGCGCGGACGAGAGCGTGCATGAGGCGGGGGATCTGGCCGCGCTCGCCGGTCTCTACGATGCCGTCAACATCAAGCTCGACAAGTCGGGCGGGCTGACGGCGGCGCTCGTGCTGCGCGACCGCGCCCGCGAACTGGGTTTCGGCGTCATGGTCGGCTGCATGGTCGGCACGTCGCTGGCGATGGCGCCGGCGGTGCTGCTCGCCCAGGACGCCGATTTCGTCGACCTCGACGGACCGCTGCTGCTTGCGCGGGATCGTGTGCCCGGCCTCGCCTATGAGGGATCCTTGGTTTCACCGCCCGATCCGGCGCTTTGGGGCTGAGCGCGCCGCGAGTCCGACCAGCACCAGGCCGATGATCGCGATCGGGATCATGGCCAGGAAGCCGTCGACCCCGAAACGGTCGTAGAGCGGGCCGGAGGCGAGCGTCACGGCGGCCATGAAGAAGCCGTTGAAGAAATAGGCGACGCCCTGTGCGGCACCGGTGCGCTCTTCCGAGACCGTTTCGCCGATCATTTTCTGCAGGCCGATCAGCACCATGGCCACCGACACCGAATGCAGGGTCTGGACGCCGAAAAACCCGGCGACGCCGAGGCCAAGCGGCCAGATCAGCGGAAAGGCGATCCAGCGCACGACCGCGCCGATGCCGGCAATCACCATCACCCTGACGACCGACACGGAGGCGAATATGCGGTTGAAAAACACGAACATGCAGACTTCGGCCACCACGCCCCACGCCCACAGAAGCCCGACGACGGTGTCGCCGATGCCGATCGACTTCCAGTAGATCGACACGAAGCCGTAAAGGAAGGCGTGGCTGGCGGTGAGGATGCCGACACCCAGGGTGAAATAGACGAAATAGGCATTGAAGAGACTTGGTGCCGAGTGCTGGATCTCCGCGGCCGAAAGCGGTGAGGCAAGGCGCGGCCGGCCAAGACGCGGCGCAAGCAGCGCGGCAAAGAGCGCGGCACCCAGTGCCGCGAAAATGATCGCCGGGACGGCTTGCGCCCCTGCCGCGGTCAGGATGAAACCACCGGCCACGTTGGCGCAGAGATACGAGATCGAACCCCACTTGCGCATGCTGGTGTAGTTGGAGCCGAAGCGGCGCACGCCCGAAAGCGCGAGCGAATCGGCCATCGGCGAATGCGGTGTCCATACGATCGTCAGCGCCAGCGACACCGCAAGCACGACGGCGTAGGAGGCCGGCAGAAAATAGCCGGCGGAAATGATCATCGATGCCGCGACGAGCGCGATATAGACGTCGGCGCGGTCCCTCGCCCGGTCCGCGAGCGCGGTGAGCAGCGGCGTCGTCACGACGCGCAGGAACATCGGAGCCGCCAGGATGACGGCGATCTGCTCGGCGTGAAAACCTTTCGCCTGCAGCCACAGCGGGAAGTAGGGCAGATGCGTGCCCTGCGACACGAACAATGTCGCGAAGATCAGGCTCATGCGCAGTTCGAAATGGCGTGGTTTGACGAGCTGTTCGGGTGAAAGCGGCGGCAGCGGCATGAATCGATCCAATAACGCTGCCGCCCACGAACGGCGAGCAGTGTGGATTGACCCTTAACATGAGGAAAAACCGGACGAAACCGATTGGCCTAATCGATTAACACCGGAATCTGTGCCTGGCACCGGCAGTCAGGCGGCCTGCACCACCCGGTCCTCGATCAGCATCGGGATGAAAGGTTCGTCCGGCGCCTCGGGCAAGACATGCGCCCAGGTCAGGATTTCCATCCGGCCGTCGAAATGTTCGACCACCGCCGTGCAGCTTTCCACCCAGTCGCCGGTGTTGATGTACTGGACGTCGCCATAGCATTCGATCGCGGCATGATGGATATGGCCGCAGATGACGCCGTCGACATGCGAGCGCCGCGCCTCTTCGCTGAGCACCGTCTGGAACGAGCCGATGAAGTTAACGGCCTTCTTGACCTTGACCTTGGCCCAGGACGAAAACGACCAGTAAGGCAGGCCGAGCAGCTGGCGCAGCCGCGTGATCACACGGTTGACCTGCATGGCGGCGTCGTAGGCATGGTCGCCGAGATAGGCGAGCCAGCGCTGATTGTGCACGACCGTGTCGAACTGGTCGCCATGGATGACGAGCAGCCGCCTGCCGTCGGCGGTTTCGTGAATGGCGCGGTCGGCGACGACGATGCCGCCGAAATGCACGCCCTGGAACTGGCGGGCGAATTCGTCGTGGTTGCCGGCGATGTAGGTGATGGTGGCGCCCTTTCGCGCCTTGCGCAGCAATTTCTGCACGACGTCATTGTGGCTCTGCGGCCAGTGCCAACTGCGCCTCAGGCGCCAGCCATCGACGATATCGCCGACGAGATAAATGATGTCGGCATCGTGATGTCTAAGGAAATCGATCAGGAAATCGGCCTTTGCCGCCTTCGACCCGAGATGGACGTCGGAGATGAACATGCTGCGGAACGTGCGGGGCTCTTGGCCGGACATCGCGAATTCACCGTTGCTTTCGCGAGCCTATGCCCCGATTCATGCAACAACCGTATGACGGTTGCGATTGGTCCAGCCCAAGAGCTAGCCTGCCGGCGAATCACAGGAGAAATCGTCATGGATCTCGGTATCCGCGGAAAGAAGGCCATCGTCTGCGCTTCGAGCAAAGGGCTCGGAAAAGGCTGCGCCATGGCTCTGGCCGAGGCCGGCTGTGACATTGTCGTCAACGGGCGCAACGCCGAGCTGGTGGCCAAAACCGCTGCGGAGCTGCGCGAGCGTTACGGCGTGACCGTCACGGAAGTCGTCGGCGACGTATCGAAGCCCGAGGTGCAGAAGGCGCTTCTCGCCGCCTGTCCCCAACCCGACATCCTCGTCAACAACAATGGCGGCCCGCCGCTGCGCGATTTCCGCGAGCTCGATCGTGCCAAGATGCTCGAAGGCGTGACCCAGAACATGGTGACGCCGATCGAGCTGGTGCAGGCGGTGATCGACGGCATGGCCGTGCGCGGTTTTGGCCGCATCGTCAACATCACTTCGTTATCGGTCTATGTCCCCATCCCCGGCCTTGATCTGTCGTCCGGCGCGCGCGCCGGCCTGACCTCCTTTCTTGCCGGCGTGGCGCGCACGGTGGTCGACCGCAACGTGACCATCAACAGCCTGCTGCCCGGCAAGCTCGATACCGACCGACTGCGCGGTCCGCACGAGGCCGGCAGCGTTGAAGACCCGGCCGCGGCAGCCGCCCGCAAGGCGCGCATCAGTGCCGACGTGCCGGCCAAGCGGCTCGGCACGCCGGAAGAATTCGGCCAGATCTGTGCCTTCCTGTGCTCGGTTCATGCCGGCTACCTGACCGGCCAGAACATACCGATAGACGGCGGCCTCTATGTCAGCGCCTTCTGAGACCCGGTAGCGCCGGCGCCGAAGAAATTCCGATCAAGCCATTGAAATAGTTCGCTTATCCCGGCTTCGTCGATGTGAATGGCGATTGCGTCATTTGGCGTCGCGAAAAATCTCGGCCGCATGCTAAGAAGGCGGCACGCAGGATCGCAGGGAGGCCCGGAATGAACGGCGAGAGCAAGAAAACGGCACGTTCGGACCTCGACGAAGCCGCGCTCTACTTCCACAAGCACCCGACGCCGGGCAAGCTCGAAATCCAGGCCACCAAGCCGCTTGGCAACCAGCGCGACCTGGCGCTCGCCTATTCGCCCGGCGTGGCGGCCCCTTGCCTCGAAATCCGCGACGATCCGGCGACCGCGGCCGACTACACGGCGCGCGCCAATCTGGTCGGCGTCGTTTCCAACGGCTCGGCCGTGCTCGGCCTGGGCAATATCGGCCCGCTCGCTTCCAAGCCGGTCATGGAAGGCAAGGCGGTCCTGTTCAAGAAATTCGCCGGCATCGACGTCTTCGACATCGAGATCGACGCGCCCGAGATCGAGCGCATGGTCGAAACGGTGGCGGCGCTGGAACCGACATTCGGCGGCATCAACCTCGAGGACATCAAGGCGCCGGAATGCTTCGAGGTCGAAGAGCGACTGAAGGCCCGGATGGGCATACCGGTTTTCCATGACGACCAGCACGGCACCGCCATCATCGTCGCCGCCGCAGTGCTCAACGGCCTGGAATTCGCCGGCAAAACCATTGCCGACATCAAGATCGTCACTTCGGGCGCGGGTGCGGCGGCATTGGCCTGCCTCAACCTGCTGGTCTCGCTCGGCGCCAAGGTCGAGAACATCTGGGTCACCGACCGTTTCGGCGTCGCCTATAAGGGGCGCACGGATGAGATGGACCGCTGGAAAGACCCTTATGTGAAGGACACGGAGGCGCGCACGCTGGCCGACGTCATATCGGGCGCAGACGTGTTCCTCGGGCTTTCGGCCGCCGGCGTGCTGAAGCCGGAATTGCTCCAGCACATGGCGCCGAAGCCATTGATCCTGGCGCTGGCCAATCCCAATCCGGAAATCATGCCGGAAGTGGCGCGGGCGGCGCGCCCCGACGCGATGATCTGCACGGGCCGGTCCGATTTTCCAAATCAGGTCAACAACGTACTGTGTTTTCCTTACATCTTCCGCGGCGCGCTGGACTGTGGCGCCAGCGCCATCAATGAGGAGATGAAGATGGCCGCGGTGCGGGCCATCGCCGCCCTTGCCCGCGAAGAACCTTCGGATGTCGCCGCGCGCGCCTATTCCGGCGAGACGCCGGTGTTCGGACCCGAATTCCTGATCCCCTCGCCCTTCGATCCGCGGCTCATCCTGCGCATCGCCCCGGCCGTCGCCAAGGCGGCCTGCGACACCGGTGTCGCGACAAGGCCGATCAGCGACTTCTCCGCCTATATCGACAAGCTCAACCGCTTCGTCTTCCGCTCCGGCCTGGTGATGAAGCCGGTGTTCTCGTCGGCCAAGGCGTCGAGCGCCAAGCGCGTCATCTATGCCGACGGCGAGGACGAGCGCGTGCTGCGCGCCGCGCAGGTGGTTTTGGAGGAAGGCATCGCCGAGCCGATCCTGATCGGCCGTCCGCACGTCATCGAGGTGCGATTGAAGCGCTACGGACTGCGCATCAAGCCCGGCGTCGACTTCGGCCTGATCAACCCGGAGGACGATCCGCGCTACCGCCATTACGTCGACCTCCTGATCGAGCTGGCCGGCCGGCGCGGCGTGACGACGGAGGCCGCGCGCACCATGGTGCGCACCGACAACACGGTGATCGCGGCCCTCGCATTGAAGCGCGGCGACGCCGACGCCATGGTCTGCGGCCTCGAAGGGCGTTTCGAGCGGCACCTGCGCAACGTCACGCTGATCATCGGGCCACGAACCGGCATCAAGGACCGGGATCTGTCGACGCTGTCCATGCTGATCTCGCAACGCGGCATCATCTTCCTGACCGACACCCATGTTTCTGTCGACCCCACCGCCGACGAGATCGCCGAAATGACCGTGCTGGCGGCCGAGGAGATCCAGCGCTTCGGCATCGAGCCCAAGGCGGCGCTGCTGTCGCATTCGGATTTCGGCTCGCGCGATTCGCCGAGTGCGCTCAAGATGCGGCAGGCGGCGGCGATCCTGGCGCGCATCGCGCCCGAGCTGCAATGCGACGGCGAGATGCATGCCGATTCCGCGCTGTCGGAACATCTGCGCCAGCGCGTCTATCCGCATTCGCGTCTGAAGGGCGAAGCCAATCTCCTGGTGTTCCCCAACCTCGATTCCGCCAACATCACGCTGACAGCGCTCAGGACCATGATGGATGCCCTGCATGTCGGCCCGATCCTGCTCGGCACCGACAAGCCGGCGCATATCCTGACGCCCTCGGTGACTTCGCGCGGCGTCGTCAACATGACAGCGCTGGCGGTGGTCGAGGCCGCCCACAAGGCGCAAGCTGTCGTCGATCTGGGCTGAACACCAATTCGGGGGTAAACTGCGGTTTAACCACGAGCACGTAGCGTGCGGCGAACAACCAAGCAGGGTTTCGGCGGATGATGGGCAAAGGGTGGAAGCAGGCGCATCTCGCCGTGCTGCTTGGCCTGCTGCTTTCGGGCGCCGCCGTCTCCGAGCCGCAGGCCGCCTCGCGTGTCTGCCGCCAGCTCGAGACCGATCTTGCCGCGACCTCGCGCGGCAGTGGCGGTCCGGCCCTGATCCGGAAATATGACGCCGCGATCGACCGGCAACGCGAGCAGATTTCAAAGGCGCGCGGCCAGTCCAGCAGCGCCGGCTGCGGCTTCTCTCTATTCAGCCGCAATGTCAGCCAATGCGCTGGGTTCAACGCCACCATCGAGCGCATGAACGCCAATCTCGATAGCTTGCAGGCCAAGCGCGCCCGCCTCGCCGGCGGCGGTTCGCGGCGCGATCGCGCACGCATCCTGGCCGCGCTCGACACCAATGGCTGCCGCGAGGACGCGGTGGCGCCCCGCCGCGAACTCTTGCGCGAAGCGAAACGGGAACAAGGCAACGGCAATCTGTTCGACCAGCTGTTCGGCGGCGACACACGCCGGCTCGATACGCTCGACCAGTCTGACGATCCCGACGAGGAGCGCAATATCCGCCGCGTGCCGGGCCGGTCCGGCATACCGGATTTTCCGGGCGTCGGCGGCGAGTTCCGTACCACCTGCGTGCGCACCTGCGACGGCTACTTCTTTCCGATGTCGAATGCCGCCTCGGTCGGCGATTTCGAGCGCGACCAGAAGAACTGCGAATCGAGCTGTCCCGGCACCGAGATCCAGGTCTTCTATTCGCGCGGCATGGGCGACGATTCAGCCGACATGACATCGTCGGTCACCGGCCGACCCTACAGCGAACTGCCGACGGCCTATCTTTACAAGCAGCCCAACCTGTCGCGGCCGCCGGCCTGCGGCTGCAACGCCGCGCAGAACTTCCAGATCATCGGCGGCAATCCGCCAAGCCAGCAACAGTCGCGGCCGCAAACGGAGGGCGCCCCGTTCATTCCGGTGCCTGCCTCCAAACCCGATCCAGGTGCCGATCCCGAGACGCTGGCAAACGCCGCAGGCGGGCTGGACCGCGACGCCATCAAGCGGCTTGCGGTCAAACCGGTCACATCGCCGGTCTCGACGCTGCCGCCGGAACAGCGGAAGGTCAGGGTCGTCGGGCCAACGTTCCTTCCCGACCCATCAGCGGCAATAGATCTGCAAGCTCCGGTCCCGAAGTCAGTCCGGTAAGGGCGAGCCTCAGCGGCATGAACAGCGCCTTGCCCTTGCGGCCGGTCGCTTCCCTGATCTTGGCCGTCCAGTCCTTCCAGACGGTCCCGTTCCAAGGCTCCTCGGGCAGCAGATCGATGGCCTGGTGAAGAAAATCTCGATCGGCGTCGGAAAATTCCGGCTTCTCCTGCGGCCCTTCGCGCAGGATGCGCCACCAGCCGACAGCATCGGCCAGCCTGTCGAGATTGCCGCGCACAGCCAGCCAGAACGGTTCCGCCTGCTCGCCCGATATGCCGAGCACCACCAGCCGATTCTGCGCTTCGGAGAACGGCATTTGGTGCAGCAGCGTCCGGTTGAGCACGAAAAGCTCGTCCGGGTCGAACTTTGCCGCCGACTTCGAGGTCGCCGCCGGGTCGAAACGGCTGGCGAGTTCGGTCAGGTCGTGCGCGGCGGCGACATTCTCCGACGTGCCGACGAGCACGGCCAGCGATGCGACCGCCATCGGCTCGATGCCGTCCTCGCGCAGGCTTTCGATGGAGAGTGCGCCGGTGCGCTTCGACAGCCCCTCGCCCGAAACGGTGGTCAGCAGATTGTGGTGGCCGAATTCCGGCGGCTCGGCACCCAGCGCCCGGAACAGCGCGATCTGCACGCCGGTGTTGGTGACGTGGTCGTCGCCGCGGATGACATGGCTGACGCCCATCTCGATATCGTCGACGACGGATGGCAGCGTATAGAGATAGGTGCCGTCCTCGCGCACCAGCACCGGGTCCGACAGCGAGGCGAGATCGACGGTTTCCTGCCCGCGCACTAGGTCGTTCCAATGGATTTCGGTGCGCTCCGGCTGCTGCGGATCGCCGGTGAAATTGGGCAGCAGGAAGCGCCAGTGCGGCCGGCGGCCATCGGCCTGATATTCGGCGATCTGTTCCGACGTCAGCGTCAGCGCCTCGCGGCCATAGACCGGCGGCAAGCCGCGCGTACGGCGCACCTTGCGCCTGAGGTCGAGCTCCTCCGGCGTTTCATAGCAGGCATAGAGAACACCCGCCGCCTTCAGCCGCTCGACCGCCGCGTCATAGATCTCGAAGCGACGCGACTGGTATTCGGTGGTGTCGGGAAAGATGCCAAGCCAATGCAGGTCGTAAAGGATGGCGTCGGAAAATTCCTGCTTCGAGCGCGCGACATCGGTGTCGTCGAAGCGCTGGATGAAGCGCCCCTTATGGTTCATGGCGAACAGCCAGTTGAACAGGGCGGTGCGCGCATTGCCGATATGGATGCGGCCTGTCGGCGAAGGGGCGAAACGAACGGTAACTGTCATGAGCGGGGCGTACCGGATGCTTTTGTGATTGACAAGACGCGCCCCCGTGCCGTGCCGCAGACATAGAACATGGCGCAAGCAATGAAAAGACTTGGCGGACGCGGCTCCGCCAGCAATCGCATGTCCCGCGCCGCCCGCCCGTCAGGCCGCCGGCGCCTGATGGGATGGCCTCCGGGCCAGAGCCAGAGGCCATCCCCGATCAGGTGACAAGTCCCTTGGTCAATTCGAGCGCCTGGCGCTCGAACAGGCGGCGGTAGATGCCGCCCGGCAGCCGGATCAGCGCGTCATGCGAGCCTTCCTCGGCGATCTTGCCGCGATCGAAGACCAACAGCCTGTCGAGCGCCCGCACCGTCGAAAGCCGGTGCGCGATGACCAGCGTGGTGCGGCCGACCATCAGCCGCTCCATCGCCTGCTGGATCAGCACCTCCGATTCTGAATCGAGGCTCGACGTCGCCTCGTCCAGGATCAGGATGCGCGCATCGGCGAGGAACGCGCGTGCGATCGCCACGCGCTGGCGCTCGCCGCCCGACAGCTTCACGCCGCGCTCGCCGACGAGCGTGCCGTAGCCCTTCGGCAGGTTGACGATGAAGTCGTGCGCGCTCGCCAGCTTTGCCGCGTGCTCGATCTCGGCCTGCGTGGCGCCGGGTCGGGCATAGGCGATGTTTTCGGCCAGAGAGCGGTGGAACAGGATCGGCTCCTGCTGCACGATGGCGATCTGCGCGCGCAGCGACGCCTGCGCCACCTCCGAAATGTCCTGGTCGTCGATCAGGATCCGGCCGGCGTTCACGTCATAGAGCCTCTGGATCAGCTTGACGAAAGTCGTCTTGCCCGACCCGGAATGGCCGACCAGCCCGACCCGCTCGCCCGGCGCGATATCGACCGAGAAATCGCGATAGAGCGGCGAACGGTGACTGCCATAATGGAAGGTGACGTCGTCGAAGGCGATGCCCCCTTGCGTGATACGGATCGGCCCGGCGCCGGGCCGGTCCTCGATGCCAAGCGATTCGGACTGGAAATCGACCAGTTCTTCCATGTCGTTGATCGAGCGTTGCAGGTTGCGGATATGCGTTCCGATATCCCTGAGATAGCCTTGCAGGACGAAGAAAGAAGTCAGCACGAAGGCGACGTCGCCGGCCGTTGCCTGTCCCCACGACCACAGCATCAGCGCCAGGCCGATGACCGCCGCTCTAATCACCAGCAGCAGCGCCCCTTGCGTGGTTCCGTTGATGGTGCCGCGCACCCAGGTGCGCCGCGTGCGGGCACGCCATTTGGCGACGACCTTGGCAAGCCGGTTCTCCTCGCGCTCCTCGGCGCCAAACCCCTTGACCACGGCGTTGCAGCTCACCGCGTCGGCCAGCGAGCCGCCAAGGCGTGTGTCCCAGGTGTTGGCGAGCCTGGCCGCCGGCGCGACATAGCCCAGCGACAGCATCGCCGTGACGGCGATGAACAGCACCGAGCCGGCGGCGACAACCGCTCCCATCAGCGGCCAGAACCAGCCCAGCAGCAGCGTCGAGCCGACCAGCATGACGACCGACGGCAGCAGCGCGATCAGGATCGTGTCGTTGAGCAGGTCCAACGCCCACATGCCGCGCGTGACCTTGCGCACGGTCGATCCGGCGAAGCTGTTGGCGTGCCAGTCGGTGGAAAAGCGCTGGACACGATGGAAGGCGTCGGCGGCGATGTCGGCCATCATCTTCAGCGTCAGTTCGACGATACCCATGAAGGCCAGATTGCGCAGGACGACACCTGCCAGCGCCAACGCCATCAGCATGGAAAACGCGGTCATCGCGGCATTCCAGGCGATCTCGTCGGCGCCGGCGCTGCTGGCGACGGCATCGACCAGCCGGCCGGAATAGAGCGGCGTCAGCACATCGGCCAGCGTCGACAGCAGGAAACCAGCCATGATCAGCGAAAGCCGCCAGGGCTGGCGCCGCCAATGGGTGAAAGTAAAGCCAAGAACGCTGCGAAAGGCGCTCGCGCGCAAATCGATTCGAAAACGAGCCATGATGTCATTCGGGCGCAAAAAGCCCGATCCCGGTAAGGTCAAAAATGAAAAAACCGCGCAAGGGGCTCAATGCCCGGGAATGCGGAGGTTCGGTTATGAATGGCCGCTTGCCCGAAGGCGGCGACCGGCATCGGCAAAGGCCTGCTCTCGATCCGGCTTCGTTCCGAGGGTGAAAACCCTGCGGCGCGCCGGTCGGGACCTAGGCTTCGCGGCCTCGCATAACGATGTCAAATCCTGGCATTCGGTCCTCCCTAAAGGGAATCGCGGAGAGGTCCTTATAGAGATGCCTCATCGCATCGCCAAGGCTGGCAGTCGCCAAAACGGCATCTGGTCCAAGCACTGGGATAAATTTGCAACAACGGCAATGGCGCTTGGTCAGCGGATCGGCTTACGATCGAGGCGCATGTACCGGCCATCGGTCGATGCCTTGAATCCCAGTCTTTCATAAACCCCATGCGCGTCGCTGGTCGACAGGCTCCAGTGCGAAACGCTACCGAGCTCGGGGTGATCGATCAGCGCCTGCACCAGCCGCGAGCCGATGCCCTGCCCGCGATGCTGCGGCCAGACGATGATATCGGCCAGATAGGCAAACACTGTGCGGTCGGTGATCGCCCGGCCGAAGCCGACCTGTTTACCTTCGACATAAGCGCCGACGCAGAGCGAATTCGCGAAGGCGCGGCGGTGGGTCTCGTCACTGCGCCCGCCGCCCCAATAGCTTGCCATCAACAGGTCGGATGTCGCCCTGAAGTCGATCCGTGACAGGTCGAAGCTGATTTCACACTCAGGCATCGCTACCCTCGCCTGCGGCATGACGCGAATTTTCGGCCGGAACGGTGTCTAGCCGCGGTCCCTAAACCGGTTGGTGATGGGATAACGGCGGTCGCGGCCGAAATTCTTCCTGGTGATCTTCACGCCGGGCGCCGCCTGCCGGCGTTTGTATTCGGCGACGTAGAGCAGGTGCTCGATGCGCATCACCGTCGCCCGGTCATGGCCGCGCGCGACGATGTCGTCGACGCCCATCTCGTTCTCGACCAGGCATTCGAGGATGTCGTCCAGCACCGGATAGGGCGGCAGCGAATCCTGATCGGTCTGGTTCTCGCGCAGTTCCGCCGACGGCGCCTTGTCGATGATGTTCTTCGGGATCACCTCGCCCGACGGTCCGAGCGCGCCCGGCGGCACGTGGCTGTTGCGCCAGCGCGACAGTGCATAGACCTGCATCTTGTACAGGTCCTTGATCGGATTGAAGCCCCCATTCATGTCGCCATAGAGCGTTGCATAGCCGACCGACATCTCGCTCTTGTTGCCTGTCGTAACCACCATCGAGCCGAATTTGTTGGAAATCGCCATCAGGATGGTGCCGCGCGCGCGGCTCTGCAAGTTCTCCTCGGTGATGCCTTCCTTGGTGCCTTCGAAAAGCTGCGTCAGCGCATGAAGGAAACCTTCGACCGGCTCGAAGATCGGCACGATGTCATAGCGGCAGCCGAGTGCGCGGGCACAGTCCTCGGCATCCCTAAGCGAATCCTTCGACGTATAGCGGTAAGGCATCATCACCGCGCGCAGCCGCTCCTCGCCCAGCGCATCGACGGCAAGGGCCGCGCAGATGGCCGAATCGATGCCGCCCGACAGGCCGAGCACGACGTTCTTGAAACCGTTCTTGTTGACGTAGTCGCGCAAGCCCAGCATGCAGGCGCGATAGTCGGCCTCCTCCCGTTCGGGGATCTTCGACATCGGTCCTTCCGAACAGACCCAGTTTTCGCCCTGTCTCCTCCAGGTGGTGATGTCGACCGCCTCCTCGAACTGGCTCATCTGGAAAGCAAGCCGCTTGTCGGCACCTATGGCAAACGACGCGCCGTCGAAGATCAGCTCGTCCTGGCCGCCGAGCTGGTTTGCATAGATCATCGGCAGCCCGCATTCGATGACTTGGCGGATGACGACCTGGTGGCGCACATCGATCTTGGCGCGGTAATAGGGCGAACCGTTCGGCACCAGCAGGATTTCCGCGCCGCTCTCGGCCAGCGTCTCGCAGACGCCGATGTCGCCCCAGATGTCCTCGCAGATCGGGATTCCCAGACGCACGCCGCGGAAATTGACAGGCCCCTGGATCTCCGGTCCGGCCTGGAAGACGCGCTTCTCGTCGAACTCGCCATAATTCGGCAGATCGAGCTTATAGCGCTCGGCGATGATCTTGCCCCCATCGGCGAAGACGATCGAGTTGTGGGTTCCGGTCTTGCGCTTCAGCGGCGTGCCGATGATGACGCCGGGACCGCCATCGGCGGTGTCGGCGGCGATCTCCTGCGCGGCCCGCTCGCAGGCCTTCAGGAAGGCGGGCTTCAGCACCAGATCCTCAGGCGGATAGCCGGCGAGGAAAAGCTCGGTATAGAGCACGAGATCGGCGCCTTGACGCGCGGCATCCGCCCTCGCCTCGCGGGCCTTGGCGAGATTGCCGGCGACGTCGCCGACTGTCGGATTGAGCTGGGCAACGGCGATGCGCAGTATGTCGGGCTTCTTGGTCATGCTGCTGACTTAGCGCGGCAAAATTCGCCCCGCAATGGCGTTTGCTTGGGCCAATTTCGACATCAGTCGTTGCCCATATAGTCGCGCAGCGCCTGCGGCGAATGGTTCTCCCCGATCGACATCGCCAGGATGCGCGAAATGTGCCGGCGCGGCAGGCCGGTATCCGCAACCCAACGGTTGACCTGGGCCTGGATCTTGTCGAGATCCTTCTTCGACGTCGGTCTTTCGGCGATATCGAGCCCGGCATCGCGAAGGGCGGCCGCCATGTCGGCCGAAATGACGAAGGCATCCCAGCCCAGCCAGCGCAGGAAATACTGGCCGGTATTGCCGCCGAGCCGGCTCCCATGCTTGCCGAGATAGGCCATCAGCCCGACCTGGTCGTCGGCGGGCCACTCGGCGAGGAATGTGCCGAAGCCGCCATGCTCTTTTGACACGCGCTCGACGAAGGCGGCGTTGTCGCGAACGGATTTGATCTTCTGTGGATTGCGCACGATGCGCTGGTCGGACGCCAATTCGTGCCAGAAATCGTCTGGCTGGAACAGCAACCGCTTCGGCTCGAAGCGCAGGAACGCCTCTTCGAATCCGGGCCATTTCTGCTCGATGACGCGCCAGACGAAACCGGCGGCGAAGACGCGCTCGGCCATCGTCGACAGAATACGGTCGTCCCCTATATCGGCCACGGCGGCGTTGTCGGGAATCGGCCCGAGCAGCGAGACCAGTTCCTCCTCGCCGCCCTTGCGCTTTGCGGCGCAAGCGCGAATTTTCTTGAAGTCGACCATAAGTCCCTCCGGTTCCCATCAAATCTAGCACTTCCCGCGCGGCCCGGCAGCCTCTACCTCTATCGCCAGCCAAGCCCTTGGAGACGGCCATGAACAAGACGATCGACGATCTGGCGAACCGCTGGCTGAGACGAAAGCCGGACGGTCTCAGTGCCCTGGAGAACCGGGTGCTGCAGTCGACGCTCGAGCGCACAACGATCTCCAGGGACACCAACAAGGCCGTCGCCTTCCACCAGACCTTTGGCGACCGCCTTGCCGATAGCATTGCCCGCATCGGCGGTTCCTGGTCGTTCATCCTTGGCTTCATTGCCTTCCTGATCGTCTGGACATCAGCCAATGCCTGGCTTCTGGCGCGCGACGCCTTCGATCCCTACCCGTTCATCTTCCTCAATCTCGTCCTGTCCATGGTCGCGGCGCTGCAGGCGCCGGTGATCATGATGGCGCAGAACCGCCAGACCGAGCGCGACCGCATCGATGCCGCCCACGACTACGAGGTCAATCTGAAGGCCGAGATCGAGATCATGGCGCTGCATGAAAAGCTGGACGAAATGCGCCACGGCCAGATCATCGGCATGCGCGACGAGATCGTGCGGCTGACCGAACTGGTCAAGCGGATCGACGAGAGGCTGTCGCAGCAATCGCCGTCATGAGCGACGCGATCCATCATTTCATCGAACAATACGGGCTGATCGCCGTTTTTCTGGGCTGTGTCGCCGAGGGCGAGAGTGCCGCCATACTCGGCGGCTTCTTCGCCCATCAGCATATCTTCGTCCTCTGGCAGACTGTCGTCGTGGCAGCGCTTGGGGCCTTCGCCGGCGACACCTGCTTCTTCATCCTGGGGAGAAGTTTCGCGGACCATCGCTATGTCGTCGGGTTGCGCAAGCGGCCCGGCTTCCGCCGCGCCTATCGTCTGCTCAACACCCATCCCAACATCTTCGTGCTGTCGAACCGCTACGTCTATGGCATGCGCCTGGTCGGTGGCATCGCGGCCGGCCTGTCGAACATCGCAGCACCCCGCTTCATCGTCTTGAACGCCATTTCCTCGGCGGTCTGGGCGGTGCTGTTCAGCACCATCGGCTATGTCTTCGGGTTGGGCGCCGAGCATTTCATCGGCCAGGCGCTGCTTCGCCATGAGCGGATATTGGTGGGCCTGGCTATCGGCCTGGCCGTGGCCGTACTCGCCTGGCTCATCGCCCGCCATTTCGCCCGAAAGGAATGCGCCAGGGAAAACTGACCGCCGGCCGGCGGTCGAAAGCTCAGATCGGCAGCCCGACGATACGCTCGATGATCGCGATGCCCCAGACGCCGGCGACGATCGCCACGGAGATCAGTACCGCCAGCGAACCGCAGTCCTTGGCCAGCTGGATGTCGACATTGAATTCGCGGCTAAAGGCATCGCAGGCCGCTTCGATGCCGGTGTTCAGCACCTCGACCATGATCAGGAGCAGCACCGCGCCGATCAGCAGCGCGTAGCCGCGCCACGACACCGAAACGAACCAGCCGATCGGAAGGGCAAGGGCGAGCAGCGCCAGCTCCTGCTGGAAAGCTTTTTCAGTTGCGGCCAGCTTGCGGAACGCCCGCAGCGAGTTGAAATAAGCGTCGATCAGCCGCTGCATGCCAAACCCCTTTGCGAATCACCGGCACGGGATAAAGCAATGGCCCGATCAATGGAATAAGCTGGCTCGCCCAAAATTCATTCGTCGGCGACCTTCACCGATGGGGTCGACTTCTCGAATTGAGGCAGCGCGTCGTCGATCGAATAATAATCGCCCTTGTCACCCACGAATATGTGGCATTGGCCCTCGAGGCCTGTCGGTTCATCGAACGATCCCGCCAGAACCGAAACATAGGCGTCGTCCCGCGGTTTCCAGAAAAGCAGCGATCCGCATGTCTTGCAAAAACCGCGCCCGGCGAAGGCGGACGCCTCATACCAGGTGATGTTGTCGGCGCCGTCGATATCAATATTGGCGTCCGGGACATTGGTTGCGGCATAGAAATGTCCACTCTGCTTGCGACATTGCGAGCAATGGCAATAGATGACGCCGCGCAACGGCCCTCGCGTCCTGAAGCGAACCGCTCCGCAGAGACACGATCCCGTATGATTTTCACTCATCGCACCATCCCAAAAGAAATCGCTGCTGACAGGATCCCAGCTTTTCGATGGCTGCGCGCAAGAAAATGCGACATGCATTTGGCACGCTCGGGAATTGTTTGTTCACGGATGAAGGCCTGTCCAGCCGGAATCAGCGAAAAACAGGCCGGATTCAGCGGATTAAGGAAACTTTAGCGCTGCTGCATCTATGATCCTCGCAAGCGAAAGTCGTGAGTGGGGACGCGCCTTCTTCGCAAGATGGACTGGAATGGCCAGCGTTCCCCAGGTCGGCGACATTGGATGCCTGCGAATGCAGCGTGTTCCCGGGGAAGAGTGAACAGAACATGCAGCCGGCAGCCGCCCAGAGCGAACGAAGCACCGATATTGCGAGCACCGTCCTCGCCACAATGCGCCAGCTCGGCGTGCTCGGCCTGCCACGCAATTACGAGATCTTCTACGAGGCCTTGAGCGGATCCAATCGCGAGCTCAGCCTTGCCGTCGTGTCGCTGAGCGGCCGACCGACACAGGACGACCTCGACCGGATCGGACGCGCCTTCTTTGCCCAGAACCATGGCTCCGGCATCGTCGAGCATGCCAGGGAAGTCATCGCCAATGAACTTGAGGACATCGCTTCGCTGCTGAGGAGCGAGCGCAGCCACATCGAGAAATACGGCAGGATCCTCAACGAAACGTCGAGCGGACTCGGCAGAAACAGCCTGCTGTCGCCGGATGTTCTGCAGAAGATCGTCAACGCCATGGCGGTCGCCACCAATTCGACGATCGATCATGGCCGGCAAGTTGCCTCGACGCTCAGCGACAAGACCGCGGAACTGGAAAGCGTCAAGTCGAAGCTCGAGGAATACAAGCGCCTGGCCGACACCGACCCCCTCACGCAAATCTGGAACCGTCGCGCCTTCGACAAGGAAATCACCAGGATCTACAACAGCAACAAAGGCATCCTGTTCAATGCATTGATCCTCGCCGACATCGATCGGTTCAAGGACATCAACGACAGGTACGGCCATCCCGTCGGCGACAAGATCCTCCAGATCATCGCCGATATATTCCAGACCAGCATTCGCGCCGACATGTTCGTCGCCCGCACCGGCGGCGAGGAATTCGCGCTGATCGTCGAGGGCGCAAGCGAGGACGCCACCTACGAAATCGCCGAACGCATTCGCGCGCTGATCGAGCAGTCGCCTTTCACTAGCAGCCAGACCGGCATGAATTACGGCACCGTCACCGTCTCGATGGGAATCTGCATGGCATCCGAAGCCGAGGGCCCTGAAGACCTCTACAGCAAGGCAGACCGGGCGCTTTACCGCTCAAAGGTCAGCGGCCGTAACCGCGTGACCAGGCATTCGGCAATGGCGGGCCGCGCCGGCAAGAGCTGGCTGCTCTACAAGCAAGACTGATTTTTCGGCAGGAAGCGCTTTTCCTGTGAACTGCTTTGGACGGGTCAGCCGTTGGCGACCTGCTTGTGTTGCACCGGGTGGCTTTTCTTGAGCAGGTCCGACACCAGGAACGCCAGTTCGATGGCCTGGTCGGCATTGAGGCGCGGGTCGCAATGGGTGTGATAGCGGTCCTGCAATTCCTCGGCGGTGATGGCGCGGGCGCCGCCGGTGCATTCAGTCACGTTCTTGCCGGTCATCTCGACATGGATGCCGCCCGGATGCGTGCCTTCGGCGCGGTGCACCTCGAAGAACGTCTGCACCTCCTTCAGGATGCGGTCGAACGGCCGCGTCTTGTAGCCGGCCGCTTCGATCGTATTGCCATGCATCGGGTCTGACGACCAGACGACGCTGCGGCCTTCCTTCTGCACCGCCCGCACCAGCTTCGGCAGATGCTCGGCGACCTTGTCGGAACCGAAGCGCGCGATCAGCGTCAGCCTGCCTGGCTCGTTCTCGGGGTTGAGCAGGTCGATCAGTTCCAGCAAGCCGTCCGGCGTCAGCGACGGGCCGCATTTCAGGCCGAGCGGGTTCTTGATGCCGCGGCAATATTCGACATGCGCATGGTCGGGCTGGCGGGTGCGGTCACCGATCCAGATCATGTGGCCAGACGTCGCGTACCAGTCGCCGGAGGTCGAATCGACACGCGTCAGCGCTTCCTCATAGCCGAGCAGCAGCGCCTCGTGGCTGGTATAGAAATCAGTCTCGCGCAGCGCGAAATTGGTTTCGGAGGTGATGCCGACCGCGCGCATGAAATCCATCGTCTCGGTGATGCGGTTGGCAAGCGACTCGTATTTTTCGGCCTGCGGGCTGTCGGAGACGAAGCCGAGCATCCAGCGATGCACATTCTCCAGGCTGGCGTAGCCGCCCTGCGCGAAGGCGCGCAAAAGATTGAGCGTTGCCGCCGACTGACGGTACGCCATTTCCTGGCGGGCAGGATCGGGAATGCGCGACTTGAGGTCGAATTCGATGCCATTGATGATGTCGCCGCGATAGCTCGGCAGCGTCACCTCGCCCTTGGTCTCGTTGTCGGACGAGCGTGGCTTGGCGAACTGGCCCGCAACGCGGCCGATCTTCACCACCGGCTGCGCACCGGCGAAGGTCAGCACCACCGACATTTGCAGGAAGACGCGGAAGAAGTCGCGGATGTTGTCCGCGCCATGTTCGGCAAAGCTCTCGGCGCAGTCGCCGCCCTGGAGCAGGAACGCCTCGCCGGCGGCAACGCTGGCCAGTTGCTTCTTCAGCTTGCGCGCCTCGCCGGCAAAAACCAGCGGCGGAAAGGTGGCGAGCTGGGCCTCCGTGTTCTTCAGCGCGGCAAGGTCCGGATAAGCAGGGACCTGCTTGATCGGCTTTGCCCTCCACGAATTCGGCGACCATTTCGTCATCGCTGCACCCAACGCTCTTTCCGGCGAGCACCCTCGCCCGCCATTTCCAGCCCCCTATGTGGGGTGGCGGCTCCATACACGAAGCCGATTTCCTATTCTAGACCGGAATTTCAGCGCTGGCGAATGGTGCGGACCGGCTACGCCGCCTTCTCCACCAGCCGCGCCAGTTGCGTCATGACGACAGCCGATCCGGCCAAACGCTTTTCCGCCGTTGGCCAGTCGCGGGTGAAGACGACGCTTTGGTCGGGTCGGATCTTGGCCAGCGAGCCCTGCTCGCCGATGAACTTGACCAATCCGACCGGGTTGGGGAATTCGCGCTTGCGGAAATGGATGACGACGCCCTTCGGCCCGGCGTCGAGCTTCTCGACATTGGCCTTGCGGCAGAGCGCCTTGATGAAGACGATCTTGAGGAGATGCTTCACCTCCTCCGGCATCGGGCCGAAACGGTCGATCAGCTCGGCGCCGAAAGCATCGATTTCCTCGGTGCTCTCGAGGTCGCCGAGACGCCGATAGAGCGCCAGCCTGAGCTGCAGGTCCGGCACATAGCTCTCCGGGATCATCACCGCCGTGCCGACGGCGATCTGCGGCGACCAGCCGCCATCCAGCACCTCGCCGGAATCCTTCACCTCCGCGACCGCCTCCTCCAGCATCTGCTGGTAGAGCTCGAAGCCGACTTCCTTGATGTGGCCGGACTGCTCTTCGCCGAGCAGATTGCCTGCGCCTCTAATATCGAGATCGTGGCTGGCGAGCTGGAAGCCGGCGCCCAGCGTGTCGAGCGACTGCAGCACTTTCAGTCGACGTTCGGCGGTGTCGGTCAGCTTGCGGTTGGCCGGCAGTGTGAACAGTGCGTAGGCGCGCACCTTCGAGCGCCCGACACGGCCGCGCAACTGATAGAGCTGCGACAGGCCGAACATGTCGGCGCGATGAACGATCAGCGTGTTGGCGGTCGGGATGTCGAGGCCGGATTCGACGATGGTGGTCGACAAGAGAACGTCGTACTGGCCGTCGTAGAAGGCGTTCATGATGTCGTCGAGTTCGCCCGGCGGCATCTGGCCATGGGCCACCGCCACCTTCAGTTCCGGCACGGATTGGTTCAGGAAATCATGGATTTCCGCCAGATCGCTGATGCGCGGCACGACATAGAAGGAATGGCCGCCGCGATAACGCTCGCGCAACAACGTCTCGCGAATGACCAGCGGATCGAAGGGCGAGATGAAGGTGCGCACCGCCATGCGGTCGACCGGCGGCGTGGCGATCAGCGACAGTTCGCGCACGCCGGTCAATGCCAGTTGCAGCGTGCGCGGGATAGGCGTCGCCGACAGCGTCAGCACGTGGACGTCGGTCTTCAGGTCCTTCAGCCGTTCCTTGTGCTTGACGCCAAAATGCTGCTCTTCATCGATGATCAGGAGGCCGAGATTCTTGAACGAGATCGCGCTGCCGAGCAGCGCGTGGGTGCCGACCACGATATCCACCGTCCCTTCGGCAATGCCCTTCTTGGTCTCTGCCAGATCCTTTGCGCCGACCAGCCGCGATGCCTGGGCGACGCGGATCGGCAGGCCGGAAAAGCGCTGCGAGAAGGTCTTGAAATGCTGGCGGGACAACAGGGTTGTCGGCACGACGACCGCCACCTGGAACCCTTCCATCGCCGCGATGAAGGCGGCGCGCAGCGCCACCTCGGTCTTGCCGAAACCGACATCGCCGCAGATCAGCCGGTCCATCGGCTTGCCGGCCGCCAGATCGTCCCTGACGGAATCGATCGCCGTCTGCTGGTCATCGGTCTCCTCATAGGGGAAGCGCGCGGCGAACTCGCCATAGAGGCCTTCCGCCGGCACCAGCGGGGGTGCAGCGCGCATCTGCCGTTCGGCGGCGATGCGGATCAACTGCCCGGCCATGTCGAGCAGGCGTTTCTTCAGCCGCGCCTTGCGCGATTGCCAGGCGCCGCCGCCGAGTTTGTCGAGTGTCGCCTCGGCTGTATCGGAGCCGTAGCGCGACAGGAGCTCGATGTTTTCCACCGGCAGGAACAGCCGGTCGTCGCCGGCATAGTGGATTTCCAGGCAATCATGCGGCGCCCCGACGGCTTCGATTGTGCGCAGGCCGATGAAGCGGCCAATGCCGTGGTCGGCATGGACGACGATGTCGCCAGCCGACAGGGCCGAGGCTTCGGCAATGAAGTCGGACGCGCGCTTCTTGCGCTTGGAGCGCCGGATCAGCCGGTCGCCCAAAATGTCCTGTTCGGCGACGACGACCAGTCTTTCGGTCTCGAAACCGGATTCCAGCGGCAGCACGGCCAACGCCGCCTGCCCCGGCTCGAGTTTCTCCGCCTCCGCCAAGGTCGCCACCGGCGCAAGATTGCCCAGACGATGTTCGGCGAGAATTTGGCCGAGCCGGTCGAGCGAGCCCTCGGTCCAGCCGGCGACAATGACGCGGCGGCGTGCCGCGCGTTCGTCGGCGATGTGCTTCACCGCCACGTCGAAGACATTGACGTTGGGGTCGGCGCGCTCTTCCGCGAAGCTGCGGCCATGGCGCGAGCCGGCGTGGAAGACCTTTCTCGCTCCCGCATCCGGTGCGTCGAAGGCGGTGAAGTCGATCGCTTCGCGCGGTCCGAGAGAAGCGACGAGATTTTCCGGCGAGAGGTAAAGCAGGTCCGGCGCCACCGGCTTGTAGGGCACCGCGTCCTTCAGCGCACCTTCGGCCTGCTTTTTGCGCGCCTCGTAGTGATCGAGGATCAGCGTGTGGCGTTCGGCAAGCGCTTCATGCGCCAGATGGTCGAAAACGACAGGCGTGTCCGGCAGATAGTCGAACACGGTCTCCAACCGCTCGTAGAAGAACGGCAGCCAATGTTCCATGCCCGCGAAGCGCCGACCTTCGCTGACCGCGGCGTAAAGCCCATCGTCACGCGACGGCGCGCCGAACGCTTCGATATAGGCGCGGCGGAAGCGGCTGATCGTCTCCGGCGTCAGCGCCACCTCGCTCATCGCCTGGAGCGCCATGGACTTGCGCTGCCCGGTGGTGCGCTGCGTGGCCACGTCGAAGACGCGGATCGATTCCAGCGTATCGCCGAAGAAATCCAGCCTCAGCGCCTCGGCCCAGCCGGGTGCGAAAAGGTCGAGGATGCCGCCGCGCACGGCGAACTCGCCGATGCCGCGCACCGTCGGCACCCGCTCGAAGCCCGATGTCTCCAGCCGCGACACCAGCGCGTTCATATCGACCTGGTTGCCAGGTTTGGCGTGGAAGGTCTGCGCCTCGATGAGATCCGCGGGCGGAATGCGCTGGAGCAGCGCATTGGCGGTGGTGAGAATGACGGCGCGATGCGGCTTCCTCGCCAGCGCGATCATGGCGGCGAGCGCGTCGAGCCGCCGGGCGGCCGCATCCGAGCCGGGCGAGACGCGGTCATAGGGCAGGCAGTCCCAGGCGGGCAGTTCCAGCACGGGCAGGCCGGGAGCGGCAAAGGCCAGCGCCTCTGTGATTGCCGGCAGGCGCTGCCCGTCGCGCGCCACGAACAGCACCGGCTTGTCGGGCGCGATCTCGTGCGCCGCCTGCACCAGCGCGAAGGCTTCATAGCCGTCGGCGACGCCGTCGACGATGAACTGGCCGGCACGGCCTTTCGGCAAGCCGATGGTGGGAATGAGGCTCATGGAAGCGTTCTTCAAAAGGTCATTGTCCGGCGTGAAGCCATGATTTTTTGCAGGACCGCACAATCAATTTCGGCGGAAACAGGACGTTCGCCGGTGATCAAGGGCAGGAACTCGGTGTCGGGAATATCGAGGAGCTTTTCATATTGGTCGATTTCATCGCCGGTCAAGGCGCCGATCTCAGCATCGGCGAAGGTGCCGAGGATAAGGTCCATCTCGCGCATGCCGCGGTGCCAGGAGCGGAACAAGAGCTTGCGGCGGCGGGCGTCGAGCCCCTCGCTTGATCGTTTCGTTCCCGTCATTGTGCCGCATCCTCGCTTGCTGCGGCGCATATAGCGTGGATAGAAGGGGCTGTCAGCCTTGCGCTGCAGCCGTCGCGACATAAGCTGACATCATGCGTCCTTCCATCCTTGACCCGCTTTTCGTCCCGATCACGTCGCTCGCCGGTGTCGGGCCGAAGGTCGGCGCGCTGATCGAAAAAGTCGTCGCGGCCGATCTCGGCGACCGAGCGGCGCGCGCCGGCGATCTTCTGTTCGTGCTGCCGCATACCGTCATCGACCGCCGCAACCGGCCGGGCATTGCCGGCTCGGCCGAAGGCGCCATCGTCACGCTCGACCTGCGCATCGACCGCCACCAGCCGCCGCCGCGCGGCAACAGGTCGGTGCCTTACCGGGTCTACGCCCATGACGATACCGGCGAAGTGGCGCTGACCTTCTTCCACGCCCATGCTGCCTATCTGGAAAAATCGATGCCTGTGGGCGAGCATGTCGTGGTCTCCGGACGCATGGAATGGTTCAACGGGCGCCCGACCATGGTCCACCCGGATCATATCGCCTTGGCCGGCGACGCCGAAAACCTGCCGCTGGTCGAGCCGGTCTATCCGCTCACGGCGGGGCTGTCCGGCAAGGTGCTGCGCCGCGCCATCGGCCAGGCGCTCGGCCGTCTGCCGGAACTGCCTGAGTGGCAGGATGGTGCTTTCATGCGCCGCCAGAGTTTCCCGTCTTTCGGTGACGCGCTGGCCCGCATCCATCATCCCGCGGACCCGATCGATGTCGCCATCGAAGGCGCCGCATGGCGGCGTCTTGCCTATGACGAGTTGCTGGCGGGCCAGGTGTCGCTGGCCCTGGTCCGGTCGAGGGTTCGCAGGCTGTCCGGCCGGCCACTCACCGGCGACGGCCAGGTCGTCGAGAAGCTGCGCGCGGCCTTGCCCTATTCGTTGACCGCGTCCCAGGAATTCGCGCTCGCCGAAATCAATGCCGACCTCGCCGACCCCGAGCGCATGCTGCGCCTCCTGCAAGGCGACGTCGGCTCCGGCAAGACGGTCGTTGCGCTGCTGGCCATGGCGCGTGCCGTCGAGGCTGGCGGCCAGGCTGCCCTGATGGCGCCGACAGAGATCCTGGCGCGCCAGCATCTGGCGACGATCGCTCCCTTGGCGGAACGGGCAGGCATGCGCACGGCCATCCTCACCGGTCGCGAAAAGGGCCGCGAACGCGCCGAAACGCTGGCGGGGCTGGCCGGCGGCGAGATCGACATCGTCATCGGCACGCACGCGCTGTTCCAGGAAACGGTGGCGTTCCACGACCTGGTCCTTGCCGTCGTTGACGAGCAGCATCGCTTCGGCGTTCACCAGCGGCTTGCCATCACCGCCAAGGGCGACGCGCCAGACATGCTGGTGATGACGGCAACCCCCATTCCGCGCACGCTGGTGCTGACCGCCTTCGGCGACATGGACGTCTCCAAGCTGACGGAAAAGCCGGCCGGCCGGCAGCCGATCCGCACCGTTACGCTGCCGCTTGAGCGGCTGGACGAACTCGTCGATCGCATGGTGGAAGCGGTGGCCGGCGGCCAGAAAATCTACTGGATATGCCCGCTTGTGGAAGAATCCGAAGAGATAAAGCTGATGTCGGCCGAGGACCGCTTTGCTTCCCTGAAGCCGCTGTTCGGCGACCGGATCGGCCTTGTCCACGGCCGCATGAAGGGCGCCGAGAAGGACGAAGCGATGCGCGCCTTCAAGCAGGGCGAGACACGTATCCTGATTGCCACAACCGTCATCGAGGTCGGCGTCGACGTGCCGGACGCGACCATCATGGTCATCGAACACGCCGAACGTTTCGGCCTCGCCCAGCTGCACCAGTTGCGCGGCCGCGTCGGGCGCGGCGACAAGCCTTCGTCCTGCGTGTTGCTCTACAAGGATCCGCTAGGCGAAACGGCCAAGCGGCGCCTGTCGGTGATGCGCGAGACCGAGGATGGTTTCGTGATCGCCGAGGAGGACCTGAAGCTGCGCGGCGAAGGCGAATTGCTTGGCACCCGTCAGTCCGGCACGCCGGGCTTCCAGGTCGCGCGCATCGAGGCGCATGCGGACCTGCTCGAAGCGGCCCGCGATGACGCAAGGCTGATCCTGTCACAGGATCCGGACCTGCAGACCGAGCGCGGCGAAGCGCTGCGCCTGCTGCTCTACTTGTTCGGCCGCGACGAGGCGGTGCGGCTCCTGCGGGCGGGATAAGGCCCGAGCGGCGGATTGGCCAGGGTGCCCGTGATCGGCTCGCCATTCAGCATCACCAGCTTCGTTTTCACCTCCGGCGCCACCAGCCCGGCCGAGACGATCAGCTTGGCGCCATCCTCGATCGTCATGTCGAGCAGCACGATGTCCGATTTCGGCACATACATCAGGAAGCCCGTCGTCGGATTGGGCGTGCAAGGCATGAAGACAGCGGTCAGCGGATCGCCTTCCTGGTCAAGCTTCTGGTTGATCTCGGTTTCCTTTTCGCTGGCCACGAACACCAGCGACCAGACCCCCTTGCGCGGATATTCGACCAAGCCGACCTGGCGGAACATGTCACCTTTGTTCGACAGCACGGTTTCGAAAATCTGCTTCAGCGAGCGATAGATGCCCCGCACCAGCGGCATGCGGCCAAGCAGGCGCTCGCCGAAATTGACGATGGCACGGCCGACGATATTGGCGGTCATGAACCCGATCAGCGTGATCAGGACGAGCGCCACGATCAGCCCGAACCCCGGAACCTGGAACGGCAGATAGGTATCGGGACTGTAGCGTGCCGGAATATAGGGTTTGACCCAGGAATCCACCCAACCGATGAAGGACCACGCGATATAGGCGGTGATCGCCAGCGGCGCGCAGACGACGAAGCCTGTGAGGAAATAGTTCCTCAGCCGGGTCATGCCGGAGGTCTTGAGAGCATCTGACATGGTTCACCGGGGCGCGAGTTGCAGCGCAAACATTAGTGAACCGGAAGGCGCTTTGGAACTGCGAAGTTTTTAAAGCACCTGTTTAAAAAACGCCTACTCCACCGTCACCGATTTCGCCAGATTGCGCGGCTGGTCGACGTCGGTGCCCATGAAAACGGCGGCGAAATAGGCCAGCATCTGGATCGGCAGCGCGTAGATGATCGGCGAGATGATTTCCGGCACGTCCGGAAGGATGATCGTCTCCATCGTCTTCACGCTCGCCTGCGCGGCGCCCTTGGCGTCGGTGATCAGGATGATCTTGCCGCCGCGCGCCGCCACCTCCTGCATGTTGGACACAGTCTTCTCGAAGATGCGGTCATGCGGCGCGATGACGATGACCGGCATGTTCTCGTCGATAAGCGCGATCGGCCCGTGCTTCAACTCGCCCGCGGCATAGCCCTCGGCGTGGATGTAGGAGATCTCCTTGAGCTTCAGCGCGCCTTCCATGGCGAGCGGGAAATTGGTGTCGCGTCCGAGATAGAGCACGTCCTTGTAGCGCGACAGGTCCCGCGCGATCCGTTCGATCTGCTCTTCGAGTTTGAGCACCTGGTTGGCATAGCGCGGCGCCTCGGAAAGCGCCCGCACCAGCGACTTTTCCTCGTCCCGCGAAATCGTACCGCGCGCCACGCCCGCCCGGACGGCGAGCGAGGCCAGCACCGACAACTGGCAGGTGAAGGCCTTGGTCGAGGCGACACCGATCTCCGGCCCGGCCAGCGTCGGCAAGATGACGTCGGATTCGCGCGCCATGGTCGATTCCCGCACGTTGACGACGGCGCCGATCTTCATGCCGGCCTTGCGGCAATAGCGCAGCGAGGCCAGCGTGTCGGCGGTCTCGCCCGATTGCGAGATGAAGAAGGCGGCGTCGTTCTTCGACAGCGGCATTTCGCGGTAGCGAAATTCGGAGGCGACATCGATGTCGACCGGCAGCCGAGCGTAGCGCTCGAACCAGTATTTGCTGATCAGTCCGGCGAGATAGGCGGTACCGCAGGCCGAAATCGCCAGCCGGTTAATCGTAGCAAAGTCGAACGGCAGGTCGAGCGGCTTGGAGACGCCGGAAACAAAATCGACATAATGCGCCAGCGTGTGCGAGATCACCTCCGGCTGCTCATGGATTTCCTTCTCCATGAAGTGGCGGCGATTGCCCTTGTCGACCATGAAGCTGGTCGAGAGCGACTGCTGGCGCTTGCGGTCGACCTTTTCGCCGTCGATGTCGAAGATGGCGACACCGCTGCGGCGCACCACCGCCCAGTCGCCGTCTTCCAGATAGGTGATCGAATTGGTGAACGGGGCAAGCGCGATGGCGTCGGAGCCCAGGAACATCTCGCCGTCGCCATGGCCGACCGCCAGCGGCGGGCCGTTGCGGGCGCCGACGATGAGGTCCTCGTCGCCCGTGAACATGATCGCCAGCGCAAAGGCGCCTTCCAGCCGCTTGAGCGCCTTGTGCGCGGCATCGACCGGCTTCAAGCCTTTGGCGACTTCCCGCGCCACCAGATGCGCGACGACCTCGGTGTCGGTCTGCGACGAGAAGGAATAGCCGTCGCGGATCAGTTCGTCGCGCAGCTCGGCGAAATTCTCGATGATGCCGTTGTGGACGATGGCGACGCCATTGGAGAAATGCGGGTGCGCGTTGGTCTCGTTCGGCACGCCATGCGTGGCCCAGCGGGTGTGACCGATGCCGATCGTGCCGTCGAGCGGCTCGTCCTTCAGCCTGCGCTCGAGATTGACCAGCTTGCCTTCGGCGCGGCGGCGGCCAAGCGCCCCCTTCTCTATGGTGGCGACGCCGGCCGAATCGTAGCCTCGATATTCAAGCCGCTTCAGCGCATCGACGATGAGCGGCGCAACCTGCGAATGGCCGACAATTCCAACGATACCGCACATGCAGACAGTCCCCAATCCCCGGGAGAACCCGGCGCTATCTACGGATTGCCGGGCTCTCGCGAAAGTTACTTTGCGTTTCGTTCCGTGTAATGGGAACAGTCTCGTACGCATGCATCATGACACAGCGCACTTGCAATCCAGTTACTGCAATCGTTCAGTTTTTGAAGACCGGTTTTACCTCTTTTTGGCAACCGCGGCCGACGCGAAGCGCTCGCGCAATTCCTTGCCTTTGCCGGGGATCGTCTTCTGGCGGGCACGCCCGAAGGCCAGCGCATCGTCGGGCACGCTTTCGGTGATGACGCTGCCCGAGGCGATATAGCCGCCCTTGCCAATGGTGACCGGCGCGACAAGCGAGGAATTCGATCCGACAAAGGCGCCCTCGCCGATATCGGTGAAGTGCTTCAGATAGCCGTCATAATTGCAGGTGATCGTGCCGGCGCCGATGTTGGCCCCGGCGCCCACCCGCGCGTCGCCGATATAGGTCAAATGGTTGACCTTGGCGCCCTCCTCGATGACGGCCTGCTTGACCTCGCAGAAATTGCCGACCTTGGCTTTCTGTTTGAGATCGGCGCCCGGCCGCAGCCGCGCGAAGGGGCCGACATCGCAATGAGCGGCGACGATGGCGCCTTCGATATGGCTGAAGGCGTGAATCCTGGCGCCGCCTGCAATCTTCACACCGGGCCCGAACCAGACGTTCGGCTCGACAATAGTATCGGCGCCGATCTCGGTGTCGTGCGAGAAATACACCGTTTCTGGTGCGATCAGCGTCACGCCCGAAAGCATCGCTTCCTGCCGGCGGCGTGCCTGCCAGATGCCTTCGGCCTGCGCCAGCTCGGCGCGGTTGTTGATGCCGAGCGCATTCTCGAAGCTGGCTTCGGTGGCGACGACATCGAGGCCCTGGTTGCTGGCAAGCTCGACGATATCGGTGAGATAGTATTCGCCCTTGGCGTTCCTGTTGCCAACCGCATCGAGCAGTTTCAGGGCCTGAGCGCCGGCCACCGCCATCATGCCGGCATTGCAGAAACCGATCTTTTTCTCCTCCTCGGAGCAGTCCTTTTCCTCGCGGATGGCAATCAGCTTGCCGCTCTTTTCGATCAGCCTGCCATAACCGGTCGGATTGGGCGGCCGAAAACCGATCACCACGACGGCGGCTCCTTCCGCCAATCTCAACCGCGCCACGGTCAGAGCATCCGCATCGATCAGCGGCGTGTCGCCGAACATCACCAGCACATCGTCGTAACCTTTTGATATAGCAGCGCGCGCGGCAAGCACCGCATGCGCAGTGCCGAGGCGTTTTTCCTGCACGAAAGCCTCTACCTCCGGCGCGAATTTCTGCGCCGCCTTGCGCATCTCCTCGGCGCCGTGGCCGATCACCAGCGCAAGGTCGCCGGCGCCCGCTGCCTCGGCCGCCTTGACCACATGCGCGACCATCGGCAGCCCGGCGATCTGGTGCAGCACCTTGGGCAGCGCGCTCTTCATGCGCGTGCCTTCGCCGGCGGCGAGGATGACGGATAGGCATGTTCTCTGGTTCATGGAAGGACAACCATAGGAAAAGCGTTGGGGATCAAATCATGCTAGCAGTGGGCGCCATGCTGCACCAATGCGGTTAAATTCCGGTGAGATGGTGAGCAGCCGACTCTTAATCAGCGGGTCACAGGTTCAATCTTGTGCGCACCCGATACCGACAGCCTTATCCCAGCCGGCCCAGCAGCGGAAAATTCTCCAGCAGCCAATACGACACGGCCTGCACCCCGCCGGTGAGGAAAAACACGCCGGCGACGACCAGCAATGCGCCGATCGCCTTCTCGACGCGGCCGAGATGGACGCGGAATTTGCCGAGGAAACGCATGAAGGCGCCGGAAAACAGTGCCGCGATCAGGAATGGGATACCGAGGCCGAGCGAATAGGCGGCGAGCAGCAATGCGCCTTCGCCCACTGTCTCGCGGCCGCCGGCCAGCGTCAGGATCGGCCCCAGCACCGGGCCGATGCACGGCGTCCAGCCGAAGGCGAAGGCCAGTCCCATGACATAGGCCGCGACCGCGCTTGCCGGTTTGCCCTGCGACTGGAAACGCGCCTCGCGCGACAAAAGCGGAATGCGCAGGATGCCGAGGAAATTCAGCCCCATCAGGATGATCAGCACGCCGGCGCCCATTGCCAGCGGCTCCTGCCAGACGCGCAGGAGGCGGCCGATGCTCGAGGCGCCGGCGCCCAGCGCGACGAACACGGTCGAGAAGCCGAGCACGAAGGCAATCGAGGAATAAAGCAGCGCGGTACGGGCGCCGGCTTTGGCGGCTGCCCCGGCATTGCCGCGAAAATCGTCGACCGACACGCCGGCCATGTAGCAGAGATAGGGCGGCACCAGCGGCAGCACGCAAGGCGACAGGAACGAGATCGCCCCTGCCCCGACCGCGCTGACATAGCCTATATCGAGTGCCATTCCAGAACTCCGACTTTACGGCGCCGATATAGCGACGCCCGGGCCCCTCTGCCAATCACCATTGTGTTGGCATGCCCGGGAATAAACGTCGGTACCTGCGCGTTGATCGAGCGAGGCCGCGATTGCCGCGCATCCTCGGATCAGCAGGGAGATTTCGATGAAAACCGTGACACTAGGGTTGGCCGCGCTTTTGCTCAGCACCGCCGCGTCTTTCGCAGCAGAGGCCTGGAAGGAGGCCGAGGTCGGCGGCACCAAGATCT
>NZ_VFWR01000016.1:0-136345 GCF_006443035.1 Mesorhizobium sp. B1-1-6 | reverse complement strand
AACAATCGAGGCAGCCGAATGCAGGAACTACTTCGAAAACGCAGGCTACGCTTCCGTCAAGATATGAAACGCTCTAGTTTGGTGCCATGGCAGTCAGCCTTGGCGGTCAGTTGCAGACCCTGACCTTCTCGACCACCTTGTGGTGATGCTTCCAATGCGTGACCACCTTGGTCCGGCAGTGATGCTTGCCATTTTTGATGATCACGGTTTCGGCTTGCGAGGGCGCAATAGCCGCCGATGCCGCCACCAGCGCCAGGACGGATGCCAATAGAATCTTCTTCATGAATATCCCGGGTTGGAACGCAGCCATTCTAGCCGGGAAACAGGCGGCTTTTACGTTTTCACGAGAAGTTCAGGCACCCGTGATCCCGCAGGGCCGGGGCCGGCTTCATGCATGCCGGTTGTGCCCGCACACAGCCGGCACACACAAAAAAAGCCGCGCCGGTTGCCCGGCGCGGCTTTCGGAATGCCCGGTCTTTACTTCGTCTGGAAGCGCGCGACGGACAGGAATTTTACGGCATTGCCGGTGAAACGGTTGGCATCCGCCATCTGGTCGCCCTGCTGGAAGCCGGCCGTGTAGACCTCGCTCGGCGGCGTGTGGACCACGTTGTAGGCGTAGCCCGGCGCCGTCGTGGCGCTCGAAACCGTCGCGACATTCTCGCCGCTGGTCAGCGCCCAGCGGGCGGCCTGCGGTGCGGCGGCAACCACGATGGCCTTGGGACCGGGTTTCAGGTCGCGGGCGGTGGCTCTGGCCTCCTTGCGGGTCGTCTTCACGCCGGCGCCGATCGCGGCGACCGGATCGGAACCGGCAGCGCGGGCGACGACGGCCTCGCGCGGCGATGCGGCATCGACGCCGGACGGGTCGTTGAAAGCCGAACGAGGCTCGGACAACGACGCAACCCGATAATAGTCAGCCTGCACGGGAAGCGCCTCGGCCTCGTCGAGCACGGCCTTGACCGCATCGGGCTTGACCGCATCGGGCTTGGCCGCATCGATATTGGTCATATCCGGCCGCGCGCTCGGCAGCACCGAGAAGGCATCGGTCGCGGTCTTGCCACGCTCGGCCGTCTCGGCCAGCGCCATCAGCACATCCTTGCTGGGCGCAGGCGCCAGCACCGCCGGCAACGTGTGTTCGGGGCGCCATGTCGGCAAAGGTATGTTGTTGGCGGCAACCTGCGCTGCATCGGCGGCGACCGCCGAGGGATCAGCCTTGCCGAAAGGCATATTCGCCGGCGTCTGCACGGTTGCCACGGTCTGTTCGGTGCTGGCCGTCGCATCCGCCATGCCGAAGGGAACATTTTCAGGCGGCTGCGCGCCGACATCGACTTTCGGCCGCGGCGCGAAATCGGGCAGCGGGATGCTGCGTGCCGGCAACGCCGCGATGATCGTCTCGGGCGTATCCTTTTCCGGCTCCGGGGCCTGCTCCTCGGCGACCTGCGGGATCTCGGCGCGCTTGGCGTTCTCGGGCGCCACGATCGCGATCCCCGGCAGGGTGCCGCTCTTGGCGGTGCTCGCCGGTACCGGCTTCACGCTTCTCGGCTTCGGCGCCGGCTCTGCCGATGCGACATCGGCGCTGTCGTCGGCCTCGTCGTCGCCGCCGCCGAAGAAGGCAGCCAGCAGTCCGCCGGACCTCTTGGAACCGCCGCCGGCGCTGGCCAGCTCGATGGCGGCGCCGCCGGAACCCTTGCGTGCCTTGTACGAGGCAAGCGCCTGCTCAAAGCCGGGCAGCGGCCGGCCGTCGCTCGGCACGTGCAGCGTCTTGCCGTTCGGGAACAGGCTCACCAGTTCCTGTCGGCTGATGCCGGGCCAATGGCGCACATTGCCGACGTCCATGTGGACGAACGGCGAACCGGATCTCGGATAGTAGCCGACGCCGCCGCCCTGCATCTTGAGCCCGATATTGCGCAGCTTCTTCAGCGGCACGCCCGGAATGTAGAAGTCCATCGCCTTGCCGAGCATGTGCTGGCTCTTCTCGGCGACACCCTTGCTGCGACTGCGCAGCATCGAGTTCGTCGACGGCGAGCGATAGCCGCAAACCACCTGGATATAGTCGGTGGCGCCGCTTTCCCGATAGGCTTCCCAGACCAGGTCCAGCAGGCGCGGGTCCATCTTGGTCGGCTCGTTGCGGCGCCAGTCGCGCAGGATGATGTTGATCTTCCTCAGCCCGGCCTGATCGTAACGGCCGTTGCGCTTGTAGACGATCTCCGCCTTCTCGTGCGTGTGGAGGTGGTAGAGCTTCAGAGAACGGACTTCGGCCCTGGCGCCGGTTGCGGCAGCGGCAAGAAAACCAAATGCGACAATCATGGCCGCCAGCCACTTCGGCCAGACGCTCAAATGATAGTGCCGCCCGTTTGTGTGTCGTTCGATTCTGTTCAAATCAAAAGGCCTTGCAGGCTGCCGTTTGTCCCCGGATTTGCCCAAACGGACGTGTCGTTGTCACATCCGAATATCGATCCTAATGGTTAATCATCGCTTATTGAAGCCGAAATGCGGTAAGACCGTGGCGATATCCCGCCAAAAATTGTCCACAAGGTTTCTTGGTAAACCGCTGGTTTAGATCATGATTCCTCGTTTGGCCGAAACACGATCTGTTACCGTTAGCCTTAATGCGTGAACGGGACCGTCGGGGACGTCGCCATCGGCGCGCCACACTCCGGTCCAGTCAATGCACCGGCGACATGATGGCAGCGCAAGCTGGTCCCGGCCTTGCGTGACCGCACTCGGGCCGACCGCTCTCAGGCCGGACATCGGGCGGCTGTGCGCGATAGCGCCCTCAGGAAGCGAGCCGGTCGAGCCTGCCGGTTTCCGGATCGATGCCGTATTCCTTGAGCTTGCGGTAAAGCGTCGAGCGGCCGATGCCGAGGCGGCGGGCGACTTCGCTCATCTGGCCGTTGTAGTGATCGATGGCGAGCTTGATCATCTCCAGTTCGACATCCGCCAGGGCGCGCACATTGCCGCGTTCGTCGAGCGCGCGCAGCGTGCCGAAGCGTGGCTGAAGCCGCATCGGCGATTCGGGTTCGGCAGCCGAAACGTCCTCACCGCTCAGCGCCGGCTCATCGCGCGGTTCTACGGCCAAAGCCGGGGCGGCCGGCGCGATGTCCACATCGAGGCGGACCGTGCCCTCCACCTGGGCGCGGATTTGCGGGAAATCCTCGACGCCGAGCACATCGCCTTCGCACAGCACCGAGGCGCGGAAGACGGCATTTTCCAGCTGCCGGATATTGCCGGGCCAGTCATAGGCCTGGAGCACGGCGAGCGCCGCCGCCGAAATGCCCCGCAGGCGATGGCGCGGGTCCGCCGGAGCCACCTTCTCCATGAAATGTGCGACCAGATCGGGAATGTCGTCGCGGCGGTTCCGCAGGGGCGGCACATAGATCGGGTAGACGTTGAGCCGGTAGAACAGGTCCTCGCGGAACTTGCCGTCCTTGACCTGCTGCAGGAGATTGCGGTGCGTCGCCGAAATCAGCCTGATGTCGACCCGGACCGTGGCGCGGCCGCCGACCGGATCGACCTCGCCATCCTGGACGGCGCGCAGCAGCTTGACCTGCACGTCGAGCGGCAGGTCGCCGATCTCGTCCAGAAACAGCGTGCCCGAATGCGCTTCGACGAATTTGCCGGTGTGCTTCTCCGTGGCTCCGGTGAACGAGCCCTTCTCATGGCCGAACAGGATCGATTCGACCAGATTGTCGGGAATGGCGCCGCAATTGACGGTGACGAAAGGTTTCGAGCGGCGGTCGCCGCTGCCCTGTATGGCGCGCGCCACCAGTTCCTTGCCGACGCCGGATTCGCCCTCGATCAGGATCGGGATGTTGGATGCCGCCGCTTTCTGGCCGAGGCGGATCACCTTGTCCATGGCCGGACTGTGCGTGATCATGTCCCTGAAGGTCAGCAGCCCGCCGCGCCGGCGCGACGTGCGCTTGACCTCGCCTTCGACAGCCTCGACCTTGAGCGCGTTGGCGATCGAGGCCTGCAGCCTGTCGGGAGAGGCCGGCTTGACCACGAAATCGAAGGCGCCGTGGCGCATCGCCGAAACCACGGTCTCGATGCCGCCCTGGGCGGTCTGCACGATGACCGGGATGGTGATGCCGCGCTCGCGCATCGCCTTGAGCACGCCGATGCCATCGAGATCGGGCATGACCAGATCGAGGATGACCACCGACACGTCGCGGGCTCCGGGCCCGTCGAGGGCGTCGAGGCCGGCAGCGCCCCCGTCGACGACGATTGCGGTGTGGCCGAACCGCGTCACCGCCGCCTCGAGCAGCCGGCGCTGCACGGGATCGTCATCGACTATGAGTATGGAACCTGTCATGACTGTCTTGAGCCGCCCGCCTGATATCCCCATGGACCATCTTGGCACAGGGTTCTAAATAAGGTTTCAAAAAACCCGGTGAACGAATTCCTTAGGATTTGACCGGCTTCTCCGTTCTCCTTGATTCTGGCCCTGGGCCGGCCACTTGATTCAAAAGAAGGTATTGTCGATGCGCGTGATGTTTGATCGGCGGCCTGCGGCGCCAGCTTCCGGTCAGGGCGCCGCCGAGCTTGGCGATCTGCCGGAATGGAATCTTGCCGACCTCTATGCGGGCATGGAGGCGCCGGAGCTGAAGCGCGACATCGCCAAAGCCGCCGCCGATGCGGTCGCCTTCGAGAGCCGCTGGAAGGGCACGCTGTCCGCCGAGGCCGAGCGCGGCAGCGCAGGCAGGCTGGGCGAGGCGCTTGTCGCCTATGAGGCTCTGGAAGAGCTGATCGGCCGCATCGTCTCCTATGCCGGCCTCATCTACGCCGGCAACACCGCCGATCCGCAGCGCGCCAAGCTCTATGGCGACATCCAGGAGAAGATGACCGACGCCAGCGCGCATCTTCTGTTCTTCGCGCTCGAACTGAACCTGATCGACGACGCGGCCATCGAGGGCGCGCTCGCCGCCGACCCCGCCTTCGGTCATTACCGGCCCTGGGTGCTCGATCTGCGCCTGGACAAGCCCTATCAGCTCGAGGATCGCGTCGAGCAGCTGTTCCACGAGAAGTCGATCACCGGGCGCGGCGCCTGGAACCGGCTGTTCGACGAGACGATGACGGACCTGCGCTTCGACGTCGACGGCGAGGAGCTGACGCTGGAACCGGCCCTGAACCGATTGCAGGATGCCGACGGCGAGGTGCGACGCCGCGCCTCCGAGGCGCTCGCCCAGACCTTCCGGAGGAATTTGCGCACCTTCACGCTGGTCACCAACACGCTGGCCAAGGACAAGGAAATCTCGGACCGCTGGCGCGGTTTCGAGGACATCGCCGATTCACGCCATCTCGCCAACCGCGTCGAGCGCGGTGTGGTCGATGCGCTGGCTTCGGCGGTGCGCGAGGCCTATCCGCGCCTGTCACACCGCTATTACCGGATGAAGGCGCGCTGGCTGGGCATGGAGGTGATGAACCACTGGGACCGCAACGCGCCGTTGCCGGAGACGCCGCAGGCGGTGATTGGCTGGGACGAGGCCAGGAACACGGTGCTGTCCGCCTATCAGCGCTTCTCGCCCGAGATGGCCGAGATCGCGCGGACTTTCTTCGACCGCAACTGGATCGACGCGCCGGTGCGCCCAGGCAAATCCCCCGGCGCCTTCGCCCATCCGACCGTGCCTTCGGCGCACCCCTACGTGCTGCTCAACTACATGGGCAAGCCGCGCGATGTGATGACGCTGGCGCATGAGCTTGGCCATGGCGTGCACCAGGTGCTGGCCGGCGGCCAGGGCGCGCTGATGGCCTCGACGCCGCTGACGCTGGCCGAGACGGCGTCCGTTTTCGGCGAGATGCTGACCTTCCGCTCGTTGCTCGAGCAGACCACCGACAGGCGCGAGCGCAAGGCCATGCTCGCCCAGAAGGTCGAGGACATGATCAACACGGTCGTGCGCCAGATCGCCTTCTACGAGTTCGAGCGCAAGGTGCATGCGGAGCGCCGCAACGGCGAACTGACATCCGACAGGCTCGGTCAATTCTGGCTGGAGGTGCAGGCGGAAAGTCTGGGCCCGGCGATAAAGTTGCGCGACGGCTACGAAGTGTTCTGGACCTACATCCCGCACTTCATCCATTCGCCCTTCTACGTCTACGCCTATGCGTTCGGCGACTGTTTGGTGAACTCGCTCTACGCGGTCTACCAGAACGCAGAGCGCGGCTTCCAGGACAAATATTTCGAGATGCTGCGCGCCGGCGGCACCAAGCATCATTCGCAGCTTCTGGCGCCTTTCGGCCTCGATGCCACCGATCCCGCCTTCTGGCAGATCGGGCTTGGCGTGATCAGCGGCCTGATCGACGAGCTGGAAGCGCTCGACAACTGAGGCGTCTTCTGTGCGTCGTCCCCACCTGCTCAGAACAGTTTAGCCGGAATGCATATTGGGCCCACACTATTCTTGGTCTAAATATCTGTTCTTGAATAACTCTCTTTCGTAGTTTTCCCATAGCTTTCCGTAAGCTCTATGATAGCCTCCCCGCCAAGCTCAGCCGGAGCATGCGGGTCGGGCGGGGAAGTCTCAGCCGACCGCGGCGTTCCGGTGCACGCGACGACGGCCATTGGCCATGGCTTGCAAAGCCGATGCCGACGGCTCGACTGAGGCCGGCTGTTCCGCAGGCGGCGGAACCATCATCGAGTAGTCCTTCGCCGAAGGTCATTAAGTCCAATGCCGCGGCAGACGGATCTGACTGGAGAGAGACAATGGGCACTTTTTTCTACATGCTCCTGGCGTTCCTTGTGGGTGTGCTGGTTGGCTGGTTCATCTGGGGACGCTTGCGCGGTGAACTCGACAGCTTGCGCGGCGATCTCGACCGCACACGCAGCGAGCGCGACCGGCTGCGGGCCGACAGCGATCGCCTGACCGGCGAGTTGGATGCCTGTGGGCGCACCCGCGCCGACCTCGAGCGCCGGCTGCGCGAGGCCTCGACCGGCTCCGGCCCGGCAAAGGCGGCGGCGCCGGCGCCGGCCGCCTTGATGTCGACGCCCACCCCTGCCAAATCCGCTCCGGCGGCCAAGCCGGCGCCCAGGAAGCCGGCTGCGGCCAAGGCCGCTTCCAGCGCCGCGAAGACCGGCGCGCCGAAGGCCGCTGCCGCCAAAGCCTCTCCCAAGGCCAGCGCGGCGCCCAGGAAGGCGGCACCGGCGAAGGCCGCGCCGGCCAAGGTGGCTTCCGGCAAACCCGACAATCTGCGCCGGCTGATCGGTATCGGCCCGGTCAACGAGAAGCTGCTCAGGGCACAAGGCGTCACCAGCTTTGCCCAGATCGCCGCCTGGACAGCCGCTGATATCAAGCGGATCGAGGACGTCATGAATTTCGACGGCCGTATCGCGCGCGAGCGCTGGATCGAGCAGGCCAAGCTGCTCGCCGCCGGCAACGAGGCGGAATTCGCCAGGCAGTTTCCGTCGGCTGGAACCGCCAGCAACACCTGAGCGACAGGGCAGATCCGACGATTGCGGCCGGCGGCGCGAACGAAGCGCCGCCGGTTTGCTTTTGGCCGCAAGGTCTGCGCACGGATCGGGCCAGAGGTTGGGCCAGAGGTCGGCTTTAAGTGGCAAGGTGCCGCTCCCTCGATTGCGCGCGGCTGGCCCCCCATATAGAGCCATCATTGGCTTCATCGATCCACGCGCCGAGTTCCATGCCCCTGCCCGCCGCAATTTTCCGCAATGACGAAAGCGCGCGCCAGCTCGTTTTCGACCGACCGGACGACATCATCACGGCGCACGAGGCCCGGGATTTCTCGGCCACGCTGCAGGCGGCCCAGGCCGCGCATGACGCCGGCAAATGGCTTGCCGGCTATTTCTCATACGAGGCGGGCTACCTGCTGGAGCCGAAGCTGGTTCCGTTGCTGCCGGCCGGGCGCCGCGCCCCGCTGGTCTGCCTGGGCGTCTTTGACGCGCCGGTGCAAGAGCCGGTGCCGCCCCGCAAGGCGGCGGCGACCAACGGCCCGATCTTCGATGCAAGGGCGACATGGTCGTTCGAGGACTACGAGAAGCGGTTCTCGCGGCTGCACCGGCACATCAGGCAAGGCGACTGCTACCAGGGCAACCTGACCTTTCCGGTGCATGCGCAATGGTCGGGCGATCCGCTCGCCGCCTTCGACGCGCTGACCGAACGCCAGCCGGTGAAATATGGTGCCCTGGTTTCGCTTGGCGATCCGATCGTGCTGTCGCGCTCACCCGAACTGTTCTTCGAGATCGACGCGCAGGGCATGGTCGAGACCCATCCGATGAAAGGCACGGCGCCGCGTGGTGCGACGGAAGCCGACGACGAGCGCCAGAAAACCTTCCTGCGCAATGACGAGAAGAACCAGGCCGAGAACCGGATGATCGTCGACCTGCTTCGCAACGACATCTCGCTGATCAGCGAGGTCGGCACGCTGGAAGTGCCCGAGCTGTTCCGCATCGAAACCTATCCGACCGTCCACCAGATGGTGAGCGACGTCAGGGCGAAGCTGCTGCCGGGCCTCACGATCCGCCAGATCTTTGCCGCGCTGTTTCCCTGCGGCTCCATCACCGGCGCGCCGAAAATCCGCGCCATGGAGATCCTGCATGACCTTGAAGGCACGCCCCGTGATGTCTATTGCGGCGCCATCGGCTGGATCGCACCAGGCGGCACGATGCGCTTTTCCGTGGCGATCCGCACCATCTCGCTCTTTCCCGGCGGCGAGGCCGTCTACAATGTCGGCGGCGGCATCGTCTTCGATTCAACCGCGCAGGAGGAGTATCAGGAGTGTCTCTTGAAAGCCCGCTTCGCGACGGGAACGCCGCCGGTTTCGAATTGATCGAGACCATGCGCTGGGAGCCGGCCACGGGCTTCCTGCGCTTGGAGCGGCATCTGGCGCGCCTCTATGGTTCGGCGGCCGAACTCGGTTTTGCCTGCGACCCGCAACGCATCGGTGACGTGTTGGGCAAGGCTGTCGATGGCGCGCGCAACGCCTTGCGCACGCGCCTGGCTTTGGCGCGCAGTGGCGACGCGGCCGCCTCGGTCCAGCCCTATGAGCCGCTCGCCGCCGATAAAGTTTGGACGCTGCGGCTGGCGCGCACGAGGCTCGATTCGAACGACATGCTGCTGCGCCACAAGACCAGCCGCCGGCAGGTCTACGCGCATGCTCGCGCCGAATACCTCATCACCCAGGCCGACGAAGTGCTGTTGGTCAACGAGCGTGGCGAGATGTGCGAAGGCACCATCACCAATGTCTTCGCCGATTTCAGCGACGGCATGCTTTTGACGCCCCGCCTCGATTGCGGGCTGCTGCCTGGCGTATTGCGCGGCGCGCTTCTGGATGAAGGCCGCGCCCGCGAGGCGATCTACAGCTTTGACGACTTGAAATCCGCCAGGGCGCTCTATGTCGGCAATTCACTGCGCGGCTTGATCCCGGCAAAACTGATCTGAAGCATGACATCGCTGCCCACCCACACGCCCTATGATGGCTCGTCCAAGCTGTTCACCATCGGGCTGAAGCCGCTTGCCCTGGCCGACTGGATCGAAGTCGACGAACATCTCCTGCCGTTCCTCGCCGAGAAGCAGCGGCTCTATGCCGAAATGCCCGGCACCGTGTTCGTCGAGGAAGACGGCACGCGCGATGCCCAGCGCGAAGTGCTCGACCTGCTCGAAGCGCACTTGCCGCGGGTATTTCCCGAGACCCATCGGCGTGCCAGTGGCGGGGTCGAGGTGATCGCCGCCGGCGGCAATCCCGAGGGCGACTTCGCCAAGGCGCCGCTTGTCGCGGCCTCGCTGCTCGTCCAGGAAGACCTGATCCTGATGCGCCGCGGCGAAGACGGCTGGCGGCTCGCCGCCGGCTCGCTCTGCTTTCCCTCGTCCTGGTCGCTGCTCGAAAAATTCGGCAAGCCGTTGCAGCAGATACATGCGCCCGTGCCGGGTTTTGGCCCTGGCACGCGGCCGGCCGAGCTGATCAACCGCATGTTCGACGGCCTCCAGGGCCAGGCCGTGGAGCGCTACAACTGGTCGATTCAATCGGGCGATGCGCTCTACCATCCGCTATCCAATGTCGAGCGAATCGAGCGCGCCGCCAGCCGCCCGTCGCGATTTGCCGATGGCGACGCCAATGCCCACGCCTTCATCCGCGTCGAGCGGCAGACGCTTCGAAAATTGCCCGTCTCGGGCGACATCCTGTTCACCATCCGCATTCATCTCGACCCGCTGGCGGCGTTGGCGCATCACCCCGACCGGGCAACGCTGGCTCCGGCTTTCGCTGCCCAGCTCGAAGCGCTCGACATCGCCCAGCTCGATTACAAGGGCTTGACATCAGACCGCGACCGGCTGGTCGGCGTCCTTAACCAAATGGCGAACGCCGCCTGACCGGCAGTTGGCGCTTTTCACTGGTTTATGACAATGATCTGTGATGTAGCGCATGCCCGTTGGGCGAGAATGCCCGGGTTTTGCACCTGTCTGAAGGAGTGCTCGATAAAATGGCGAATGAAAACTGGCCCGTTTACGGTGAGATCACCGGCCCTGTGGTGATGATCGGCTTCGGCTCGATCGGACGGGGCACGCTGCCGCTGATCGAGCGCCATTTCAAGTTCGACAAATCGCGCATGACGGTCATCGACCCGCGCGGCACCGATCGCGCGCTGCTCGACGAGCGTGGCATCACCTTCATGCAGGATGCGGTGACCGAGAAGAATTACAAGAAGCTCCTGACCCCGCTTCTGACCAATGGCGGCGGCCAGGGTTTTTGCGTCAACCTGTCGGTCGACACCGGCTCGGTGGATCTAATGCGGCTCTGCCGCAAGCTCGGCGTGCTCTACATCGACACGGTCGTCGAGCCATGGCTCGGTTTCTACTTCGATGCCGAGGCCGACAATGCCAGCCGCACCAACTATGCGTTGCGCGAGTCGCTGCTCAAGGAAAAGCACGACAAGCCCGGCGGCACGACGGCGGTCTCCACCTGCGGCGCCAATCCGGGCATGGTCTCGTGGTTCGTCAAGCAGGCACTGGTCAACCTGGCCACCGATCTCGGCCTCGAGTTTTCGGAACCCGCGCAGGAAGACCGCGAGGGCTGGGCGAAGCTCATGAGGAAGGCCGGCGTCGAGGGCATCCACATCGCCGAGCGCGACACCCAGCGCACCAAGAAGCCGAAGCCGATGGACGTGTTCTGGAACACCTGGTCGGTCGAGGGCTTCATCTCCGAGGGCCTGCAGCCCGCCGAACTCGGCTGGGGCACGCATGAGAAATGGATGCCCAAGAACGGCAAGAAACACAAGCATGGCTCCAAGGCTGCAATCTATCTGGAGCAGCCCGGCGCCAACACGCGCGTGCGCTCGTGGTGCCCGACGCCAGGTGCGCAATACGGCTTCCTGGTGACCCACAACGAGGCGATCTCGATCGCCGACTTCTTCACCGTGCGGTCCAAAAAGGGCAAGGTTCAGTACCGCCCGACCTGCCACTACGCCTACCATCCCTGCAACGACGCGGTGCTGTCGCTGCATGAAATGTTCGGCGCCGCCGGCAAGGCGCAACCGGTACACCACGTGCTGGACGAAAACGAACTGGTCGATGGCGTCGACGAGCTCGGCGTGCTGCTCTACGGCCATGACAAGAACGCCTACTGGTACGGCTCGCAACTGTCGCTCGCCGAAGCGCGCAAGCTGGCGCCTTACCAGAACGCCACCGGCATGCAGGTTACCTCGGCGGTTCTGGCCGGCATGGTCTGGGCGCTGGAGAACCCCGAGGCCGGCATCGTCGAGGCCGACGAGATGAACTACAAGCGCTGTCTGGACGTGCAGTCGCAATATCTCGGACCGGTGAAGGGCTATTATACCGAGTGGACGCCGCTCGATAATCGGCCCGGCCTGTTTCCGGAGGACCTCGACCGGAACGACCCGTGGCAATTCCGCAACATCCTGGTGCGATAGCGTCGCGCCAAGCATGCCTCACTGCCTTGCAATCGCCCGGAAATCGGGCGATTGAAGGATGCGGACGGGAGCAAGCCGCGTCCATCTGGACGCATGAACTACGCTCTTGAAACTTGGATGCATGCACCGTGCTTTCCGAAAGTCGTTTTCCGATTTCGGGCCGACGGGCGAGGAGAGGATTTTTACATGACCATTGCGCGCAAGATTCTTTCGATGAGTGTTGCGGCGGCCACGATGGTGGGGTTGGCCGCTTGTGCAACCAGCGGTCCCGACGAGCCGTCGATAGGGGCCGCGCCGAAGGGCGTCGAAGGCTCCTGGATCGACGCCAAGGGCACCGGTCTTTCGACCTTTGCCGGCGGAACCTTCACCACGGTGGCGACCGACACCGGCCAGAAGTTGTCCGACGGCACCTATACGATGACCGGCGCCACTTCGGTCGAGATCCACGGTACCTCGCTGATCCGGCAGACGCCGGTGAGCTTCAATTGCCTGCTGGTGTCCACCAGCCAGCTCAACTGCACCAGCGGCTCCGGCCAGAATTTCGTGCTGACCCGGCGCGCCTGAACCACCAGGCATTCAGACCTGCAAAGGACGGCGGCCAATGGCCGCCGTCCTTTTTTGTGCCCAGCAGGGATCAACGGGATTTTGCCCCGATTTCCCCTTGCATGCTCCGGAACGCGATGGGAACATGGCTGAAAAAGCCGGCTGTTAGAGACCGGTCAAGCAAGAGCGCTAAACGGCTCTGATCAGCCTATCCGGGAGACGAAGATGAAGAAGCTTGCCGCCATTGCCGCCCTTTCCGCGTCGACGCTGGGCCTGTCGGCCGGCGCATCTTTTGCCGACTACACCCTGAATATCCTGCACATCAATGATTGGCACAGCCGCATCGAAAGCAACAACAAATACGAATCCACCTGCTCGGCGGACGAGGAGACAAAGGGCGAATGCGTCGGCGGCGCCGGCCGGCTGGTCACGGCGATCGCGCAGGAGCGCAAGAAGCTGGAAGGCCAGAACGTGCTGTTGCTCAGCGCCGGCGACAATTTCCAGGGCTCGCTGTTCTACACGACTTACAAAGGCAAGGCCGAAGGCGAGTTCCTCAACGACATGAAGTTCGATGCAATGGCGCTGGGCAACCATGAATTCGACGACGGCGAAACGGCATTGGCGCCGTTCCTCGACATGATCAAGTTCCCCGTGCTCGGCGCCAATGTGAAAGCCAACGCGCATTCCAAGCTCGGTGACCGCGTCAAGCCGTCCATCGTCGTCGAGGTCGGCGGCCAGAAGATCGGCATCATCGGCGCCGTCACCAACGATACGCCCGAACTCGCCACTCCCGGCCCCAACATCGCCATCGAGGACGACGTCAAGTCGATCACGGCCGAGGTCGAGAAGCTGAAGGGAGAGGGCGTCAACAAGATCATTGCCGTGACCCATATCGGCTACAACAGGGAGCGCGATGTCATAGCGAAGATCCCGGGCGTCGACGTGGTCGTCGGCGGCCACAGCCATACGCTTTTGTCCAACACCGATCCGAAGGCGGCAGGCCCCTATCCGACCATGGTCGACAATCCGGACGGCTACAAGGTGCCGGTCGTGCAGGCGGCGTCCTATTCGAAATATCTCGGCGAGTTCAAGATCGTGTTCGACGACAATGGCGTCGTCAAGTCGGCGAGCGGCGACCCGATCCTCCTCGACAAGTCGATCACGCCCGATCCCGCCGTGCTCGCCCGCATAAAGGAGCTCGGCGCGCCGATCGAAGCGCTTAAGAACAAGGAAGTGGCCGAGACGACCGACGTCATCGACGGCAGCCGCGAGAGCTGCCGCGCCCGCGAATGCGCGATGGGCAATCTCGTCTCCGACGCCATCCTCGACCGCGTCAAGGAACAGGGCGTCGAGATCGTCATCTCCAATGGCGGCGGCCTGCGCGCCTCGATCGACAAGGGCACCGTCACCATGGGCGAGGTGCTGACCGTGCTGCCCTTCCAGAACACGCTGGCGACCTTCCAGATCTCGGGCAAGGACCTGATTGCCGGGCTCGAAAGCGGCCTCAGTCAGGTCGAGGACGGCGCCGGCCGCTTCCCGCAAGTGGCCGGGCTGAAATACGCCTTCGACAAATCCGCCCCGCCCAATGCCGGCCGCGTCAAGTCTGTCGAGGTGATGGAGAACGGCGCCTGGACGCCGCTCAATCCCGACAAGGACTATCTGGTCGCCACCAACAACTATGTCCGCCAGGGCGGCGACGGCTACAAGGTTTTCGCCGAAAAGGCCAAGAACGCCTATGATTACGGCCCCGGCCTCGAACAGGTGGTCGCCGACTATCTCGGCGCGCACCGGCCCTACACGCCCAAGCTCGACGGCCGCATCACCGAGATCGCCGCGACGACAGCGGCCGCGCCTGCGGCGGAGCCCGCCAAGCCAGCCGAAGCAATGCCCGATCTGCCTGCCAACTCCGGCGATATCGCCAACACGCCGCCGGTCGTGTCCACCGACGCCGCGCCTGCGCCTGCACCGGCAACGCCTGCCGCTCCGGCAACGCCAGCACCTGCGGAACCGGCAAAGCCTGCCGAAGCCGCCCCTGCCCCGGCAACACCCGCGCCGGCTGAGCCGGCAAAGCCCGCCGAGGCCGCACCGGCCGAAACCAGCCATGTCATCGTCGCCGGCGATACCTATTGGGACCTGGCAAAGAAGGCCTATGGCGACGGCACCAGGTGGAAAGTCATTTCTGAAGCCAACAAGGGCTACGAGCCGCGCCGGCTTCCGGTCGGCGCCACCTTGACCATACCGCCGAGGTAACCGCCTTCGCCTTTGCGCGCAGGGACACCCGCCGAAACAGGGCGGGCGTCCTGTTTTTGGTAAGGTGCGGCCAGACGCTGCATTGAAAAGCAGCGCGGCGTCGCTACTTTCGCGCCGTGTTCGGAGACCCGCAATGCCGCCTTCCATCCCTGTCGACGCCAAGCCCGCGAGGACCGTGGGACCGAGACCGGCCGGACATTCGCCGGCCAAGGCGGGCAAGGTCGGCGTCATGCTGGTCAATCTCGGCACGCCGGACGGCACCGATTTCAGGCCGATGTGGCGCTATCTCCGCGAATTCCTGTCCGACCCGCGCGTCATCGAACTCAACAAGGCGATCTGGTATCCGATCCTCTATGGCCTCGTGCTGACCACGCGACCGAAGAAGTCGGGCGCCAACTATGCCAGGATCTGGAATCGCGAGAACAACGAGTCGCCGCTGCGCACCTATACCCGCGCCCAGGCCGAGAAGCTGACCGTGGCATTGCGCGACCTGCCCGACGTGGTCGTCGGCTGGGCGATGCGCTACGGCAATCCCTCGACCGCGAGCGTCGCCGAAAGCCTGGTCGCGCAGGGCTGCGACCGCATCCTGACCTTTCCGCTCTATCCGCAATATTCGGCCACCACCACGGCGACTGCCAATGACCAGTTGTTCCGGGCGCTGATGAAGATGCGTGCGGCGCCTGCCGTCCGCAGCGTGCCGCCCTATTATGCCGAACCGGTCTATATCGAGGCGCTCGCCCATTCGATCGAACGGCATCTGGCCAGCCTCGATTTCGAACCGGAGGTGGTCATCACCTCCTATCACGGCATCCCGAAACCCTATTCCGACAAAGGCGATCCTTACCGCGCGCATTGCCTCGAGACGACACGGCTGCTGCGCGAGAGGCTCGGCTGGGACGAGAAGAAGCTGATCACCACCTTCCAGTCGCGCTTCGGCGCACAGGAATGGCTGCAGCCCTACACCGACAAGACGGTGGAGAAACTGGCCAAGGACGGCGTGAAATCGATTGCCATCGTCAACCCCGGCTTTTCCGTTGACTGCATCGAAACGTTGGACGAGATCGGCCGCGAGGCGGCGGAAACCTTCCATCATGCCGGCGGTGGGAGATTCGCGCACATCCCCTGCCTCAACGACAGTCCCAAAGGCATGGCGGTGATCGAGGCGATGGTGCGGCGCGAACTGTCCGGCTGGATCTGAACCTGGGAACAATGGACGTTCCGGGGCGTTGAGGCGCGCCCTCCGGAGACTATCGATGCCCCGCAAGCTCGACCTCAGAAGCGGGCGGCCAGTCTGGTCCGCCTATCGGGCACCCGCTGTCCCGACAAGCGCTCTGACCCGTGACGCCAAGGCCGATGTGCTGGTGATAGGCATGGCCATCAGCGGCGCCATGATCGCAGAAGCGCTCACGGCGGACGGCCATTCGGTGGTCTGCATCGACCGGCGCGGCCCGCTGAGAGGGTCGACGTCGGCGACCACCGCCCTGGTGCAGTTCGAGATCGACCAGCCGCTGACGGCACTCGGCAGGATGATCGGCAAGGCCTCGGCGGAACAGGCCTGGCGGCGCTCGCGTCTGGCCGTTTCCAACCTTGCCGGCCGCATAGCCGAGCTCTCCATCAACTGCCGCCTGAGCCGCGCCCCCTCCCTCTATCTGGCCGGTACCGTGCTCGGCCCATCGCAGTTGCGTGACGAGACCGAGGCGCGGCGACAGGCCGGCATCGCCGCGACCTATCTCGCCCCTGCGCCGCTGGCTGCGCGATTCGGCATCGAGCGCGACGGCGCCATCCTCAGCCATGGCAACATCGTGCTCGATCCGCGCAAACTGACCGCCGGATTGCTGCTGAAGGCGCTGGAGCGCAAGGCGCGCCTCTACGCCCCGGTCGAGGCGACCACGATCGAAGACAGCGCCAAGGAGGTCGTCGTCGCCACCAGGGGCGGCCCCATAATCAGCGCGCAGCACGTCCTGCTCGCGACCGGCTACGAGTTGACCGACATCGTGCCGGCAGCCGCCCACCGCGTCATCTCGACATGGGCCATCGCCACACGCCCGCAGCCGCGAAAGATTTGGCCGGACGCGGCCCTCATCTGGGAAGCGTCGGACCCCTATCTTTATGCAAGGGCGACAGCCGACGGCAGGGTGATCTGCGGCGGCGAAGACGAGGATTTTATCGACAAGGAACGGCGTGACGCGTTGATCGCCGGCAAGAGCCTGAGACTGGCCAGGAAGCTCGGCCGCCTGTTCCCGGATCTGGACACCAGGCCCGATTTTGCCTGGACCGGCTCCTTCGGCACCACAACCACCGGCCTGCCCTATATCGGCGCCATCCCTGGGCATCCGCGCATCCAGGCCGTGATGGGCTATGGCGGCAACGGCATCGCCTTCTCGCAAATCGCATCCGAAATCGTTTCTGCCGCCATCGCCGGATCGGAAGATACGGACGCAAGCCTGTTCGCCTTCAGCCACCGGCAGCAGCGACACAAACAATCCCTCATCACCTGATTGTAACGTTGTTGAAACACACTTAAGTGTTTGCTGAAGCCGGCTGCGGGAGAATGGCTCCCATGGCTTGCCTCTTGAGGGAGAGCCAAATGGATTTCAGTGGTTTCGATATCGCGATTATTGTTCTGGTCGCTCTTGTCGTGCTGGTGCTGTTCAAAGGCATAAAGACAATCCCGCAAGGCTACAATTATACGGTCGAACGCTTTGGCCGTTACACGAAAACGCTGTCGCCAGGCCTCAACCTCATCGTGCCGTTCATCGATCGCATCGGCGCCAAGTTGAACATGATGGAGCAGGTGCTCGATGTCCCGAGCCAGGAGATCATCACCCGCGACAACGCCATCGTCGGCGTCGACGGCATCGCCTTTTTCCAGATCCTCAACGCGGCGCAGGCGGCCTACCAGGTTTCCGGCCTGCAGAACGCCATCCTCAACCTGACCATGACCAACATCCGCACCGTGATGGGCTCGATGGACCTCGACGAGCTGCTGTCGAACCGCGACGCGATCAACGAGCGCCTGCTGCGCGTGGTCGACGAAGCGGCCCATCCCTGGGGCATCAAGATCACCCGCGTCGAGATCAAGGACATCAATCCGCCCGCCAACCTGATCGAATCGATGGGCCGGCAGATGACGGCCGAACGCAACAAACGCGCGCAGATCCTTGCCGCCGAGGGCCTCAAGCAGTCGCAGATCCTCGAGGCCGAAGGCCGCAAGGAAGCCGCCTTCCGCGATGCCGAGGCACGCGAACGCTCCGCCGAAGCGGAAGCCCGCGCCACGCAAGTGGTGTCGGAAGCGATCTCCAAGGGAGATGTGCAGGCGCTCAACTACTTCGTCGCCCAGAAATACACCGAAGCGCTGGGCAAGATCGGTTCGGCCACCAACAGCAAGATCGTGCTGATGCCTTTCGAAGCGTCGTCGCTGATCGGCTCGCTGGGCGGCATCGGCGAGATCGCCAGGGAAGTGTTCAAGGGCGACGGGCCGTCCGGCACGCAGCGGCAGGTCTCACGACCTCCGGTCGTCAGGCCGAGCGACAACTAATGCCTTTGTGAGTGGATCAAAACCATGATCGACCGCATCGTTTCCGAACTCGGCCCGTGGAACTGGATGGTTCTGGGCTTCGTGCTTTTGGCGATGGAAATCATCGCACCGGGCATCTTCATGTTGTGGACCGGCATCGCCGCGCTGATCGTGGGCGCGGTATCGCTGCTGGTCTGGGATGCGGCCAGCTGGACCTGGCAGGTCCAAGTGCTCGTCTTCCTCGCGCTGTCGCTGGTCTCGGCATTGGTCGGCAAGAAACTCATCGGCGGACGCGACGAGCCGACCGACCAGCCGCTGCTCAACCGCCGTGGGGCGCAGATGATCGGCAGGATGGCGACGCTGGCCGAGCCGATCCGCGACGGCCGCGGCCGCATCAAGCTCGGCGACACGCTGTGGCGCGTCTCTGGCCCTGACCTGCCGGCCGGCACCCAGGTGCGCGTCACCGGAGCCGCCGACACCGATCTCGAACTGACCGTCGAGCGAGTGTGAAACCGGCTCCGCGCTAGCGCAATTCCAGGAAAAGTGTGTACGGTTTTCCGTCCGGAATTGTGCAGAAACAAAGAGATAGAGCAGTTCGCCGTTTCCGTGAAACGGTGAACTGCCCTACGCAGCGCCGATGCGCAAAAGATCGTGCAGGTGGACGAGCCCGACGGGCTTGTTGCCCTCCACCACCATCAGGCTGGTGATGGCTGAATTGTTGATCGTCTGCAGTGCGGTCGCCACCAGCGTGTCCGGCGCGGCGGTCTTGGGAGATCTCGTCATCACCTGATCGACGGTCATCGCCGTCAGGTTGCTGCCTATGTGACGCCTGATGTCGCCATCGGTGACGATGCCGATCAGCGCGCCGTCGGCGGCGGTGACCGCCACGCAGCCGAAGCCCTTGCGCGACAACTCCAGGATCGCGTCCTGCATGCCGGTGCCCGAAACGACCAGCGGCAATCTCTCGCCGACATGCATGATCTCGCGGATCTGCATCAGGTTGGCGCCGAGCTGGCCGCCGGGATGGAAGGTGCGGAAATGATCGGGCGTGAAACCCCGCGCCTCGAGCAGGGCGATCGCCAGTGCGTCGCCCATCACCAGTTGCAGCAGTGCCGATGTCGTCGGCGCCAGGCCATGCGGGCAGGCTTCCGGCGCACGCGGCAGCAAAAGCACGACATCGGCGGCGCGCGCCAGCGCCGATGTCTCACCGGACGTGATTGCAATGAGCGGGATGGAGAAGCGCCTGGAATAGGCGACGATGCCCATCATCTCCTTGCTTTCGCCCGACCATGACATGGCGATGATGGCATCGTCCCTGGCGATCATGCCGAGATCGCCGTGATTGGCTTCAGCGGGGTGGACGAAAAAGGCCGGCGTTCCGGTCGAGGCCAGGGTCGCGGCGATCTTCGAGCCGATATGGCCGCTTTTGCCGACGCCGGTGACGATGACCCGGCCTTCGATCCTCGAGATCATGTCGACCGCTTCGGCAAAGGGCTTCGCCAGCCCGTTTTCGAGCGCCTCGGCCAGCGCTGCCACTCCCGCCTGTTCGGTCGCCACCGTTCTTAGCGCCGAAGCGATCGAGGCCTGTCTGTCCAACGGCTTCTTGTCGAGGGATCGCGCATCCATGGCCGATGCGATTAGCGCTTTGTGCCGCGCCTGTCCAACGGAAATGCCTCCCGCGACCGTCTGGGACAGCGGTCCGAATGAACGAAGCGCAAGGTCACGAATGTCGAGGCCTGGAACAATGAGCGCCTGGAAAAGCAATCGCCCTCCGCCTCAACCCTCCGTTAACCATCCCCATTTACGGTTCGGTAAGTATGGCGCGCGCTCGCGCCGCGCAAGCAGTGGTGGCGATGTCCGGGGCCCAGTCAGAAAAGACGAGAAGGCGAAAGAGCAAGGCTGCCTGCGCCTTGCTGCTGGCGACCAGCATCTTCGGCCTGCTGCGACCGACGCTGTCCTTCGCCCAGGAAACGGAGCTGCGCGGCGAGGTCTCGGAATCGGCGATCCTGTCCGACCAGCAGCGCAAGGCGAGACTGGCCGCCATAGCCGGTCAGGGTCAACAGCAGCCGGCCCCCCCCGGTCAGGACGACACGCGGTCGCGCACCTATCTGCCCGCCAGCGCCGGCGCTGCTCCTGACGATAGCGGTGCCGCCTCGCCCACTGGCAGCATCTTCGACCCGCCGGCGGCCGGTGACGACGTGACCGCCGACAATCCGCCTCCGCCCAAACCACGCCGGCCATCGGCCACCGGGCAGGCCAATGCGGACAAGGCCGCCGACAGGGCGAAGACAAAGAAAAAGAACACCACCGCGACGACCGACGCGACCACGACCGCCAGCACGGCCGACGATGCCGACGCCACCGTCACCGGCACCGGCACCGGCACCGACCAGGAGACCGCCAACCGCCGCGCCGTCACGATCGACAGCGTCGACCGGCAGCAGCTCGATCCGGGCGCCGAACGCACCGCTTCCATCGAAGGGCAGAAGAAGAAAATCGAGGACGATCCGTTCACCGCTCCAGGCATCAAATGGGGCTCGTTCGTCATAAGGCCGACGCTGGAGCAGGGCCTGACCGCCACCTCGAACGGCGATTCCAGCAGTGCCGGCAAAGCGGCGCTGCTGTCCGAGACGGCACTGCGCTTTTCCGCCGCCTCCGACTGGCGCGAGAACTCCGCGACCATTGATGGTTATGGCCTCTTCCGCGAGACCGTCTCGGGCTACCCGGTTCACAATGAGCAAGGCCGCATCGAAGGCCAGCTCAATGTCGACCTCGACAACGAGCAACGCGCCGTCGCCAAGCTCGGTTACGAGGCCGTGCCGGAATCGGCCTCGTCGCCCGACGCCATTGCAGGCGTCAGCAAGCAACCGCTGCGCCAGACCATCGACGGCAGCCTCGGCATCGAAAAGGACGTCGGCAAGGCGCAATACACTTTGACCGGCGCGGTCTCGCACGACTTCTATGGCGACGCCAAGCTTTCTGACGACACCTCGCTGTCGCAGAAGGATCGTAACTCCACGCTTTATACGGCGACCTTGCGCACCGGCTACGAAATCTCCCCTGCCCTTACGCCTTTCACCGAAATCGAACTCGGGCGCAGGGCCTATGATCAACGCTTCGACAATGAAGGCTTCGAGCGTTCATCAACGCGGCTTGGTGCCCGCGCCGGCCTCGAGCTCGACATGGGCGAGAAGCTCGCCGGCGAGTTCTCGGCCGGCTGGCTGCGGGAAGCGATCGACGACGACCGCCTGGGGGCGATCGCGGGTGCCACCGTGGACGCCGACCTGAAATGGTCGCCCGAACGCGGCACCACGATCGGCCTGACCGGGCGGACCACGGTCGAGCCCACGACCACCGCAGGTGAAAGCGGCGACATCCTCTATTCCGGCCGCCTCACGGCCGAACGCCAGATCCGCGCCAACCTGACCGGCAATGCCGCGCTGGGCCTGGACTGGCGCGATTATATCGGCATAGACGGCCATGACAGGGTGCTGAGCGCCGAAGCCGGGCTGACATGGTGGCTGAACCGCTATGCCGGCCTCACCACCCGCGCCAGGACCGAGAAGCTCACCAGCAACCTGCCTGGCCGCGACTACACCGCCAACAGCATCTATCTCGGCGTGAAGGTGCAGCGGTAAGCGCGGGCCGCTAAGCTGCGTGCCGCATCCGAGACATCGGCCAGACAGCGCCTCCCTTAAAGCGCCGCCACAACGTGCTCCGAAGGCGCCATCTCGTCGAGAAGCCTGCGGATAACGCCGGCCATGCTCTGGTTCATGTCGTTGCGCCAGAGCGCGAAGGCCACATTGGCCTCGACGAACCCTTCCGGCGATCCGCAATCGAAGGTGCGGCCCTGAAAGTGGTAGCCGTAGAAGGGCTGCTGCTTCTCCAGCTTCAGCATTGCGTCCGTGAGCTGGATCTCGTTTCCGGCGCCCTTCTCCTGGCCTTCGAGGATTTTGAAAATCTCGGGCTGCAATATGTAGCGGCCATTGATGTAGAGATTGGAGGGCGCGGTGCCGGTCTTCGGCTTTTCCACCATCTCGGTGATGCGGAAGCCATGATGGGTGGCTTCGCCCCGGCCGACGATGCCGTATTTATGGGTCTCGGCGGGATCGCATTCCTGAACCGCGATGATGTTGTTGCCGGTCTCGGCATAGAGGTCGACCATGTCCCTCATGCAGCTCTTTTCCGACTGCATGATCATGTCGGGCAACAAGAGCGCGAACGGCTCGTCGCCGACCAGTTCGCGCGCGCACCAGACGGCATGGCCAAGTCCGAGCGGCACCTGCTGGCGAGTGAAGCTGGTCTGTCCCGGCCCGGGCTGCAGCCGCTGCAACCTGGCGAGCTGGTCGTCCTTGCCACGCTGGGCGAGCGTGTCATAGAGCTCGAACTGGATATCGAAATGATCCTCGATGACCGCCTTGTTGCGCCCGGTGACGAAGATGAAATGCTCGATGCCTGCCTCGCGCGCCTCGTCCACCACGTATTGGATGACGGGCCGGTCGACGACGGTAAGCATTTCCTTGGGGACGGCCTTGGTGGCCGGGAGAAACCGCGTGCCGAGACCTGCGACCGGGAAAACTGCCTTGCGAACTCTCTTCATGCCTTCAATTATCCGTTTGCAGGCCGGCTCCGCAATCCCGCCCCGCGACATTTTCACGCCGGAATTGAGGATTATCGGGCGGATGAAGGGAAACTTGCACCGGTAGAAGCATCGAGGCGCCTTTTCGTTCCAGGGGCGGCCTATGGTAAACCAATTCCTAACCTGGTTCGGCGATGAATGGTCTTTCCCAAGACGGAGAAGGAGGAAAAGATGTCCGTTCGCAATGCCGCAAAGCGTTTCACCAGCGTCATGACGGCCGCCAGCCTCTCGCTCGCCATGCTGATGCCTGCCGGGCCGGCCTTCGCCGATGCCGGCTTCCGGCAATGGGTCGCCGGCTTCCGCGCCACCGCGGTGCAGGGGGGCGTTTCCGGCGCCGTCTATGACCGCGCCTTCAGGGGCATCGACGAACCCGATCCGGTGGTGCTGGAAAAAGCCCGAACCCAGCCGGAATTCACCGCGCCCGCCTGGGATTATTTCGACAACCGCGTCCACGACCAGTCGGTCGCGGTCGGCCAGCAGATGGCCAGGAAATGGAAGCCGTGGCTGGACAGGATCGAGGCGAGGTTCGGCGTTGACCGCAACGTCCTGCTGGCCATCTGGTCGATGGAATCCAACTATGGCGAGATCCTCAAGCGCGACGACATCATGCGCAATGTCGTCCGCTCGCTGGCGACCCTGGCCTATGGCGATCAGAAGCGGTCGAAATATGCCCGCACGCAACTGGTCGCCGCACTGAAGATCCTCCAGACCGGCGACATCGACGAGAGCCACCTCATGGGTTCCTGGGCGGGCGCCATGGGCCAGACCCAGTTCATCCCGACCAGCTACCAGCACTATGCCGTGGACATGGACGGCAACGGCAAGCGCGACATCTGGAATTCCATTCCCGATGCGCTGGCGACATCAGCCAATCTGCTCAAGAAGAATGGCTGGCAGGCCGGCAAGACCTGGGGCTACGAGGTGGCCTTGCCGGCCGGCAAGCTGCCCGCAGGCTCCAGGACGCTGGCGCAATGGCAGGCGCTCGGCGTGGTCAGGGCGAGCGGCAAGCCGTTCAGGAACCTCAGCGACAAGGCGACGTTGAAAGTACCGGATGGCCGCGGCGGCCCCGCTTTCCTGATGATCAGGAATTTCTCGGTCATCAAGGCCTACAACAATGCGGACAAATACGCGCTTGCCGTTGGTCTTCTTGCCGACGAGATCGCCGGTTCCACCGGCCTCGTACAGGACTGGAAACGGCCTTTCACCAAGCTGACGTTCGAGGAAAGGCAGGAATTGCAGAAGCGGCTCTCCCAGCACGGCCTTTATGACGGCAAATTCGACGGCAAGATCGGCGACGGGTCGAAGTCGGCCATCATGGCCTATCAGGCAAAGGTCGGCTTGACCCAGGACGGCTATCCGAGCATGGAAGTGCTAAAATGGCTCAGGCAAAAATAGGGCCTGTCATGAACTGAGGAGGAGCGATTGGCTTGGGCTGCGCGCATCGGGACCTTCATTCCCCGCATGCTGGTGCTGTTCCTGGCCGTCGCCGTGCTCGCCGTCGCCATGGCAGGCGCCTTCCATGCCCCCGCCATGGCGCAGGAGCAGCAAAGCCGCGGCTGGTCATTGCGTGACCTTCTGTTCCCGCGCCGCAGCGAGCGGATCGAGCCGCCGCTGGACATCCAGAAACCAAGGCCCAGGCCGAAGGCAAAAAAGCCGCGTGCCCCGCGTCCGCCCGCGGAACCGGAAATCCCGATCGCCGAGAAGGCGCCGGACGCCCGGGTCGTCCTGGTGGTCGGCGATTTCATGGCGGCCGGGCTCGCCGAAGGTCTAGATACCGCCTTTGCCGAGAATACCGGCGTCAGGATCGTCGTTCGCTCCAATGGCTCGTCGGGCTTCGTGCGCGATGATTTCTACAATTGGCCGGAACAGATCAAATCGTTGATAGAGACCGAAAAGCCCGCCGCCGTGGTCGTGATGCTCGGTTCCAACGACCGCCAGCCGATGAAGGTGGGGGATGTGCGCGAGCAGCCCCGTTCCGAGACCTGGACCAAGGAATACGAACGTCGCACCGAAGCGTTCGGCAAGGCCATCGCCACGGCTAAGGTGCCTTTCCTGTGGGTCGGCATGCCGGCGTTCAGGGTTTCGAAGATGACATCCGACATGCTCGCCTTCAACGACATCTACCGTCAGGCGGCCGAAAGCCATGGCGGCGAATTCGTCGATATCTGGGATGGATTCGTCGACGAGAACGGCGCCTTCGTCACCAGTGGCCCCGACATCAACGGCCAGCCCGTGCGGCTGCGCTCCGATGACGGCATCAACATGTCGAAGGCCGGCAAGCGCAAGCTCGCCTTCTATACCGAAAAGCCGTTGATGAAGGTCCTGGGCCTGGCCGCGCCGGGAAGCGTCGCCCCGACCGCTGCTCCTGCCGGCGCGCCGGTCGAGGCGCCGGCGCCGGCCGCCGCTCCCATCGTCATTGACCGCACCGCGCCGATGCTGCTCAGCGATCCGGCGCTCGACGGCGGCACGGAACTGCTCGGCGCCGGACCGCCCGCGAAGGCCAACCCGGGCCTGCCCGGCGAAAAACTGGTGGTCGAGGGCAAGGCGCCGGTGGCTTCGCCCGGCCGCGCCGACGATTTCGCCTGGCCGCCGAAGACAAATCCGGCAGCCGCGGCCGCCAGGGCTGGCACGACGACGGCCATCACTCCTTAGCAACGCGGAGGGGCCCGAAACCGTTTTCGGAACTCGCTGCTGCGAGTCATATGATGGCGTTTTCGAGAACCGGAGCGGAGCGTACTTTGGGGTACGTGAGCACCGGAAGCGCAGAAACGCCTTCAGATGGCCGCAGGAGTAGAGTTTCCAAACGGTCTCAGCGGGGCAGGACGCTCGAACCCATCAATGCCTCGTCGATCGAACGCGCCGCCTGGCGACCCTCGCGGATGGCCCAGACCACCAGCGACTGGCCGCGGCGCACGTCACCCGCGGCATAGAGCCTGTCGACGCTGGTCCGGTAGTCGCGGTCATTGGCCTCGACATTGCGGGAGCGTCGGCTGTCGGTGACGATCTTCATATCCCCTTCGAGCTCCGACACCACGCCGGCCATGGCCGGCCCGGCAAAGCCGATGGCGATGAAGGCGAGATCGGCGCGGATGACGAACTCGGTGCCGACGATCGGTCGGCGCTTATCGTCGACCTCGCAGCATTTGACACCGGTCAGCTGGCCTTCCTCGCCGATGAATTCGAGTGTCGCCACCTGGAATTCGCGCTCGGCGCCCTCGGCCTGCGAGGAGGAGGTGCGCATCTTGGTCGCCCAGTAGGGCCAGACGGCGAGCTTGTCTTCCTTCTCCGGCGGCTGCGGACGGATGTCGAGCTGCGTGACGCGCACGGCGCCTTGGCGGAAGGCGGTGCCGACGCAGTCGGAAGCGGTATCGCCGCCGCCGACGACGACGACATGCTGGCCGCTGGCGATGATCGGGTGCGACGGCCACGCCACCGACTGGATCGGCTCGCCGCCGACACGCCGGTTCTGCTGCACGAGATAGGGCATCGCGTCATAGACGCCGCCGAGATCGTCGCCGGGGATATTGGCCGTGCGCGGGGTCTCGGATCCGCCGCAATAGAGCACCGCGTCATGCTCGGCGAGCAGTTCGGCCACGGGCTTGTCGATGCCGACATTGACGCCGCAATGGAAGGTCACGCCTTCGCCCTGCATCTGCTCGATGCGACGATCGATATAGTGCTTCTCGATCTTGAAGTCCGGAATGCCGTAGCGCATCAGCCCGCCTGGCCGGCTTTCGCGCTCGTAGACATGGACATCATGGCCGGCGCGGCCGAGCTGCTGGGCGGCGGCCATGCCGGCCGGGCCGGAGCCGATGACGGCGACGCGCTTGCCCGTCTTCCTCTCCGGCGGATAGGGCCTGATATGGCCGGTCTCGTAGGCCTTGTCGGCGATCGCCTGCTCGACCGTCTTGATGGCCACCGGAATGTCCTCGAGGTTCAGCGTGCAGGCTTCCTCGCAAGGCGCGGGGCAGATGCGGCCGGTGAATTCGGGGAAATTGTTGGTCGAATGCAGGTTGCGGATCGCATTGTCCCAGTCCCTGTTATAGACGAGGTCGTTCCAGTCCGGGATCTGGTTGTGGATCGGGCAGCCGGTCGGCCCGTGACAGAACGGGATGCCGCAGTCCATGCAGCGCGCGGCCTGTTTCTCGACCTCCTTGTCCGACATCGGCAGCGTAAACTCGCGGAAATGCCGGATGCGGTCGGAGGCCGGCTGATACTTGTGCACCTGCCGGTCGATCTCGAGAAAGCCTGTTACCTTGCCCATAGTCCAGTTCCTGCTGTCCAGATGGTGCGGTTTTCGCCGCACCCGTTAACCTCTTCAGGCAGCCGTGGCAACCTTCCGCGAGAGGTCAAATTATCAGTGACATGGAGCCGGGAAGCCTGGGCTTCCCGGCCTTTGCGAAGATCTATTCGGCCGCCACGCTCATGCGCATGCGTTCCATCTCGATCAGCGCGCGGCGGTATTCGACCGGCATGATCTTGCGGAATTTCGGCCGGAACCCCGCCCAATTGTCGAGGATCTCGCGGCCGCGCACCGAACCCGTATAGTGCACGTGGTTCGAGATCAGCTGGTAGAGCCGCTCCTCGTCATGGCTGGTCATGTCACCCGAGACGTCGACGCGGCCCTTGTGGTCGAGGTCGCCGCCATGGTGCAGCAGCTTTTCCATCAGGTCGTCTTCTTCCGGCACCGGCTCCAGCTCGACCATGGCCATGTTGCAGCGCTCGGCGAAATCGCCCGCCTCGTCCAGCACATAGGCAACGCCGCCCGACATGCCGGCGGCGAAGTTGCGGCCGGTTTTGCCGATGACGACGACGATGCCGCCGGTCATGTATTCGCAGCCATGGTCGCCGACGCCCTCGACGACGGTGACGACGCCCGAGTTGCGCACCGCGAAGCGCTCGCCGGCGACACCGGCAAAATAGGCCTCGCCTTCGGTAGCGCCATAGAGCACCGTGTTGCCGACGATGATGGACTCGGCCGCGACGATCTTGGCTTCATCCGGCGGCCGGATGATGATGCGGCCGCCCGACAGGCCCTTGCCGACATAGTCGTTGCCGGCGCCGACCAGCTCGAAGGAGATGCCGCGCGCCAGGAAGGCGCCGAAGGACTGGCCGGCGGTCCCGGTCAGCTTCACCTGGATCGTATCCTCGCGCAGGCCCTTGTGCTTGAAGCGCTTGGCCACCTCGCCCGACAGCATGGCGCCCGCCGAACGATCGACATTGCGGATGTCGACCTCGATCTTGACCGGCTGCTTGGCCTCCAGCGCCGGCTTGGCCAGCTCGATCAGCTTGCGGTCGAGCACGTCGTCGATCGGGTGCTTCTGCCGCTCGGTCCAGTGCACCGCCTCATGTGGCGCATCGGGCTTGTAGAACATCTTCGAGAAGTCGAGCCCGCGCGCCTTCCAATGCTGGATCACGTCGCGCTTTTCCAGGAGATCGGCGTCGCCGATGATCTGGTCGATATGGGTGAAGCCCATTTCGGCAAGCAGCCCGCGCACCTCTTCAGCGACATAGAAGAAGAAGTTGATGACGTGCTCGGGCGTGCCCTTGAAGCGCTTGCGCAGCACCGGATCCTGCGTCGCCACGCCGACCGGGCAGGTGTTGAGATGGCATTTGCGCATCATGATGCAGCCGGCCGCGATCAGCGGCGCGGTCGAGAAGCCGAACTCGTCGGCGCCGAGCAGCGCGCCAATGATGACGTCGCGGCCCGTGCGCAATCCGCCATCGACCTGCAGCGCCACGCGCGACCTGAGACCGTTGAGCACCAGCGTCTGGTGCGTCTCGGCAAGGCCCATCTCCCACGGGCTGCCGGCATGCTTGAGCGACGTCAGCGGCGAGGCACCCGTGCCGCCATCGTAGCCCGAGATGGTGATGTGGTCGGCGCGCGCCTTGGCGACGCCCGCCGCGACCGTGCCGACCCCGACCTCCGACACCAGCTTGACCGAAATGTCGGCCGCCGGGTTGACGTTCTTCAGATCGTAGATCAGCTGCGCCAGATCCTCGATCGAATAGATGTCGTGATGCGGCGGCGGCGAGATCAGGCCGACGCCGGGCGTCGAGTGCCGGACCTTGGCGATGGTGGCGTCGACCTTGTGGCCGGGCAACTGGCCGCCCTCGCCGGGCTTGGCGCCTTGCGCCACCTTGATCTGCATGACGTCGGAGTTGACGAGATATTCGGTCGTCACGCCGAACCGTCCGGAAGCGATCTGCTTGATCGCCGAACGTTCGGGGTTCTTGCCGCCGCCGGGCAGCGGCAGATAGCGGTCTGCCTCTTCGCCGCCCTCGCCAGTGTTCGACTTGCCGCCGATGGCGTTCATGGCGCGCGCCAGCGTCGTATGCGCTTCCCTGGAGATCGAGCCGAACGACATCGCGCCGGTCGAGAAACGCTTGACGATCTCGGCCGCCGGCATGACGTCGTCGAGACGGACCTTCTTGCGGCCGGTATCTTCCGCCAGCTTGATCTTGAACAGGCCACGAATGGTCTGCGCGCGCGCCGTCTCGCTGTCGATCTGCGCGGAATACTCCTTGAAGGTCTCCCAAGACCCCTGACGCACGGCATGCTGCAAGGTGGCGACCGCGTCGGGCGACCACATATGCGCCTCGCCGCGCATGCGGAACAGGTATTCGCCGCCGACATCCAGGCTGTTGCGCAGCACCGGATCGTTGCCGAAACCATCCGTATGACGCCTGAACGTCTCCTCGGCGATCTCGTCCAGCCCGACGCCTTCGATCAGCGTGGCGGTGCCGGTGAAATACTTCTCCACGAAATCGGTCTTCAGCCCGATCGCGTCGAAGATCTGCGCGCCGCAATAGGACTGGTAGGTCGAGATGCCCATCTTCGACATCACCTTGAGGATGCCCTTGCCGATCGACTTGATGTAGCGCGACACGACTTCGTAGGCGTCGACCTCTTCCGGCAATTCGCCGCGCTTGTGCATGTCGAGCAGCGTGTCGAAGGCGAGATAGGGATTGATCGCTTCGGCGCCGTAGCCGGCAAGACAGCAGAAATGATGCACTTCGCGCGGCTCGCCGGATTCCACGACGAGCCCGACCGAAGTACGCAGCCCCTTGCGGATCAGATGATGATGCACCGCGGCCGTGGCCAGAAGCGCGGGAATGGCGATGCGGTCCGGCCCGAGCTGGCGGTCGGACAGGATGATGATGTTGTAGCCGCCGGCGACCGCCGCTTCGGCCCGCTCGCACAGCCGATCGATGGCGCCCTGCATGCCGGCCGCGCCCTCGATCGAGGCATAGGTGATGTCGATCGTCTTGGTGTCGAACCGATCCTCGGTGTGGCCGATGGAGCGGATCTTTTCGAGATCGCCATTGGTCAGGATCGGCTGGCGCACTTCCAGCCGCTTGCGGCGCGAACTGCCGACCAGGTCGAATATGTTGGGCCGCGGGCCGATGAAGGACACCAGGCTCATCACCAGTTCCTCGCGGATCGGGTCGATCGGCGGATTGGTGACCTGGGCGAAGTTCTGCTTGAAATAGGTGTAGAGCAGCTTCGATCTGTCCGACATCGCCGAGATCGGCGTGTCGGTGCCCATCGAACCGACGGCTTCCTGGCCTGTGGTGGCCATCGGCGACATCAAGAGCTTGGTGTCTTCCTGGGTGTAGCCGAACGCCTGCTGGCGGTCGAGCAGGCTGACATCCTTGCGCAGCGCGCGCGGCTCGACCGGCTTCAGGTCCTCCAGGATGAGCTGCGTATTGGCGAGCCAGGTCTTGTAGGGATGCCTGGTGGCGATCTCCGACTTGATCTCCTCGTCGGAAACGATGCGGCCCTTGGCAAGATCGATCAAGAGCATGCGGCCGGGCTGCAGCCGCCACTTCTGGACGATCTTTTCCTCCGGCACAGGCAGCGCGCCGGCCTCCGACGCCATGATGACCCGGTCGTCGTCGGTGACGATGTAGCGCGCTGGCCGCAAGCCGTTGCGGTCGAGCGTGGCGCCGATCTGGCGCCCGTCGGTGAAGGCGACCGCGGCGGGCCCGTCCCACGGCTCCATCAGCGCCGCGTGGTATTCGTAGAAGGCCTTGCGGTCGGCGTCCATGAGCTTGTTGCCGGCCCAGGCTTCCGGGATCAGCATCATCATGGCGTGGCTGAGGCTGTATCCGCCCTGGAACAGGAACTCGAGCGCATTGTCGAAACATGCGGTGTCGGACTGGCCCTCATAGGAGATCGGCCAGAGCTTGGAGATGTTGTTGCCGAACAGCTCCGAATCCACCGACGCCTGGCGCGCCGCCATCCAGTTGTTGTTGCCGCGCACGGTGTTGATCTCGCCATTATGCGCGACCATGCGATAGGGATGCGCCAGCTTCCACGAGGGGAAGGTGTTGGTGGAGAAGCGCTGGTGGACCAGGATCAGCGCCGTTTCGAAGCGCGGATCGGACAGGTCCTTGTAATAGGCTCCGACCTGATAGGCCAGGAACATGCCCTTGTAGACGATGGTGCGCGCCGACAGCGACACGCAGTAGGCGCCGATGTCCTTGTTGTCGTTCTCGGCGTAGATGCGGCCCGATATGACCTTGCGCAGCAGATAGAGCCTGGCCTCGTACTCCTCGTCGTCGGGAATGTCGGCCGTGCGGCCGATGAAGACCTGCCGGTGGAACGGCTCGGATGCCACGATATCCGGAGCCTTGGAAAGCGACGAATTGTCGACCGGCACGTCACGGAAGCCGAGCAGCGGCAGCCCCTCGGACTGCGCCGATTCGGCAATGATGTCCTCGACATGGGCGCGCAGCGCGGCATCCTGCGGCATGAACCAATGGCCGACGCCATACTGCCCCGCCGACGGCAGCTCGACGCCCTGCGCGGCCATCTCCTCGCGGAAGAAGCCGTCGGGTATCTGCACCAGCACGCCCGCGCCGTCGCCCATCAGCGGATCGGCGCCGACGGCGCCGCGATGCGTCAGGTTTTCGAGCATGGAAAGCCCGTCCTCGACGATCGTGTGCGACTTCGCGCCCTTCATGTTGACGATGAAGCCGACACCGCAGGCATCGTGCTCGTTGCGCGGATCGTAAAGGCCCTGGGCGGTCAAACCGGTGCGGCGGGTATTGGCCAGGGTTTTGACGGCTGCCGCTTTCGTCTGCGCGGCCTTGCCGTTCGTCGCAGCGTGCGTCAATTCCGTCATCGTCCTGTCCTCCATTCCGCGTCCTTGCGGGCGCTGGTTTGCCTCGGGAAGCGCATTGCTTCCCCTTCATCCTTACGGCACGTCTTGCGAAATCCTTGCCGAACCATGCGGCTCGCCGCGCGGTTCGCATCCGGTATCGTACAGGCCAGAGCACGGCCGTCCACCTGTCGCTCGCGGCAAAAGCCGGAGAGGCTTAGAATACGCCAATCCAGCCTGTTTTGCGCGACAAAATAAGACAGCACTACTGTCCTAAATTTTTATGGCAGAAAAGCCGGGCGCATACAAGACCGATTCACAAAAAACTTCCGCGTTTCGCGACACAAAGTTTCGTGAAATACCCGCTAAACGCAAGCTTCGGTCCCTGTCGGTTTTCGGCAGCTCGCTGGCTTTACCCGTTTTCTGGCGTCTGGCCCTTGCGAGCCAGCCATGAAACCGGTCAAGGTTGCAGCGATTTTCCCAGCACAGGCAGATGCATGTTCTTCGCTTCCGACAATTGGGCAGGCGCCCACCCCAACATCGCCTCCGGCCTCTCGGCCCACGCCGGCGGCTTTTCCACTGCCTATGGCGATGGCGCGCTCGACCAGGCCGTCTCCCAGCGCTTCAGCGAAATTTTCGAACGCGAGGTTGCGGTGTTCTTCGTGGCCACCGGCACCGCCGCCAATTCGCTGGCGCTGACCGCCTACAACAAGCCCGGCGGCATTTCCTTCGCTCATCGCGAATCGCATGTCATCGAAGATGAGTGCGGCGCACCGGAATATTTCTCCGGCGGCTCGCGGCTGCATGCCGTCGATGGCGCGCTGGGCCGGATCGATCCGCACAATCTGGAAACGGCGATCGGCCGTTTCGCCGGCGAGGTGGTCCATTGGGGCCGGCCGATGGCGGTCTCGATCACCCAGTCGACGGAGGTCGGCACGGTCTACGGCCTGCATGACATCGCCGCGATCTCGGCCATCGCGCGGCAACATTCCGTGCCATTGCATATGGACGGCGCCCGCTTTGCCAATGCACTGGTCGCGCTCGACACGACGCCCGCCGAAATGACCTGGAAAAGTGGCGTCGACATACTGTCTTTCGGCGGCACCAAGAACGGCTGCTGGTGCGCCGAGGCGATCGTGCTGTTCGATCTCGAGCGTGCCCGGGAATTGGCCTTCCTGCGCAAGCGCGCCGCCCAGCTGTTTTCCAAATCGCGCTTTATCGCGGCACAGTTCGAGGCTTATTTCCGCGACGGCCTGTGGCTCGACACCGCCAGGCACGCCAATGCCATGGCTGCCCGCCTTGCCGCGGCGATCGAGGATTCCGAGACGGCGAAACTGGCTTGGCTGCCGCAAGCGAACGAGGTTTTCGCGGTGATGAAAAAGGCTGAAGCCGACAGGCTGCAGGCGGCGGGTGCTGTTTTCTACGACTGGCACAAGCCGCATGGCTTCGAAGGCCATATCGGCGAGGACGAATTGCTCTATCGCTTCGTCACCAGTTTTGCGACGACGTCAGAGGAAGTCGACCGCTTTGGCCATTTGATCGCCGGGTAATTGCTGTTCCCGGCAAATAAAAAAGAAGCGGCGCCTTTCGGCGCCGCTTCCGTCTCGGGAGGAGACTTAGGGATTACGCAGCGGTCTTGGCCTCGATCTGCTTGGCCTTGGCCGGAGCCGACGTGATCGCGATCTTGCGCGGCTTCAGTTCCTCGGGGATGTTGCGCTTCAGGTCGACAAAGAGCAGGCCGTTCTTCAGCGTGGCGCCCACGACCTCGACGTGGTCGGCAAGCTGGAAGCGGCGCTCGAAGGCCCTGGAGGCAATGCCGCGATAGAGCAGTTCGGAACCCTCGCCGGTGCCCTCATCCTTGCGCTCGCCTTTCACGGTCAGCACATTGCGGTGGGCCTCGATCGAGATCTCCTCGTCCGAGAAGCCGGCGACAGCCATCGAGATGCGGTAGGCATCCTCACCGGTGCGCTCGATATTGTAGGGCGGATAGGTCTGCGCGCCATCGGGCTGCGCAAGGGAATCAAGCATGGTGAAGAGACGGTCGAAGCCGACGGTCGAGCGATAGAGCGGGGAAAAATCAACGTGACGCATGGTGTGTTCTCCTGTTGAGCAACAAGGTTTTGCGTTTGGCCGGTGCGAAACCCTTAAGCGGCGTTCCGGTTTGACCAGCGGCCCCGACATTGGCGGCCGCAACCCACATTTGGGGAGCGGGCAAAGCCATTTCAAGATTTTGCCTCCCGGCAAAAATCGAGGATGAACGGCAGATGAACCGGCGCTTTTGCGCGCGTTCAGACAGCCGCCGCTAGACTGCTCTCGACATCAAGGACAAGCGGCGCCGGATTTGCATGGACCGGGCGCCGCGACGAGGCCGAACCGGGTGCAACGTCCCTTCCTCCCGGATCGACAGGGGCCGGAAGCGCGCTCATAGCGGCTTCCGGCCTTCCCTGTTGCCGATCCGACGCCTCCCGGAATTCCTTTGCTTTTGGCCCATGGACGGCTATCAACCTTGGCGAGGCCGGCCACGACAGGCAGGCATGCGAGACGCCGAGCACGAAGCGCCGAATGACGGATCTCCTTTTTCACGAAATTCCCCTTTTTCATGAAACTGAGGGCAACCCGCGACCGGAAAACGCCACCGGCGGCTTTTTTACGGCACGCGACGGCAAGAAGATACGCTATGGCCTGTTCGCCGCGGTCGCCCGCCCGATGAAGGGCACCGTGGTGCTGCTGTCCGGCCGCAACGAGTGCATCGAGAAATATTTCGAAACCATTCGCGATCTTGCGGCGCGCGGTTTTGGCGTCGCCACGCTTGACTGGCGCGGCCAAGGCGGCTCCGACCGGCTGATCCGCGATCGCCAGCGCGGCTATATCAGGTCCTTCCGCGACCACACGGCCGACCTTGAACAGTTCTTCGAGGAGATCGTGCTGCCGGACTGCCGCGGGCCGTACTACATTCTTGCCCATTCGGCCGGCGCCGTGATCACGCTGCTTGCTTCGCCCTCCATGGTCAACCGCGTGCGGCGCATGGTGCTGATCGCGCCGTTCTTCACCTTGCCCGACCTGCCGGTCTCGATCCGGACGGTCCGCCGCGTCTGTTCGCTGTTTTGTGCCCTGGGCCTTGGCCGGCTTTACGCCGCCTGGGGGCCGCGGCCGAAGGTTACCGCTCCCTTCGACACCAACAAGGTAACGACGGATCCGGAACGCTACCGCCGCAACACCAAGATCTACGAGGATCACCCGCAACTGGCGCTTGGCGGCCCGACGATCCGCTGGCTGAGAGCGGCTGCCGAAGCCGCGGAAGCGGTAAGCGATCCCGAATTCATGGCCCGCATCCGGGTCCCCCTGCTGGTCATCGCCGCCGGTGCCGATCAGGTCGTCTCGACCAAGGCCGTGGAAGCCTATGCCAGGCGTCTGCGCCTCGGCTCGCTGCTCATGATCGACGGCGCGCGTCACGAGATCCTGCAGGAGGCCGACATCTACCGCGAGCAATTCCTCGCCGCCTTCGACGCTTTCATTCCCGGCAGCGACGACCCGACGGCCTGATGGCGCGTATTGCCGAGACCGGAGCCGGTCCGGCGCCGGCTCATGCCTGGTTGGCGAAATTCCATAATCCGGTTGGCCCCCCAGGTCGCTCGCTATCCGCTGACAACGCCCGTTCCCAGCGCCCGCGTCTTGCGCGATCAATGTCGGACGATGATCGCGCCGACGCCTCGGCAATTCTAACGGCTACGCCTGCCTCCTGCTCAACCGGAGGCAACTTGACGCCAGTTCCCGTTCGGGGCCCGAGCGCTAGTTACCGTCCGCAGAGGTCAGTCGACGGATCGGGAGGAGCGGCCATGAACGCATCGGACACGCTGCCACGCCAGGGGCATCGCCTGCTGCAGCTCGGCATCGCCCTCCTGCTGTTTTCGTCAGTCGAAGGGTTCGCCATCCCATCCCTCGCCGCACCGCGGCTCGGATTGTCGGTTCACACGCTCGGTGCCTTGCAAGGCGTCCTGCTGCTGGTTTTGGGTCTCGTCTGGTCCAGGCTCAATCTCGGCGTCGCGATGTCGCGGATTGCGTTCTGGTTCCTGATCTATTCAGCCTTGGCCGTCCTGGCAGCCTCTGTGATGGCCAGCCTCTGGGGAGCCGGCAACGAGACGATGCCGCTGGCGGCAGGAGCCGCGCATGGAAGCGCCTTTCAGGAGTACGCGATCAAAGCCATCGCCTATTCGTCCGCGCCGACCGGCCTCATCGCTTTCGCGCTCATTCTATGGGGCCTGCGTCTCTCGGACGCCTAAAGCGCATCGCGGCGAAACGGATGCTCAGCCGCGCAGGGCCGCCATCGCCGCCGCATGGAGTTCGGGCGTCGCCGCCGCCAATATGTCGCCGCCATTCTCGGCCGGCCCGCCGTCGAAGGTAGTGACCACGCCGCCCGCCTTCTCGATGATGGGGATCAGCGCCACGATGTCATAGGGCTTCAGTCCGGGATCAGCGACGATGTCGACGCTTCCCGCGGCGACCATGGCGAAGGCATAGCAATCGGTGCCATAGCGGGCGAGTTGTACCTGCTTCTCGAACTGGTCATAGCGCAGGCGTGCCTCGCCCTGGAACAGCGCCGGCGTCGTGGTGAACAGCGTTGCTTCAGCAAGGCTCGTCGTCTTGCGTGTGACCAGTTTGCGCGGCCCGCCCGGCCCCTCATAATGGGAGCCGGAGGCGTTGGCGTAGAAGAGCTCGCCGGTGAAGGGCTGCGACATCAATCCGGCAACGGCATCGCCCTCCACCGTCAATCCGACCAGCGTCCCCCACACCGGCAGGCCGGAGATGAAAGCGCGCGTGCCGTCGATCGGATCGATTACCCAGACATGCCTGCTGGAAATGTTCTCGCTTCCGTGTTCCTCGCCGAGAATGCCATGGTCCGGATATTGCGCCGATATCAGCGCCCGGATGGCGCGCTCGGCTTCGCGATCGGCTTCGGTGACCGGATCGAAGCTGCCCTTTTCCTTGTTGGCGACCGCACCCTGGCTGCGGAAGCGCGGCAAGGTTTCCGCCGCCGCCGCTTGCGCGATGCGGCGCATGAAATCGATGCTGATGTCCAACTGATTCTCCCGCATTGCAGCATGGCCGAGCCCACGTGTGCCGCCAGTTCCGCGCCAAGACAAGGGTGTTCCAGGATTTTTCACCGCGCCGACTGTTGCCAGAATAACACGCCGGCGCCACCGAAGCGCAATTTCCACATCACTCTGAATTAAAAAAGCCGGTAGGTCGCTTGACATTTGTGCAGCGCACCATACCCTTGATCTCGGACAGGGTTTCCTGTCCATGCCCTCCTTGGGCGTTTCCTCCCTAGACTTCGACCGTATCGTGCGAACGATGCGGTCTTTTTTTCGCCGCCAGTTCCAATCCCCGCCAATCCCGATCCATGTCGCCCAGAACTATGCGGCGGTTGTGGATGGCGCCATCTAATGAAACCGGGCTCTGTTCACTCCGCGGCCAGCGGCAGATCCATGAAATGGTGGTCGGGCATGGCCATCAGGTCGGCCGAAAATCGCGCCAGGTCGTCGGCCAGCGCATCGAAGCCCGCCGCTTTCTCGAATGTCCGCTCATTCATATAGAGCCCGCGATTGACCTCGATCTGCAGCGCATGGAGATGGCGCGCCGGGCGACCGTAGTGTTCGGTGATGAAGCCGCCGGCATAGGGCTTGTTGTGGGCGACGGTATAGCCCATGGTGTTGAGCAGGCCGATTGCGGTCTCGGTCAATGCCGCGGTGGCCGAGATGCCGAAGCGGTCACCAATGATGAAATCGGGCCGCAGGCCGTTGTCGCCGACGCGGATGCTCGCCGGCATCGAGTGACAGTCGATCAGCACGGCAAAGCCGAAACGCGCGTGGGTTCGCGTCAACAGCCGTTTCAGCGTCTCATGATAGGGTTTGTAGACCGCCTCTATGCGGGCAACCGCTTCGGCCAGCGGCAGGCGGCCGGAGTAGATGTCGAGGCCTTCACCGACCAGCTTCGGAACGGTGCCGAGCCCGCCGGCCACGCGTGCGGAACGGATGTTGCAGAAGGATGGCACCGGCTCGGCGAACATGCGCGGATCGAGTTCCCACGGCTCGCGGTTGACGTCGAGATAGGCACGCGGGAAATTAGCCGCGAGCATCGGCGCGCCAAGCGCCACCGCGCCGCCGAACAGCTCGTCGACATAGCAGTCCTCGGACCGGCGAATGGCGTTGCGGTCCAGCCTTGCCATGGCGAGGAAGCGCTCCGGATAATGGCGCCCGCTGTGGGGTGAGTTGAAGAGGAAGGGGACGCGCTGCTCGGCGCCCGACCGGATTTCGAAGGGGGGAACGACCGAAAAATCCTCGGCTGCCGTCTTCAATTTGAACGAACCCGAAAACACCAATGCATCATGGGATGAAAGTGCCACCTTGACGGCCGCATGTCCAGCATTTCGGCGCCGGCACCGCCTTTGCGAATGCGGATTATGCCGCGCCTCGTTCACTTGATGTTTACCCTCGCCTCCTCATATACAGGATGGTTAACGGCCCTGCCTTTCGGCAGAGTCCGGGCGGGTGATTCGGACGGGATATCATGGCACGCATTCTTCTGGCGGAAGACGACGACGATATGCGTCGCTTCCTCGTCAAGGCGCTGGAGCGCGCCGGTTACCAGGTCAGCGACTTCGACAACGGCGCCAGTGCCTATGAGCGGCTGCGCGAGGAACCGTTCTCGCTGCTTTTGACCGATATCGTCATGCCGGAGATGGACGGCATCGAGCTGGCCCGCCGCGCCACCGAGATCGATCCCGACCTCAAGGTCATGTTCATCACCGGTTTCGCCGCCGTTGCGCTGAACCCGGATTCCAAGGCGCCGAAAGACGCCAAGGTGCTGTCGAAGCCGTTCCATCTGCGCGACCTCGTCAACGAGGTCGAGAAGATGCTGCAGGCGGCCTGAGCCGTTTTTGCCCAAGGCATCGGCGACTATCGGCCGGTGCGGCAAAACGGAGCCTTCTTTCCCTTTTCCTGCTATTGACGCGCCGGATCAAAAATGGTGTATGCGCGGCTTCGGATGGGCGTGTAGCTCAGCGGGAGAGCACTGCATTGACATTGCAGGGGTCACAGGTTCAATCCCTGTCACGCCCACCATCCTTTCAAAGACTTAGCTTCTTGGGCCGATTGGCACAGAAACGGCACAAAACGCCCACTGAGCTCCTGAATGGTGCCCTTGAGTATTCCGATGCGGCCGATCCGTGACAGCTTGTGTGTTGCGCCCGATATCGCGCGGATCAAGAAAAAGCCGAACGGAACAACCAGCGCCGTGAGAGATTAGGCGGCACGCTTCCCTCCGCCCTCCGTCGGCTCAATAGCCCCGTCTGCGCTCGCGGGGCGGGGTTTCTGCGTTTTGGGCATCTACCTCCAATTGCCGACCGAATCGCTCTTTCGGGTGACTTTCTTAAAGGAGTGAACTGTTCAAATCTGGAGTCTCTCTAAGCGGGAGGAACGGATGGGCAGCGATTTCGAGGCCGCACGACGACACCTGAAGCGCGCGCGTCAGTGCCTTCATGGCGATGATCACGTGAGCAGAGAAACGGTTGAGAGAATCGATGAAATGATCATAGCCCTGGCCGCGGAGGAGTGCTCTTCGTTTGGCTCCCTCTTCCCCTTCGGCCATCGAACGACGCGGAACTCTGAGGCCGCCTCGTCCAAGGCATAGCTCTACCTGCCGAAGGCAAACACTCGCGGTCCGTCGAGGCCCCGCTGGCTCCGGCCGGCCGGCTCTTCTGTAGACTTGATGAAAAGGCCGGAGCCAACAACCGCTCCGGCCCTATTCCGTCGTCAGTCATTGCAGCTGTCGTCGGCCTTTGCCGCCGCGGTCTTGCCGCCATGCTGCTGCGCCTCGATATCCTGCTGCGATGTTGCGAGATTCTTGTCACCGCCGCCTTCCGCCCCTGCCAACGGCATTGTGCTGCCATCCTTGGCGGCCGGTTTGCCGGCACTATCCTTGGCCTTCGGAGTTTCCAAGGGCGCGTGGGTACCATCTTTCGAAATACCGGCTGTCTGTTGGGTGTCGGCGCCCGTGTTGGCAGCCGACTTGTCCGGACATGCCGCGATTGCAGAGCCCGCAGAAAACGACACCGCAAGCGCGATTACTAAAGCCATTTTCATCATGCTCGTCCTTCTGTTTGAGTGCCCTGCGGGTGAAACTAACGGCGCTTTTCTTTGTTCCGGGCCGGGCCGTATGTCGTCATCGACGCACCACAACCGGCACGTTGATGCCACGGCGACGGCGCCAGATACTCCACGGAAGCGTTCGCCGACTCCCTTGTTATGCGGCCGAAGGGATACTCACCAGGAGTGAATGATGAAACGACTTCTTCTCGCTTCCGTCGTAATGATTCTTTCCGGCGGCCTTGCCCTGGCGCAATCGACCAATACGACGTCGAGCGGCTCCTCCTCCACGACGACAACGATGCCGACGGATCAGAACACGGACTCGACCACGACCAAGTCGACCAACTCCAACTCCGCCAAGGATTGCGCACCGGGCCAACAGACAGGCAGCGCCAAGGAGTCAGCTCCCGGTCAGCAGGATACCAGCGCCAAGTCCGCGGCCCCTGGCCAGATGGAAATGACGACGGAAGGTTGCTGACCGCATTGCCGCTGATGTCTCGACTCGCAACCTTGGCCTCCAGGTGCCTCGCGTCAGTTGGAACCACCTGCTGGGCTGATAGCCCGTCGGCTTCGGCCGGCGGGCGTCCAATGAATGCGGCTGTGGACTCGGTGACCCCCTACGCAAACGTGACCAAGTTCTCTGAAAAGTGACTGACGATTGTTCGCCTCGACGCGATAACGTTCCTCGACATCAGGAGGAACGCCTTGAAGCTCAATTCGCAGCAGAAGAAAACCGTCCTTGCCTCATTCCTGGGCTGGACGCTCGACGCTTTCGATTTCTTCCTTCTGACATTCCTGCTCACCGACATTGCGTCTGAATTCCAGACCGACCTCCCGGCGGTGTCAAAGGCGCTTTTCCTGACCCTTGCGACGCGCTTCATTGGCGCGTTCTTCTTCGGCACGTTGGCAGACAAATTCGGGCGCAAGCCCATCCTGATGCTCAACATCGTCAGCTATTCCGTGATCGGCGCTTTGGCCGCCTTCTCGCCCAATCTCGGCATATTCCTGGCGCTGCGCGCACTGTTCGGCATCGCCATGGGCGGCGAATGGGGACTTGGCTCCTCGCTTGCCATGGAATCCATCCCGCCCAGCGCCCGCGGCATGGTCTCGGGCATCCTGCAATGCGGCTATCCGGCCGGCTACCTCCTGGCGGCGGTCGTCTATGGCCTGCTCTATCACCAGACGATCGGCGGCTACACGATCGGCTGGCGCGCCATGTTCCTGCTCAGTTTCATCCCGGCCCTGATCGTCCTTTTCATCCGCTCGCATGTTCCGGAATCGCCGGCCTTCGTCGAGGCGCGGAAGACCGCGAGGCCCGGCATGCTGGAGACACTGCAAAAGCACTGGGGCGTCGCCCTCTATGCGGTCGTGCTGATGATGTTCTTCAACTTCTTCAGCCACGGCACGCAGGATCTCTACCCGACATTCCTGAAGAAGCAGCATGGTTTCGACCCGCACACGGTGAGCTGGATCACCATCGTCGCCAACATCGGCGCCATCGTCGGCGGTCTGGCGTTCGGGGCGCTGTCCGAGAAGATCGGCCGCGTCAATGCGATCACGCTCGCCTGCCTGATTGCCTTGCCGTCCATCCCGCTATGGGCCTACAGCTCGACGCCCTTCATGCTGGCCATCGGCGCCTTCGTCATGCAGGTCGCGGTCCAGGGCGCCTGGGGCGTCATTCCGGTGCACCTCAACGAGCTCTCGCCCGGCGCGGTGCGCGCGACCCTGCCCGGCTTCATCTACCAGGCCGGCAATCTCGCGGCCTCCTATGGCGGTCCCTATCAGGCGGGCATAGCCGAGGCTCCCGGAGGCAGCTATGGCTACGCGTTGGCGCTGTTCGCCGGCGTGGTCGCCGTCTGCATCATCATCGTCATCCGCTTCAGTCCGGAACGGCGCGGCCAGGTGATGACCGTGCTGGACCACGACGTCAGCCGAGTCTGAGCGCCACGACGCCGGCGACGATGCTGAGCGCGGCGGCGCCGCGCCAGCCTGTCATCTTCTCGCCGAGCGCGAACACCGAGATCACCATGGCGAACAGGATGGAGGTCTCGCGCAGCGATGCCACCGAGGCGATCGGCGCCTTGGTCATAGCCCACATGACGATCCAGTAGGCAGCGCCGCTGAGCACGCCGGTGAACAGCCCCGCTTTCCAGTCGCGCGCCAGCACCGGCAAGGCCCGCGGGCCACGGAAGATCAGGCACAGCACCAGCGCTCCAAGCGCATCGCACACGAACAGCCAGGCGGCATAGCTCTGCGCCGTGGCCGCCAGCCGCGCCCCGCTGCCGTCGGACAGTGTGTAGCTGGCGATGAAGATCGAGGTCCCCAGCGCAAAGCCGACCGCGCGCAGGTTCAATCGTTCCAGATGCGCGCCGCCGCGAAACGACATCACCAGCGTGCCGGCCGACAATAAAAGGATACCCAGAATGGCGAGCGGCGCCGGCACTTCGGCGACCACGAACATACCGCCAAGCGCCGCCAGCAAGGGCGCGGTGCCGCGCGCCAGAGGATAGGTCTGAGCGAAGTCACCGGCCTGGTAAGCGCCGATCAGGAAGGTCCGGTAGCCCATGTGGAAGACGACGGAGGCAATGATATAGAGCCAGACCTCCGCCCTCGGCACCTCGACGAAGGGAAGTGCGAAAAGCGCGGCAAATCCCATGCCAAGCGTCATCAGGGTGATCGACAGGAAGCGGTCGAGATGGACCTTGACCAGCGCATTCCAGATCGCGTGCATCGCGGCCGCGGCAAGCACCGCGAAGAAGACGAAAAGCGTCATTTGGGCCTCATCCGCCTCCGGGGCCGGCGGGCGTTTCGAGATCGATGTCGATCCTGACCGGAAAATGATCGGAAGCCACTTCGCCAATGTCCGAGCTGACGGAGCGCACACGACCGGCAAACAGGCCGCCGACGAAGCAATGATCGAGCCGGCGCTTTGCCAACCTGCCGTCGATGATCTTCTCATGCGTGTGGAAGTCATCCGCCGGTTCAATCGCCACGGCAGCGGCATCGACGAACCCATCCAGATAGGCGGCACCGCGATGATAGGGCGTGCCGCCGACGATGCGGCGGTATTCGGCGCTGCCCGGCTCCATGTTGAAATCGCCCATCCAGATCGCCGCCAGCGGGTTCTCCGGCTCTGGCTCGCCATTGCTCCAATTGCGCGCCGGCTCGTCGTCGGCGCCGCTCCACGGCCCCCCATCGGAGGGCGCCCGGCGATGCTCGGCAAGCAGATAGTCGATCTGCTCGAGCCGTTCTTCAGCCGCGACATGGGCGAGATGCAATGAAAGCACCCGCACCGGACCCGCCGGCGTGCGGATCATGCATTCGAGCGCCGCGTTGCGGGTGTTGAGCGGCCGCAGTGTGCGGCGCATCGGCAGCGCATGCAGCCGCGACCAGACGATCGGCAGCTTCGACAGCACCATGGTGCCGAACTGCCGGCGCCGGTTGACGATGCGGCCGTCGCGCTGTTCGCTGGCGTCCATGTCGAAGGCCGGGCCGTAGACCCAGTGATAGTCCGGCAGCAGCCGCGAAAGCAGCTCTGGCTGGTCGTCGAAATTGCTGCGCTGCCAGTGCCGCTCGACCTCCTGCAAGGCGATGATATCGGCGCCGGCAACAATGCGCGCGGCGCGCGCCGGATCGTAGAGGCCGTCGCTGCCGAACCCGTATTGGATATTGTAGCTGACCAGCTTCATTGCTTATCCGGCTCAGTTTGGTGACGGCAGTACCGTTTCGACGGCGACCTTGCAATGGACCGCCGCGGCGGTCCGGCTGGGCCACGACGCAAAAGCCCCTCGCCTCGCCTAGGTCGTCAGCGGCTGGAACCGTCCCGCCGGGGAAGCCGCCAGCTCCGACCAGTCGATTTCTTCCTCCAGCCGGTGATAGGCCTCGTCACCGATCGTCCCGTTGCGGCGAAGTTCTTCCAGCGCGTCGCGCTGGCGCTTGATGGCATAGAGCCGCAGCCGGTCGTACTCGGTTGCTGCCTGGGCGTCGTCGGGGTTCTTGGCGACCTTGCGCTGTGCGGCATACTGCTCGCGCACCGCCGCCGCCGCGGTCGAGGTCTTGCCGCTCAAAATGTCGAGGGCCGCCTGCATGATGGCGACACGGGCCTGCGCGACCTCGCGGTCTATGGTCTCATCCGGTTCGAGACGAAGCAGGCGCAGCAACGGCTTCAGGCTCATGCCTTGCAGGACAAGCGTGCCCAGCACCACGCAAAAGGCGGTGAGCACGATCGGATCGCGGCCGGGGAAGTCCGCCGGCAATGCGAAGGCAGCCGCCAGCGTCACCAGGCCGCGCATGCCGCACCAGCCGATCAGCACCCCGCCGCGAAACGACGGCACCTCTTGCCGCTGCTCCGCATTGCCGAAGCGGGCAAGCCATCGGATCACGGCGCCGCAGCCCAGCACCCAGGCAAGGCGGGAAACGATGACGACCGCCAGGATCGTCCCTGCAAACAGGAATGCCTCGGACTGTCCCTGCTCGGCCAGGCGACCGACGATCAGCCGCGCCTGCAGGCCCATCAGCACGAAAGCCAGCACGTTAAGCACGAACACCGCCGTCTCCCAGACGGAATAGGAGCTGACGCGCTTTCTGGCCGACATGCGCCGCGGTGCGGTGCGCGCGATGGTCATGGCATAGACGACGATGGTGATGATGGCCGAGAGCCCCAGCCTGTCAGCCAGGATCCAGACGCCGAACGTCCCGGCGAACTGCACGACGGTGCCGCTCGCCGCATCTTCGATACGTCCAAGCATCGCCTGGGATAGGCGGCCGAGAAGATAGCCCGCGGCCAGGCTGCCGATGGTCGACAGCAGGACCATCGGAACGGCGCTGCCCAAAAGAACGGGACCGGCGGCGGCGGTGATCGCGATGCGATAGATCAAAAGCGCGGTGGCGTCATTGAGCAGGCTTTCGCCCTGAAGGATGGCCGTGATGCGGTGCGGCACCTTGAACTGCCCGAGCACGGCGCTCGCGGCAACCGCGTCCGGCGGCGCCACGATGGCGCCAAGGGCTATGGCGGCAGCGATCGGCAGGCCGGCCATTTTCCAGCCGACCAGTGCCACGACGGCGGTCGTGAAAACGACCGCGCCAAGCGCCAGCAGCACAAGCGGCAGCCTGTAGCGGTTAAGATCGCGCAGCGATGTGTCGTAGGCCGCGTCGAGCAGCACCGGCGCAATGAACAGCGCAAGCGCCAGTTCCGGATCGATCTCGATCGTCGGCGCGCCGGGCAGGAAGCCAAGGCCGGCGCCCGCCAGCGCCAGCAAGGCGGGGTAAGGAACCTGCAGGCGCCGCGACAGCGCCGTCAGCGCAACGGCGATCAGCAGGAGGACAAGGGTGAACTCAAATAGCGCCATGGCTCATCGTAGCGGCGAAGCGGAGCTCTTGGCAGTGGCAAAGCGGCAGGATGCTGTTGATTGTCCAATAGGAGTGCATCGTCCGGCAACTGGACCGGTGGCCGGATCGGCAGGCGCTTCGGCCGCGTCAGTGCAGCACCAGCAGGTCGCCCGACGAGAAGGAAATCTCCGCCTTCTCACCGACGGCCGGCGGTGGCGTCGTCGAACTGTTGAACGTGTCGAGCGAAACGGTGTTGCCGCCGATGCCGACCCGGACCCGGATCACCGAGCCGAGAAAGTGCACTTCGGAAATCTCGCCGGACAGGCTTGAATCGCGGCCGGGCTGGCGGCCGAGCGAAATGGCTTCCGGCCGCAGCGCCAATGACAGCGTATCGCCGGACTTCGAGCCGTTGAGCCTGCCCTTGAGCGAGACTTCCTCGGTGTTGACACGGACCTTGCCCGACGCCGCGTCGGTGACGGTGCCTTCCAGCACATTCAGCGTGCCGACGAAATTGGCGACGAACTTGGTTGCCGGCCGGTTGTAGATCTCGAACGGCGTGCCGACCTGCTCGGCCTTGCCGCCATACATCACCGCGATGCGGTCGGAGATCGACAGCGCCTCTTCCTGGTCATGGGTGACGAAGATGGTGGTGATGCCGAGCTTCTTCTGGATCGAGCGGATTTCCTCGCGCAGCGAGACGCGCACCTTGGCATCAAGCGCCGACAGCGGCTCGTCGAGCAGCAAGAGCTTCGGCTTCGGTGCGATGGCGCGGGCCAGCGCGATACGCTGCTGCTGGCCGCCCGAGAGCTGATAAGGATAGCGGTCGGCCATCTGCGGCAGCTTGATGATGCCCAGCATTTCGGCGACACGGGCATCGATATCAGCCCTGGACATGCCGGCGACTTTCAGTCCGAAGCCGATGTTCTGCGCCACGGTCAGGTTCGGGAACAGTGCATAGGCCTGGAACACCATGCCGACATTGCGCTGGTTCGGCTTCAGCCTGGTGATGTCCTTGCTGCCGACGACGATCTTGCCGGCCGACGGCTCCTCGAAGCCGGCGACCATGCGCAGCACCGTCGTCTTGCCGCAGCCTGACGGGCCGAGGAATGAGACGAACTCGCCCGGTTCGACGTCGAGATTGAAATCCTCGACAACAGTGGTGGCGCCGAAGGATTTTCGCACATGCTGGATGGAGAGGAATGGCTCGGCCATGGCTTTTTCTTTCGGGTCAGTTCGGACGATTAGCCGATTTCGGCGCGAAGCGCGACAGGATCTGGATCAGCGACATGCAGCCCCAGGTGATGACGAAGGCGATGATGGCAAGGGCCGCCGGCTCATAGGCGCGGTTGGCCCCGACATTCTGCAGATACGGGCCGAAAGCCGGCCGGTTCAGCAAGCTCGCCATCGTAAACTCGCCGATGACGATGGCGAATGTCAGGAAGGCGCCGGACAACACCGCAATCAGCACATTGGGAAGGATGACGCGGGTGATGATCGTGCCCCAGCCGGCTCCGAGGATCTGGGCCGCTTCCGTCAACGTCCGCACGTCGATGGTTCGGAGCCCCGTATCGACGGCACGATACATATAGGGCAGCGCCAAGGTCGCATAGCCGATGACCAGCAAGGCATTGGTTCCCATATCGGACCCGAGGAACGGCAAGGGTGAATTCGAGCCGTACATCCTGATATAGCCGAAGACGATGACGATGGCCGGAATGACCAACGGCAAAAGCGTGATGAACTCGACGATCGGCCTGAGCTGCGGCAGCCGCAATCGGATCCAGTAGGCCGCCGGCACCACGATCAGCACACCCAGAATGATGGTGAAGATGGCGGCGACCACCGAATACAGGAAGGTCGCCTGGAAACGCGCGTCGCCGAGCACGATCCGGTAGGCGTCGAAGGAATAGGCGCCGCGCCGCATGCGCATGGAAAATTCCACCGTCGCGATCAGCGGGATGAAGAAATAGGCCGCGCCGAGGATGAAGACCACCCAGGCCCAGAATTTGCCCGACTTCATTTCAGCCACCTCTCGGAACGGGTCCGGAACCAGATGTAGAAGACATTGGCCAGGCCGGTGATGACGATCATGCCGAAGGCGATCGCGTAGCCGAGATGGGCATTGTGCAGCACGTCGCCGCGGATTTGCGCGTAGAGCAGGATCGGCACGATGTTAAGCGACGAGCCGGTCAGCGCATAGGCGGTGGCGATCGCCCCGAAGGCGTTGGCGAAAAGCAGGATCACGGTGCCGAGAAAACTCGGCCAGATCACCGGGATGACCACGATGCGCCAATATTGCGCGGTGGTCGCGCCAAGCGTGGCGGCAGCTTCACCCCATTCCTTCTTCAAGCCATCGATCGCCGGCGTGATGATGACCACCATCAGCGGGATCTGGAAATAGACATAGGTCAGCGTCAGGCCCCAGAAGGACAGGATATTGAAGCCGTGGGCATAGATGTTGAGGCCGAACACGGTGTTCAGGATCACCGTGGCAAGACCGAGCCGGCCGAGCGTGGCGAGGAAGGCGAAGGCCAGCGGCACGCCGGCGAAATTGGAGGCAACGCCGGAAAAGGTCAGGGTCGCCGAGCGTATCCAGTCCGGCAGCCCGCCGCGCACGATGGCGATGGCGATGGCCAGGCCCGCGAAAGCACCGATCAGCGCCGAGGCCAGGCTAACCTTGATCGATATCCAGTAAGCGGCAACGATCGACGGCTGCGCCAGAGCGACGATGTTTTCGAGCGTGAATTCGCCGGCATCATTCTGGAACGCGCCCAGCATCAGATAGAGCGTGGGCAAAATCAGGAACATGATGGCGAAGATGAAGAACGGTGCGACGCCGAGCCATTGCGTCGGCAATCGCAATGCGCGTGCCTCCGCGGGCGGCGCAGTCTTGCCTGCGGCATCGTGATTGGAAAGCGAGAGATCGGTCATGCGCCGGCTACCGTCTTCGAGGGGGAACCGGGCGGCCGCGAAGCCGCCCGGTGGATTTCAACTGTTACTTGACGTTGGCACCGACAACGGAGTCCCAGTTCTTGGTGACGGCTTCCTTGGCCTTGCCCTGCTCGTCCAGCGTCGGGAACACCGCCGAAGCATAGGCTTCCGCCGGCGGCAGCTTGGCCAGCACGTCCGCCGGGATCTTGCCGTTCTTGGCGAGATCGTTGAAGCGGATCGGGTGGCAATAGCCCTTGAGCCAGCCGATCTGGCCTTCGTCTGAATAGAGGTATTCCATCCAGAGCTTGGCTGCGTTCGGATGCGGCGCATAGGCGCTGATCGCCTGCACGTAGACGCCGGCGACGACGCCGGTCTTCGGCACGACGACGTCGACCGGCGGGTTGCCCTTCAGCGTGTCGCGGCCGGCGAGCGCGTTGTAGTCCCAGTTGATCAGAATCGGGGTCTGACCCTGGGCGAGTGTCGCCGGCTTGCCGATGACCGGTACGAAGTTGCCGGCGGCATTGAGCTTCTTGAAGAAGTCGAGGCCGGCGGTGCCCGCGGCTTCGCCAGCCGCGGCTCCACTCGAAAGACCAGCGGCATAGACCGCCTGGATGGCCTGGTTCGAAGCGCGCGGATCACCGGCGAGAGCCACCGAATTGGCGAATTCCGGCTTCAGCAGATCGGCCCAGTCCTTCGGCGATTCCTTGACCAGATCCTTGTTCACCATCATCGCCAGAACGCCGTAGTAATCACCGTACCAGGCGCCGTCGGCATCCTTGGCGCTGTCGGGGATCGAGTCCCAGGTCGACACCTTGTAGGGCATCAGCAGGCCGTCGGCCTTGGCGGTCGGGCCGAAGGACAGGCCGACGTCGATGACGTCGGGCGCCTGCGGGCCCTTATTGTCCTTGTTGGCCTTGATCGCCTCGACCTCGTCGCCCGAACCGGCGTCGGGATTGAGCTCGTTGATGGTGATTTCCGGATATTTCGCCTTGAACCCGGCGATGACGTCGCCGTAACCGCACCAGTCATGCGGCAGCGCGATGGTGGTAAGCTGGCCTTCCGCCTTCGCGGCCTTGACGAGATCGTCCAGCGGAGCCGCGGACGAAATCACCGTCGACGCAAACAGCGCCGCGGCCGAAAGGGAAAGCACTTTCCCCGTGAATTTGAACATGTGTTCTCTCCGTTGAACTGACGCCGTTGGACGCCTGCGATGCGGTATCGTTTTCGTGTGACAGCCAGATGAAAGCTTTATGAAACCCCACCGCTGGCAGCACGAAAGTTAACTCCTTTTAATCGACTGTAGCAATTAGCCACCACTTAATTTTCCGGCTAATTACTTTTGCCTTGCACTTCACCCCTTTCCCCTTGGTTGCCCCTGATTTTCCAGATCAACTTTACCCTGAAAGCGGTATCACACCGTCCCGGCGATTGCATTTTCGAGCAGCGTCAGCGCTGCTTTCTTGGTCAGCTTGACCGGGTTGCCGCCGGCTGTCGGATCGACCACCGCCATATCGGCGATCAAGGCCTTGCGCTTCTTGTCCATGTCGAGCCCCTTGATCAGGCCTGGCAGCGCATGCGGCACCTTCAATTCCTTGCGAAGCTTGATGACAGCCTTGGCGAAGCCGTCGAAGCCGCCTCTTATGCCGCAATAGGCGGCGAGCCGCGCGATGCGGTCCTCGATCGCCTCGCGATTGAAGGCGAGCACATAGGGCATGAAAACCGCATTGGTCATGCCGTGATGGGTGTCGTAGAGCGCCCCGATGGGATGCGACAGCGAATGGATCGCCCCCAGCCCCTTCTGGAAGGCTGCCGCGCCCATCGCCGCGGCGCTCATCATGTTGGCACGGGCGACCAGATCCCTGCCGTTGGCATAGGCCTTTGGCAGGTTCTCGAAAACAAGCCTGATGCCTTCCACGGCGATGCCGTCGGCCATCGGATGGTAGCCCGGCGCGCAATAAGCCTCGAGGCAATGGGCCAGCGCGTCCATGCCGGTGCCGGCGGTGATGAAGCCCGGCATGCCGACCGACAGTTCCGGATCGGCAATGACGATCGCCGGCAGCAGCTTCGGATGGAAGATGACCTTCTTGGTGTGGGTCGCCTCATTGGTGATGACGCCGGCGCGGCCGACTTCGGAGCCGGTGCCGGCGGTGGTCGGCACCGCTATGATCGGCGCGATCGCGTCCGAGTTGGCGCGTGTCCACCAGTCGCCGATGTCCTCGAAATCCCAGACCGGCCGCGTCTGTCCCGCCTGGAAGGCGATCAGCTTGCCAAGGTCGAGCGCCGAGCCGCCGCCGAAGGCAATGACGCCGTCATGCTTGCCCTTCTTGAACACCGCGATGCCGGCGGTGAGATTGGAATCGACCGGATTCGGCTTCACTTCGGAGAAAACGCCGTAGGGCACTTTTGCGTCATCGAGGATTTTCAGCGTCGAAGCGACGACCGGCAGTTTCGCCAGCCCCGGATCGGTGACGAAGAGCGGCCGCTTGATGCCGGTGGCGGCGAGCACCTCGGGCAATTCCTTGATGCGCCCCGCGCCGAAGCGGACGGTGGTGGGGTAGTTCCATTTGGAGATCAGCTTGGACATGTTTGTCTTTCAAAAATCAGATGGCTTCGCGCAGGTGGAAGGATTTCGGCCGGGTGAGGTTGTCGTAGCCGATGGCTGACAAGCCGGCCCCCTTGCCGGTGTCCTTGACGCCGGTCCAAACCAGCGCCGGGTCGAGGTAGTCGCAGCGGTTCATGAACACGGTACCGGTCTCGACGCGGTCGCCGATCGCCACCGCATGCTCGGTGTCGCGCGTCCAGATCGAGGCGGTCAGGCCGTAGGGGCTGTCGTTCATCAGCGCGATCGCCTCCTCGTCGTTGCGCACCTTCATGATGCCGACGATCGGGCCAAAACTTTCCTCGCGCATGACGCTCATCTGGTGGTCGACGCCGGTCAGCACCTCCGGCGCCAGATAGGGCGAGCCGGCCTTGTCCTGAGCCACCTTCATGTTGATGTGCGCCTTGGCGCCCTTGCGCAGCGCCTCGGCCTTTTGCTCGCGGATCAGGTCGGCGAAACGAGCCTGCGCCATCGGTCCCATCGTCGTCGCCTGTTCGAGCGGGTTGCCGACGACATAGTGTTTCGTCTCGGCGATGAAGCCTGCGACGAATTCGTCATAGACCTTCTCATGCACATAGACGCGCTCGATGCCGCAGCAGCACTGGCCGGAATTGTAGAAGGCGCCATCGACCAGATTGGCGACTGCATGGTCAATCTTGGCGTCGGGCAGCACATAGGCAGGATCCTTGCCGCCAAGCTCCAACCCGAGCGTCATGAAGGTGCCCGCCGCCGCCTTTTCGATGGCGCGGCCGCCGGCGACCGAGCCGGTGAAATTGACGTGGTCGATCTTGCCCGCGCCAAGCAATTTTTCTGTCTGGACATGGTTCAGCACGATGTTCTGGAACACGCCCTTGGGCAGGCCGGCTTTGTCGAAAGCCTGTTGGAAACGCTCGCCGACAAGCAGAGTCTGCGCGGCGTGTTTGAGGATGACGGTGTTGCCGGCCATCAGCGCCGGCACGATCGTGTTGACCGCGGTGAGGTAAGGATAGTTCCACGGCGCGATCACCATGACCACGCCGAGCGGATCCTTCTTCACATAGCGGCGGAACCCGTCCTTCGGATTGGAGGCCGGCACGGATTTCAGCGCCGCCTCGGCGATTTCGACCATATGGCTGGTGCGTTCCTTGACGCCGCCGAACTCGCCGCCATAGCGCACCGGACGCCCCATCTGCCAGGCGATCTCCGGCACGATCTCGTCGGTCATGGCAACCAACGCCTCGAGCATCGCCAGCATGTACTTGCCGCGCTCGGCGATCGGAGTCTGCGCCCACTTCTCCTGCGCTGCCTTGGCGCGCTCGACAGCGGCATTGACCGCCTGGTCGGTGGCGATCGGACGCTCGGCATAGACCGAACCATCGATAGGGGATTTGAGTTTCACGATTTCCAAGAAGATGTCTCCATATCGAAAGGCAAAGCGTCAGCAGGCAAGGGCGCGAACATGCCCCGCTCTCGCATAATCCAGTATCGACTGATCGCGCGTCACGAGCGTCAGATCGAACGCCCGTGCCGTCGCGATCAATATTCTATCTGCCGGATCGCCGTGAAGCGATCCGGGCAAGAAGGACGATTCAATCAACAAGCCCGGCGAAAGAGCCTCCACCTTGATGCCTGGCGTGGCGATCACTTCCCCAAAAATGCTTGTTGGCGACTTTGCTGCCGCCAACCGGCCCTTGGCGCTCAGCAGGCCCAATTCCCAGGCCGAAATGGGGGAAACCCGGATCTTCTCGTCAACAGCCGCGGCGGTATTGATCGCAGTCTTGGCTTCCGGCCTGATCGGCTCGTTCAGCGCTATCCATATGATCGCGCACGTGTCGAGCAGCAACCTATGCGTCACGGCTGCACATCAGGCTCAAAAGCCGGCCTAGTGTAATCATGCCCTGGGCAAAGCGTAACCTTGCCTGTCCATATGCCGAAAAGCGGATGGTCGATATTTTCCCGTGGAAGTTCGTACCTAGCCTGCGCTGGCTCCGCCATTCCCGGAGGAGTCTTGTCCATGGTAGCCATGTTCGGCTTTCGATAGCCCTCGGGCCATCCCTCCAGTTTAAAATCCACGCGTTCGTTCGCAAGGTCGACATGGGACGCCCGATAGTTTGCGCGCAACCAGGCGCGTGCCTGGCTGTGCCCGTTCGGGCTGTTCGCCCACCATTCCTCCCGCTGTCGCGCCGACGGCGGCAAGCGGCCGCCTATTACTTGCTCAATCTCCGCGAAGCTCATGGACATATGGCCTTGGCCCGAGAACAGAAGATGCTCGAAAAGCGGATGGTATTTGGTTCCTTCGGTCATCACATAAATCTAGTTCAATCCGCGTTTCCGATCAAGGTAAGGGTAGTAACTTACTATCTTTCTAGTATCGCTCGAACCCCCTGTGCAGTTCCCAATCCGTAATGCGGCGGTCGTATTCGAACTGCTCCCATTTGGCGGTGTGGACGTAGTGTTCGAGCACGTCCTCGCCGAGCGCCTGTTTCAGCATCTTGGACTTGGCCAGCGTGTCGGTGGCGTCGCGCAGCGTCTTCGGGATCTCCGGCAGGCGCGAGGCCTGATAGGCGTCGCCGACGAAGGGCTTTTGCAGCTCCAGCTTCTCGTCGATGCCGGCAAGGCCGGCGGCGATCAACGCCGCGAAGGCGAGATAGGGGTTCAAGTCGGCGCCGCCGATGCGGCATTCCATCCGGATGCCCTTGGTGCCTTCGCCGCACAGGCGGAAGCCGGCGGTGCGATTGTCTTCGCTCCACATGATCTTGGTCGGCGCGAACGTTCCGGCCTGGAAGCGCTTATAGGAATTGATGTAGGGCGCCAGGAACCAGGTGAACTCCTTGGCGTATTTAAGTTGGCCCGCCGCCCATTGCTGGCCGAGGCTCGACAGCGTCCAGTCGGCTTGTCTGTCGAAGAAAAGCGGCGTCTTGCCGTCGGCGCTCCAGAGCGAATTGTGGATGTGGCTGGAATTGCCGGCGAGCCCGTAATTGTACTTGGCCATGAAGGAAATCGCCTTGCCTTCGGATTCGGCGATCTCCTTAGCGCCGTTCTTCAGGATGACGTGGCGATCGGCCATGTCGAGGGCCTCGGCATAGCGCACATTGATCTCTTCCTGACCCGGCCCCCACTCGCCCTTCGAGTTCTCGATCGGGATGCCTGCCGCTTCCATTTCGTTGCGAAGCCGTCGCATGACGCCTTCTTCCTTGGTGGTGATGCCGATCTGATAGTCGCCGATATAGGGCGAGGCGGTGTCGAGGCCCTGCCAGTGCTTCTTGCGGGCGGAATCGTAGGTCTCGCTGAAGAGGTAGAATTCGAGTTCGGAGGCGAAATAGCCGATATAGCCCCGCTCCGTCAGCCGCTTGACCTGCTTCTTCAGGATGGCGCGCGGGGAATGCGGCAGGTCGTCATGGGTGTGGTGATCGAGCACGTCGCAGATCACGAGCGCCGTCTTTTCCAGCCACGGAATGCGCCGCAGCGTCGCGAGATCGGGCTTCATGACGAAATCGCCATAGCCCTTCGACCAGCTTGCCGCCTTGTAGCCGGGCACCGGCTCCATATCGATGTCGGCGGCCAGGAGATAGTTGCAGCCATGCGTCTCGTCATGCGCGGAATCCACGAAGTACTGGGCCAGGAACCGTTTTCCCGCCAGCCGTCCCTGCATATCGACGATGCAGGCCAGCACCGTGTCGATCTCCCCGCCGGAAACCGCTTTCTTCAACTGATCGAACGAGAAATTTCCGGCCATTCCTTTGGCGCTCCAGTGCTTGTCATTTTGGGCTTGTCGATTTCGAAGGGTCGAAGCCATGGCCGGCGATGCGCCGGCCATGGCTGTGAGATGCTGGCCTCAGTGGCCGGTTTCGCCGACGGCCTGCTCAGCCGCCTTGATCGCCGCTTGGCGCGCCGCGATGATGTCGCCGAGCGGCGGACCCTGGAAGCGGTTGCGCTCGAAGGCAAACCAGACGATCGCGGTCAGGATGAAGAAGCCGACGGTGATGTAGAGCGCCCAGTCGTTCGGCGGCTGGATTCCGATGACGAAGATCAGGATCATCGACACGATCGATAGGAAGGCAAACAGCATGAACACGCCGCGCCCCATGTTCCACGGTCCCATCTTGTCCCATTTGGGCGTGCCCCAGGCCAGCATGCCGAGCACGATGGGCACGGTGAAGGACAGGAACAGGAAGATGACGGTGCAGGAGACCACGATGGTGTAGGCCGAGGTGCCGGCGACCGAAACCAGCGTCGAACCCCAGACGAACAGCACCGACAGGATCGATGCCGTCCAGATCGCGGCCACCGGCGTGCGGTAGGTCGGGCTGACCTTGGCCAGTGCCGACGAACCCGGCAGGCCGCCGTCACGCGAGAAGGCGAAGATCATGCGCGAGGCTGAGGTGACGGTGGCGAGGCCGCACAGCAGCTGAGCGATGAACACGACGAGATAGACGAACTCCTTGAGGCCAGGGCTGACGCGCTGGTCGAAGGCCCAGAAGAACACGTTCCAGCCTTGCTTGGCGGCATCGTCCATGTTCGGGATCATCAGCACGAAGGCGGCCAGGAACAGATAGCCGAAGACCGCCGACCAGATCACCGACATGACCATGGCGCGCGGCACCGAACTGGCCGCCTTGATGGTCTCCTCGGAGGTATGCGCCGAGGCGTCGTAACCGGTGATGGTATAGATCGGCAGCAGGAGGCCGAGCGCGAACACCCAGGCATTCGAAACCGACGGCCAGACGCCGCCTCCGGCATCGCCGGAGTAGTTATGGAAGGTGAACAGCCGGCTGAAATCCCAGGTTTCGGCGGAGAGCAGGCAGACCACGGCGATCAGGATCGAGCCGAAGAAGATGAGGTAGCCCGAGAAGTCGGTGAGCTTGGCCGTCAGCTTGATGCCGAGATGGTTGATGAGCGCCTGGGCGCCGGTGATGATGACCAGAAAGATCATCTGGTTGGTCAGCGTGCCTTCGATGCCGAGCGCCGGTCCGAAGGCACCGATGAAGAATGTCCAGGTGCCGACATTGATGGCGCCGAGCACGGTGATCAGGCCGAGCAGGTTGAGCCAGGCCGTGACCCAGCCGGTGCCGCGGTTGCCCAGGATCGAGCCCCAATGATAGAGCCCGCCTGCCGTCGGATAGGCCGAGCTGATCTGCGACATGGCGACGGCGAACGTCAACGAGACGAAGCAGCCGACCAGCCAGCCGATGCCGATGCCGATGCCGCCGGCGCCCGACGTTGCCTGCGCCAGCGAATTGATGCCGCCCGACAGGATGCAGATGATGGAGAAGGAAACGGCGAAATTCGAAAAGCGGCTGAGGCGCCGCTCCAGTTCCTGGGCGTAGCCCATGCTGTGGAGGACCTTGACGTCCTCCGCCTTGTCAACTTCGGTATATCCAGGTGCTGCCATTTTTAGTCCCCTTGCGTTCTCAGCTAGCCGATTGAACTGACTTTCCCGTTGCGTGTTCCCTGGCGCCCCTGGTCTCCTCGGGCTCCAAATCCGAAAAGATGCCTGTGAGCAAATCCGCCCATTTCCGCTGCCCGGTCTCGCCGGAGATTTCATCGTTGCGGATTTCGATCATCGCGCAGGGCAGCCCGCGCGGGCGCGCATGGCGTTCCAGCGTGAAATAGACGCGGTCGGCCGGCGAATAGGGTTCGTTGACGCCGACGGTGATGCCGGCAAGGTGCCGCAGCGCCGATATCAGCGGCGCCGCCAGCCGGCGGTCGTCATCGTGGATGATGCCGATATGCCAGGGCCGGTCTCGGCCTTTGTAGACCGGCGTGAAGGAATGCACCGATACCAGCCGCGTCTCCTGGCCGCGCGCCAGCCTGTCTTCAACAATATGCTCGATGGCGTTATGAAACGGCTGCCAGGACAGGGCGACCCGCGCCGCGCGCTGCTTTTCCGACAGGCCGGTGTTGCCCGGTATGGCCGTAGTTTCGCTGACCGGCGGCACCAGGTCCGGCGCGTCAAGCGGCCGGTTGCAGTCGATGACGAGACGCGAAATGCAGGTTTCGACCAGCGTCGCATCGAGCGCCTGCGCCATGCGCAGCGCAACCGGCAGCGCGCCCGGGTCCCAGGCGATGTGACGCGACAGGTCCTCGGCGGTGAGGCCGAGCGTGCCGAATTCGGCGGGCACGAAATTGGAGGCGTGGTCGCAAGTGAGCACGAAGGGACTCGATCCGCCCGGGTTGGTCACCCTTACGGCATCAGGCGATGCAAGGCTGGCGGGCCGTGCTTTCTCCATAGTCTGCGGTCCCCGGGGAGCGCTGTATCGTATGTTACGTATTTTGCCTCATTGCGTCCCTATGGATGATTTCATACAGTTTGCCCGGCTTTGTCAAATGCGATTTGGGGAAAACACCGTCGGCCGGGCCATGGATGGGAAAGATGATTTCCAGTATTGCCGAATTGATCGCCGACCGCATCGGCACAATGCCGGCCGGCGAGCGGCGCGCGGCCCAGACGCTGATAGCGAGCTATCCGATGATCGGTCTGAAGACTGTCGCCGAATTCTCGTCCGCGGCCGGCGTGTCCTCGCCGACGATCCTGCGTTTCGTCGCCAGGCTCGGCTTCCAGAACTATCCGGAGTTCCAGTCGAGCCTGCAGGACGAACTGGCGGCGCAATTGCAGTCCCCTGCGACCCGCACGCTCAATCCGCCCTTGCCCGGCGGCACGGCGTCGCCGATGCTGGAGGCAACGCTCGACAATATGCGCGAGACGTTCCGGCACCTGTCCGACCAGCAACTTGCCGACATCGCGTCCCGCCTCGCCGAGCGTCGCGGCAAGACATTCCTGATCGGCGGCCGCTTCACCGATCCGCTGGCGCGCTACATGGCCGCCCACCTCGCCATCATCCAGCCTGACGTCATTCACCTCGCCGGCCAGGAAAGCATGTGGCGCGACAGGCTGATCGACATGGGCAAGCGCGACGTGCTGGTCATTTTCGACATCAGGCGCTACCAGGACAGCCTCATCCGCTTCGCCGAGAAGGCGCATCAGCGTGGCGTGCAGATCGTGTTGTTCACCGACCAGTGGCTGTCGCCGATCGCCCGCTTCGCCCGTCACGTCATCGCCGGGCGAACCGCCGTGCCTTCGGCGTGGGACTCCTCGGCGGCGCTCTTCGTCGTCGCCGAAACGCTGATCGGCGCCGTCACAAGGCAACTCGAGGCCGACGGCGCCCGGCGCATCCGCGAGATGGAAGGCCTGCGTTGATGCAGCCCGGGATAAGTCTGGAACGATTTCGGTCCGAAACTGGCGTCGGGGCGGCATAGCCAGCGTTGTAATCTCGAAAGCCCGGCTCGAAGTGAACTAAAAAATCAAAACGGCACGAACACCGGCAACGTTACGCATATTTAATGTGCGCGGACACTGAAGAATTGTCATAAAGGCACGATATCGGGGGCTTGCTTCTTGCCTTAGAATAGCCCCGCTGCGTCTGCTTATTTCGGGAAACCGGTGGACGGAAGGATTGTTTTGCCAACCGGAGTGCCGATGGCCGCCTGGAAACAGATACTTTTCGCCCTTGTGGTGCTGGTGGTGGCGGTTGCCGCCTGGCTGCGCTTTTTCCCGGGCGCGCCGGACGTGCTGGCGCGCTGGGGAATAGACTGGGCCTACGCGGCAACGCCTCCGGCTGAAACCGGCGCCGGCACGAAATCCGCTGGCGGCGAGCGAGCCCGTCAGGTCAACGTCGTCGTCGTGCCCGCTATTTCCGCGACCATAAACGATCGGCTCCAGGCCATCGGCACCGGCCGCGCCAATGCGTCGGTGACGGTCAACCCCTACTCCTCCGGCCGTCTCGCCGAATTGCTGGTTTCGTCCGGCACCCATGTCGACAAGGGACAGGTCATCGCGACTCTTGATTCCGAGACCGAAGTGATCGCCCAGGACCGTGCCCGGCTCGCGCTTCAGGACGCACAGGCCAAGCTCGACCGGGTCAGGTCGCTGCGCGCCTCCAATGCGGCGACACCGGTCGCCGTCGCCGATGCCGAAGTGGTGCTGGCCGGTGCCAAGCTGGCGCTACAGGATGCGGAACTCGCACTGCACCGCCGGTCTGTTCTCGCCCCGATCTCCGGCACGGTCGGGATCCTGCCGATCTCCGCCGGTAATTATGTGACCAACCAGTCGGCGATCGCGACGCTCGACGACCGTTCCTCGATCCTTGTCGATTTCCTGGTGCCGGAACGCTTCGCGGCCGCCGTCAAGATCGGCGCGCAATTGTCGGCGACGCCGATCGCCAATCCCGGCAACAGCTATACCGGCACGGTTTCGGCCATCGACAACCACATCGACGAGAACAGCCGTACGCTTCTGGTCAAGGCGACGATCGCCAACCCGGCCGATTCGCTGCGCGCCGGCATGTCGTTCGCCATCACCATGAAGTTCCCTGGCGAGACTTACCCCGCCGTCAGCCCGCTGGCGATCCTGTGGGGCTCGGAGGGCGCTTACGTCTGGGCGGTCGAGAACGGCAAGGCCAAGCGGGTGCCGGTGCGCATCATCCAGCGCAACACCGAAACCGTGTTGATCGACGCGGAACTGGACAGTGGCGACATGGTGGTGACCGAAGGCACCCAGAGCGTCAGCGAGGGCGGCGAAGTCCGCATCGCCCGCGGAGAGCAGCGCGCCGCGAACGCGGCCGAAGGCTCATGACCGGAGCCGTCAACGCCGCCAGCGAGACCGGCTTTACCGCCCTGTTCATCCGCAGGCCGGTCATGGCCTTGGTGCTGAATGTCCTCATCGCGGTCGCCGGCCTCGCCGCCTTCTATGGCGTCGAGATCCGCGAACTGCCTGATGCCGACCGCGCCGTCGTCACCGTTTCCACGACTTTCGAAGGCGCGGCGGCCGAAACGGTCGATCGCGAACTGACCGACACGATCGAGGGAGCTGTTGCCCGCGTTTCCGGCGTCAAGTCGATCTCGTCGACCTCCTCCTTCGGCTCGAGCCGCGTCACCATCGAATTCAACGACGGCGTCGACCTCAATGTCGGGGCCTCGGATGTGCGGGATGCCGTCGGCCGCGTCGCCAACCAAATGCCGGAGACGGCCGATCCGCCGCGCATCGTCAAGGCCGACGCCAACTCCGACCCCGTGATGCGCCTGGCCGTCACCTCCGACACCATGTCGGTACAGGACATGACCGTTGTGGTCCAGGACCAGATCGAGGACGAACTGGCTGCCGTTCCAGGCGTCGCGGACGTCCAGGTCTATGGCGACCGCGACAAGATCTTCCGCATCGACGTCGACCAGAACAAGCTCGCCAGCCTGGGCTTCACCGTCGCCGACCTCAGGACCGCCCTTGCCTCGGTCGCCTTCGATTCACCCGCCGGCTCGATCACCACGACCAATCAGGACCTGATCGTTCGCACCACGGCCGATGTGACGACGCCGGAAGAATTCGAGAACATCATCATTGGCGGCACGACGCGCATCCGCGATGTCGCTACCGTCACGCTCGGCCCCGACATCGGCCAGACCACGTTGCGTTCGGACGGCAAGACCGGCATCGGCATCGGCATCATCCGCCAGGCGGAATCGAACACGCTGGATATCTCCACCGGCGTCAAGGCCGCCGTCGAGAAATTGCAGGCAAACCTGCCGGAAGGCATGTCGATCAAGGTCACCAGCGACGACGCGGTGTTCGTCAACGGCGCCGTGCACGAGGTGGAGATCGCGCTCGCGCTTTCCGTCTCCATCGTTCTGGTCGTCATTTATGCCTTTCTTCTCGACTGGCGCGCCACGCTCATTCCGGGCCTGTCGATGCCCGTCGCCATGATCGGCACCATTGCGGCGATCTATCTCGCTGGTTTCTCGATCAACATCCTGACGCTGCTGGCCCTGGTGCTGGCGACGGGGCTTGTCGTCGATGACGCGATCGTCGTTTTGGAAAACATCGTGCGGCGGCGCAATCAAGGCATGGGGCCGCGTGCCGCCGCCGTGCTCGGCGCACAGGAGGTGTTCTTCGCCGTCATCGCCACCACCCTGACGCTGGTTGCCGTCTTCGTGCCGATCTCCTTCCTGCCGGGCCAGACCGGCGGCCTGTTCCGCGAATTCGGCTTCGTGCTCGCCATGTCGGTGCTGTTGTCCTGCGTGGTCGCGCTGACGCTTTGCCCCATGCTTGCCTCGCGCATGCTGTCCACTGCTGCCCTCCACCACGAGGGCGGCAACGGCGTCGGCGCACGCATCGGCGGCGCGCTGAACGCGGCCTACCGGCGCAGCCTGCATGTCTGCCTCGACGCGCCGTGGATCGTGGTGCTGGTGGCGCTGCTGTTCGCCGGCACCGCATTCGCGCTGTTCGGCACCATCCGCCAGGAATTGACGCCGACCGAGGATCGCGCGGTCGTGCTGCTTCGCATCAGCGCCCCGCAAGGCGTCAGCCTCGACTACACGACGCAGCAGATGCAGAAGATCGAAAAACTGATCCAGCCGCTGCGTGATTCCAGCGAAATCGTCAGCACTTTCGAGAGCGCCGGCCAGAACGGCGCCTATAATTCAGGCTTCATGGTGATGACGCTGGCGCCCTGGGACGAGCGCAGCCGCAGCCAGCAGGAGATCATGGCCGAGATCAGCCAACTCACCCGCCAGGTGCCCAGTGTGCGTATCTTCCCGGTGCAGCCCAACAGCCTCGGCATCCGTGGCGCCGGCAACGGCCTGCAGTTCGCGCTGGTCGGCAACGACCGCAAGGCGCTCGGCGACGCGGCCGTCAAGATCATCGCCGAGATGCAGAAGGATCCGCGTTTCCAGACACCCCGTCTTTCCATCGACCCGACGCAACCGCAGCTCTCCGTCGCCATCGACCGCGAGCGCGCCTCCGATCTCGGCATCGACATCACCGGGCTGGCCAACACCATGCAGGCCATGCTCGACGGCAACGACGTCGTCGATGTCTACATCGCCGACCGCAGCTACGGGGTGAAGCTGGTTTCGACCACCAACCCGATCAACGATCCGACCGACCTGGAGAACGTCTTCCTAAAGACGGCTGACGGCCGTTTCGTGCCGATGTCGACCATAGCCACGCTGACCGAGCGTGCCGTGCCGCCCTCGCTGTCGCGCGAGCAGCAGCAGCCGTCGGTGGCGATCACGTCCAACCTCGGCGGCGATTTCGCCCTCGGCTCGGCCCTTACGCGCGCCGAGGAGATCGCAACGCCGCTTCTGCCGCCGGGCAGCCGCATCGTGCCATTGGCCGAGGCGGCGACACTGGGTGAGACAAACAGCGCCATGGTCACCATCTTCGGTTTTGCCCTGGTCATCATCCTGCTGGTGCTTGCCGCGCAATTCGAGAGCTTCGTCAGCGCCATCATCATCATGGCGACAGTGCCGCTCGGCCTCGCCTGCGCCATCTTCGCGCTTCTGCTCTCGGGCACCAGCCTCAACGCCTACAGCCAGATAGGTCTGGTGCTGCTGGTCGGCGTCATGGCCAAGAACGGCATCCTGATCGTCGAATTCGCAAACCAGCTGCGCGATCGCGGACTGGGCGTGCGCGAGGCGATCGAACAGGCCTCGACCATTCGCTTGCGCCCGGTGATGATGACAATGATCTGCACCGTGCTCGGCGGCGTGCCGCTGGTGCTGGCGGCGGGCGCCGGCGCCGAGGCCCGTATCGCGCTCGGCTGGGTGATCGTCGGCGGACTGGGGCTGGCCACCGTCTCGACGCTGTTCCTGACCCCCGTCGCCTATCTCTTGCTCGGCCGCTTCGTCACGCCGAAGACCCACGAGGAGGCGCGGCTGAAGCGCGAACTCGAGGAAGCCGCCTACACCGATGTGGAGCCGGCTGAATAGGGAAATTCCAGGAGACCGTGTAGCGGGTCCGGAATTTTCGTGGGGAAACAGCCTGCTATTTCAAGAGACGGCCCTCGATCGACCAGCGCGCGGCGAGGAAATTCAGCACCGCCGCCACAACCACCCCGCCGATCTTTGCCGGCCACACGCCGACGACGCCGGCGAACAGCGCGATCGCAAGGCTGGAGACACCAAGCGAAATCAGCGCGCCGAGCGAGGCGAAGCGAAGAAAGGCATGATGCAGCCGGATGGCCGGATCGCGCTCGAACGACCAGAAGCCGTTGGCCGCGAAGGAGAAGGTGACGGCAATGAACCAGGACGCAACGTTGGCGGGCAGCGGCGGCACGTGCAGCTTGAGCAGCAGAAAGAAACCGGCAAGGTCGATGGCCGTGTTCACCAGGCCGACAATGGCGAAGCGGATAATCTTGTTGCCGGTCGAACGCCGGGACTGATCGGCACTCATGCTGTGCCGTCCATGATGCCGACACGCGCGCGAGCCAGGTTTGCGCCGAAATGATCGGAGGCGAGAACCGCGAATTCGACTTCGCGCACATCTTGCATCGGGTCGCGTGCACGCAACGTCTCGTCGACATGCCCGGGATGGCACATGAACAGTCCCTCTTCCGGCAGGCTTTCAACGGCGGTTTGCAGGGCGGGCGCGAACTTTTCCGGCTGCCGCCAGTCATAGATGCCGGCGAGCGGCGCCCTCACGGTGAAGCCGGCGCGCCGCATGGATCGGTTGAAACCAGTTGCCAGGGCGGCGATCGCCGCAATTTTCGATGCCGCCGCTCCGCTGCCGGCCAGTGCCGGCGCGCCGCGCAGCCACGGTCTGCCGGCATCTCCGGCGAAACGCCCCCGCAGCCATTTGCGCACGACAGGCAGGAAATGCACATGCTGGTGGCCGTCGATGAAATCGGGCCGGTGTCCGAGCGCCTCGACGAAGCGGCCAAATTGGGCGTCGAGCTCGGCATGGACGTCGCAGGTCTCGATGCTGCCGCGCAGGATCGGCAATGCCAGCGAGCGGAGCGGCGGCAGCCGGCCTTCCGGCGCCAGGCTCGACGGGCCGGTCACGGCCGGCTGGTCCGTCAAGGTCAGATGCAGGCCGACGGCGACCCGGCCGCACAGCGGCTTGATGCGTTCCGCCTCCCCCGGCCATTCCGCGAAACCGGTCATGCAACCGGTGCCCGTTAGCCGCCCGCGATCGAGCAGGTCGAGGATCGCCGCCGAGACGCCGGGCGCCAGGCCGTAATCGTCGGCGATCAGGCGGATGCCGCGCATCATGCCCCGGAAACGCCCGGCGCCGACCTGGCGGGAACATCGCTGCGCACGATATCGCGCACGATGTAGACCGGGCGATCCTTGCTTTCGCTGAGGGTGACCCAGACATATTCACCGATCAGCCCGAGAAGTGTCAGGTTGAGGCCGCCGAGCAGCACCACGGCGACCAGCAGGCTCGGATAGCCTGGAACGGCAATGCCGTAGAACAGCACCTCGAAGAGCACTTTCGCGCCGTAGACCGCGCCGCCAAACGCCGCAAGCAGTCCGCTGAGGCTGATCAGGCGCAGCGGAATCACCGAAAAGGACGTAAACCCCTCTAGCGAAAAGGCGATCAGGTTGAGCCGGCTCCATTTCGACTTGCCGCTGGCGCGGTTTTCCGGCGAATAGGATATGGCCTTCTGGCGGAAGCCGGCCCAGGCGAACAGGCCCTTGTTGAAGCGCCTTTTGTCGCGCAGGCTGGTCAATGCGCGCGCCACGGTGCCGCGCATGACGCGAAAGTCGCCTGCATTCTCGGGAATATCGAACCGCTGGCTGCTGTTGATCAGGCTGTAGAACAGTTTCGCCAACTGGCTGCGCCGCCAGCTTGCCCCGCGCCGGTCGTTCTGCGCGTAGACGACGTCGACGTCCGGATTCTCAGCCAGCTCGACGATCATCTTCAGGCTGGTCTCCAGGGAGTGCTGCAGATCCGCGTCCATGACAAGCACCATGTCGCCCCGCGAGTGGTCGAGGCCGGCGAGCACGGCGACCTCCTTGCCGAAATTGCGGCTGAGGCGCACGATTTCCCAGGATCCCGAAAGCGCATGCGAAAACCGCCCGGCGCTATCGTCCCGGCTGCCGTCGTCGACCAGGATCTTGTGGACTTGCATGCCGAAGCGGCTCGACACCGCCGCCTCGAGCGCGTCGAGCAATGCCGCGAAAGCCGTCGCCGATTGCGCCTCGTTGAAGAACGGCGCCACGATATCGAGTCTCGGGCGCATCTCAGCCATGGGCGACAGGCTCCACATTCACCAATTTTTGTCGCGCCTTGGCCCAGAACCACCATATCAGGAAGCAGGCGATGAAAGTGACCGTGATCGGCCGAAACCAGGGATAGAGAAAGTCATGCATGTGGCGCTCGACACCGGTCAAACCTGTCAGGAATAAAGTCATGGACAGCACGCAGGCCAGGACGCCACCTTTTTCTTCGCGCCACAACAGGGCAATGGCAAGGCCGGCGGGTACCGCGATCATCGCATAGGTGTTGGGCTCGACGCGCGGGTTGAAGACGCACATGTAGAAGGCGGCCGCCAGGAAGATCGCGAGTCCGGCCGCTCCTTGTTCGAGCTTGCGGTCGAACCAGAGCACGATCGAGAGCGTCAGCAGGCCGATCACGACGCGCACCGCCGTGGCAGCCGAATCCGGAACGGGCAGCCCCATCTCGATAAAGGGCGCGGTGAAATCGGTAGGAACAAAATGGCTGGTCTTGTCGACGGCCATCGACGTCAGCATGCGGGCGAAATCGCCATACTGCTCGTTCAGGTAGCCGGCGGGAGCGAAAGCGTAGGGGATGGCGAGCACGAACAGCACCGCGAGCACCAGCACCGGTATCAGCCGCGGGCGCAACGCCCCCACCAACAGCAGCATGATGATCGCGGTCGGCTTGGCCGTTATAGCAAGCGAGGCCCAGAAAAAGGTCTCCGCACGCCGTCCTTCCAGTGCCGACAGGGTCAAGAGCCAGCAGGCGCCGGTCAGCAGGATTGTCGCCTGGCCGTTGCGAATGGCGCCCAGTGTCATCGGCAAAGCGAGAAAGAGGCCGAAGGAAAGCAGCCAGGTCTGCTCCTGTCCGCCCAGCTTGCGCACCTGCCGCGCCGCGGCAAGGGTGAGAACGGCGAAACCGAGGGCATGCCAGACCAGCCCGCCAAGATGCGGTCCCAGATTCAAGAACGGAATATAGAGCGCGGCGAAGGCGGGCGTGTAAAGGTATCCCATCTCGGACTCGAGGTCGTAGAGCGGCCGGCCGGCGAGAAACTCCACACTGCCATATCTGTAGGCGTGCAATACGGTGCGCGCATCGGGCGACCACAGGACCAGGCCAAGCACGACCGCGAATGCCCCGATCCACAGGCCAAGCCCCAGGCGGTCGAAAACCGGTTTGGAAATCCTCACCAAGCACCCCACACCAATCCGGAACAGGCCCGGTCCGGCACTGTCCCAGCGTTCATTGGCGGCGGCATATCACGGACAAAGCGGGGTGGCATAGGGGGATCGAACGGCGTGGCCGCCGATGACATTGAACGATCGCAGCCAACAAACCACCCTCTTTCCGGCCCTCGAAGGTTATAGCAGCTGTGCTCTCGATGAACCGGAATGCAGCTCAACCGCACACCCCCTGCTTTACGGCCGAATGAACACCTTGCCATTGGGCCTGGCCAGTTCCGCCGGCACGCGCGCCATCGCCTCGGCCAGCGGCACCACAGCCGTCACGTCGGTCGTCCAGCGCCCGTCGGAAAAGCGCTTCTGCGCCTCGAGGATCGCAGGACCGCGGCGATCCTTATGCTGCCGCATCCATTCGCTCAGCCAGAAGCCCTCTATGTGCTTGTGCTGGAAAATCAGCTGGCCGGGTTCGCGGATGATCGTGGCCTCGGGATCGAGCCGTCCATAGATGATCCAGCGCGAGCGCTTCGGCATGGCGTTGAAGATGGCCGAGGCCAGTGGCCCGGTCACCGCATCGAGAAAGATGCGCGGCTGTTCGGCCTTTATCACCTCGCGCAGCGAGGCTTCGAAATCGGGCGACTTCTCGTTGAGCACATGGGCGGCGCCGATTTCCTTCAGCAGCGCGATCTGCTCGTCGCGGCGCACGGTGACGATAGGCCGGAATCCTTCCTCACTGGCCAGCCCGATGATCAGCTTGCAGAGCTGGCTGGCGCCGGCGGTCATGATGAAGGCCCTTTCGCCTTCTCGGCTGACGATGTCGAACATGGCGAGCGCGGTAAGCGGATTGACGATCATGGCAGCCCCATCCTCGTCGCGCACGGTGTCGAGGAGCGGAATGCAGGCGGCGGCTTCGGCAACGGCATAGTCGGCCCATGAGCCCCAATTGGAGAGCCCGGTGGCGAAGGCAACGCGCTTGCCGACGAGGCTCTTGGGATAGGGCTCGTCGCCGCCGGCAACGACCACGCCGACGCCTTCGAAGCCGGCCGGCCGGCCCTTGAGCCGCGGCTGGCCGTACTGGCCCTTGATGAAGGCGACATCGGACGGATTGATCGACGCAAGGCTGACCTTGATCAGCACTTGCGTCGGCCCAGGTGCCGGCACTGCGATACTGCCTGGCTTGAGATAGGGCTCCATCGCCTCCAGCACGCTGCCGCTCGGCGCCCTGGTGTAGCCGTCGCCGACCAGGAGCAGGGCCTTCATTTCGGAGGGTATGGCCATTGGTGGCTGCTCCTTGGTTGTCGACGCAAGACGATGAGATGCCGGCCGGCTCAAACCTTTTCCTGCGTGTATTTCCTCAATTCAGCCCGCGCCACCTGGCGGCGATGCACGGCATCCGGCCCGTCGGCGAGGCGCAGCGTTCTGAGATGCGTCCACGAGCGCGCCAGCGGCGTGTCCTGGCTGATGCCTTGCGCGCCGAACATCTGCACCGCCTCGTCGGTGACCTTCAGAGCCATGCGTGGCGCGACCACCTTGATCTGACTGATCCAGGGCGCGGCGGCGCGCGCGTCGCCCTGGTCGATCATCCACGCCGCCTTGAGGCAGAGCAGGCGGGCCATCTCGATCTCCATCCGGCACTCGGCGATGATATCGAAATTGGCGCCGAGTTTCGCCAGTGGCTGGCCGAACGCTTCACGGCGGACCGAACGCTGGCACAGCAGCTCCAGCGCCATCTCGGCCTGGCCGATGGCCCGCATGCAGTGATGGATGCGGCCGGGGCCGAGGCGGCCTTGCGCGATCTCGAAACCCCTGCCCTCGCCGAGGATCAGGTTCGACGCCGGCACCAGCACATTGTCGAAGCGAAGATGCATGTGGCCGTGCGGCGCGTCGTCGTCGCCGTAGACCTGCATTGGACGCAGCTTGCTGACACCCTTGGTGTCCGCCGGCACGAGGATCATCGAATGCCGCCTGTGCTTCGGCTCTCCATCGGAGGTCTTCACCATGACGATATAGATGGCGCAGCGGGGATCGCCGGCACCAGAGGCCCACCATTTCTCGCCGTTCAGCACATAGCCGTCGCCGCGCCGTTCGCAGCGCATCGAAATGTTGGTGGCATCCGACGAGGCTACGTCCGGCTCGGTCATCAGATAGGCCGAGCGGATCTTTCCGTCGAGAAGCGGCTCCAGCCAGGCGTTCTTGTGCTCCGCCGAGCCGTAGCGCTCCAGCACCTCCATGTTGCCGGTGTCGGGCGCCGAGCAGTTGAAGGTCTCGGCGCCGAGATGCGCCTTGCCCATCTCCTCGGCCAGATAGGCGTATTCGACGGTGGAAAGACCGTAGCCGCGTTCCGAGCCGGTCAGCCAGAAATTCCAAAGGCCGCGCTCTCTTGCGGTCGTCTTCAGCCCTTCGAGGATCTCGGTCTGGCGCCGCGTGTATGTCCAGCGGTCGCCCGCCTTGCCGACTTCGCCGAGGAATTCCTTGTCGAGCGGCATGATCTCGTCGCGCACCATGGCCGCGACGCGCGCATGGATCGGCCTCAGCCGCTCCGTCATGCCGAGATTCATCTCCGTCATCGGTTGCTAACCCTTCATTCAGGCCGGGCATTTTGTCAGTGGCAAGGATGACCGTACTTCGGATAGCCTTGTCAACGCGAACGCTTTCCCCGATCCGCCGATGAAAGGCGCAGGAGTTCGATGAGCTATCTCGACGATCTTTTTTCGGTGGCCGGCAAGACCGCGCTGGTCACGGGCGCGGCGACCGGCATCGGCCGCATGGCGGCGACGGGCCTCGTCAAGGCCGGCGCAACGGTGATGATCGCCTCGCGCAAGGGCGAGGACTGCATCAAGGTCGCCGAGGAATTGAACGGGTTTGGCGCGCCGGGCCGGGCGGAAGGCTTTGCCGGAGACGTTTCCAGCGAGGCCGGCATTGCCGCCTTGGTCGGCGAGGTCAAGACGCGGGCCGAACGGCTGCATATCCTGGTCAACAATGCCGGCGTGTCCTGGGGAGCGCCGCTGGAGAGCTTCCCCTATCATGCCTGGGCCAAGGTGTTCGGCGTCAACGTCACCGCCGTCTTCCACCTGACCCGCGAACTGCTGCCGCTGCTCGAAGCCGCCGCCAGCGACGAGGATCCAGCCCGGGTGATCAATCTGGGCTCCGTGATGGGCACGCAGCCGCTGGCCGACGACGCCTACTCCTACACCGCCTCCAAAGCGGCCGTTCATCACCTGACGCGCACCCTGGCGCTGGAATTCGCCGGCCGCCGCATCACCGTCAACGCCTTTGCCCCTGGGCCCTTCCAGAGCCGGATGACGGCGTTTGCCACCGCCACTGAGGAACAGGCCAGGTATGTCGGCAGCCACGTTCCGATCGGCCGTATCGGCGCCCCGGATGACATTGCCGGCGCAACGCTCTATTTGTGCAGCCGTGCAGGCAGCTATGTCACCGGCGCCATCCTGCCGATTGACGGCGGACAGTCGGTGCAGCATGGGCTGACCCTGTTCAAGGAATGACATGTCCGGCCGGGGAAGCCGGGGATGAAACTGGAGGACATCCGCGTGGAACCGATCAGTCTCGATGTGCTTCTGGCCAGCGTCGGCAAGGAGGTGGGCGTCTCGCCATGGCGGGTGGTCACGCAGCGCATGATCGACCAGTTCGCAGACGCCACCGACGACCACCAGTTCATTCATTGCGATCCGGAGCGGGCCAAGCGCGAGACGCCATTCGGCGGCACCATCGCGCATGGCTTCCTGTCGCTGTCGCTGTTGTCGGCAATGACGTTCGAGACCATGCCGCCGCTGGAAAACGGCAAGATGGGCGTCAACCACGGCTTCGATTCGCTGCGCTTCCTGGCGCCGGTGAAGACCGGCGCGCGCATCCGCACCCGTTTCGTGCTGGCTGACGTCAAGGTCAGGCCCTCAGGTTGGGTGCAGACGGCCCATGACGTGACGATCGAGATCGAGGGCTCGAAGAAACCGGCGCTCACCGCCCGCTGGCTGACGCTGACCCTGATCGAACGCCAGCCAGAGACCGCATGAGCGACCCGAACGCGCTCGACCAGGCAGCGCTTTCGCCCTATCTCGAGGCGCGGATCCCCGGTTTTGCCGGACTTTCCTCCGTCGAAAAATTCAAATCCGGCCAATCCAACCCGACCTATCTGCTGACGGCGGCCAGCGGCCGCTACGTGCTGCGCGCCAAGCCGCCGGGGCAGTTGCTGAAATCGGCACACCAGGTCGACCGTGAATTCAGGGTGATGAGCGCCCTTTCGGGCACCGCCGTGCCGGTGCCGCGGATGCTGCATCTCTCGGCCGAGAACTCGCCGATCGGCCGCATGTTCTACATCATGGATTTCATCGACGGCCGCATCTTCTGGAATCCGGCACTGCCGGAAGCGCGCGACAATGGCGAGCGCGCCGCCATCTACGATGCCATGAACGCCACGCTCGCCGCCCTGCACGGCGTCGATATCGAGGCCGTGGGTCTCGGCGATTTCGGCCGGCCGGGCAACTATTTCGAGCGCCAACTGGCGCGTTGGACCAGTCAGTACCGCGCCTCGGAGACCGGTGCCATTGCCGACATGGACCGGCTGATCGACTGGCTGGAGACGCACAGGCCCGCCGACGACGGCCGTGTCTCGCTGGTGCATGGTGACTATCGGCTGGACAATCTGATATTCGCGCCGGACCGGCCGACGGTGATGGCGGTGCTCGACTGGGAACTGTCCACATCAGGCCATCCATTTGCCGATATCGCCTACCAGTGCATGCAATGGCGCCTGCCGCATAGCTCGGGCTTTCGCGGCCTGGGCGGTATCGACCGCGCCGCGCTCGGACTGCCTTCGGAAGAGGACTATGTCGCCACCTATTGCCGGCGGCGCGGGCTCACCGGCATCGGCGACTGGACGTTCTTCCTCGCCTTCTCCTTCTTCCGGCTGGCCGCGATCTGCCAGGGCGTCTACAAGCGCGCGCTGGACGGCAATGCCTCGAACCCGGAAAAGGCCAGGACCTATGGCGAGGCGGTGAAACTGCTTTCGCACCTCGCCGCGAAACTGATCGACCGAAACTGATCGACGAGAAATAATCGATGGGCCGCTTCGACGGAAAAACGGTGTTGATCACGGGTGCCGCGGGCGGGCTTGGCCGCGGCGCCGCCAAAGCTTTTGCCGCCGAGAGCGCGCGGCTGGTCCTCTCCGACCTCGATGAACCAACCTTGAGGAGCTTTGCCGAAACGCTCGATGCCGAGACGGCGGTCCTGGCCGGAAACATCGCCGACGAGGCGCTGTCGCAGGCGCTGGTGGCTCTGGCGGTCGAAAGATTCGGCCGGCTGGATGTCGCGGTCAACAATGCCGGCATCGTCCAGAGTTTCGTGCGTTTGCCGCAGGTCGCCTCGGAGGAGGCGCGCCGCGTGATCGAAATCGATCTGCTCGGCGTCTTCTATGCCATGAAACACCAGATCCAGCAGATGGAGCGGCAGTTCAAGGCTGACGGCAAGGGCGGCGCCATCGTCAACATCGCCTCCGCCGCAGGACTGGGTGGCGCGCCGAAGCTCTCGATCTATGCCGCCGCCAAGCACGGCGTGGTTGGGCTGACCCGGTCGGCGGCAATTGAATACGCCAGCAAGGGCCTGCGCATCAACGCTGTTTGTCCGGCGCACACGAGAACGGCGATGGTGGACGGTTTCGTGCGCGTCTCCGGCGCTCCGGAAGCTGACGCCTTGGCCGAACTGACGCGCGGCGTGCCGATGAGGAGGGTGGCCGAAGTGGATGAGATCACCACGGTGATCCTGTTCGCCGCCGACCCCGCCAACTCCTTCATGACCGGCCACACATTGGCCGTCGACGGCGGCGTCGGCGCCATCTGACGCCTGCCGCCTGGGAACCTGCGACGGGAACCAGCGAGGCCCTTGTCCGTTTCCGTACAGCGTATATAATTCAGTTGGCCCCCAACCAGCAGAGGCAGGCGATATTGCCGGTGAGCGCCCAGACACGCCGTGAGAAACAAAAGGCCGAACAGCGTTCCGAACTTGTGGAGGCCGCGCACAAGCTCGTGCAGGAGGAAGGCTATGAGGGCCTGACCATCCGCAAGCTGGCCAAGCGCGTCGGCTACGCGCCGATGTCGGTCTATTCCTATTTCGCCGACAAGCAGGACATATTGTTCGCGCTGGCCGAAGATGCGTTCGAGACGCTCGCCCGGCGCATCGAGGAGCATCCTTCCGACGATCCGATCGAGGCGCTGCAAGCAGTGATGACGGAATACGCCGCGTTCGGACTTGGCAATCCCAATGAATACCGCACCGTCTTCATGACCGAAAAGACCAAGCTGCCGGCAGGCCGGAGCTACGAGGACATGGAAGAAAGCAACCCGGCGATGAAGGTGCTGATCAGCAGGGTCGAGGCCTGCGTCGCCGCGGGGAAGTTGCAGGGTGATCCGCGCGCCATCGCCACCATGCTGTGGGCGGTCGGCCACGGCACCATCTCGCTGCTGATCACCTTCCCCTTCTACCCTTTCGGTGATCCGCAGGCTTTCGTGAAACGGATGTGCGATTTCACCCTTGCCACCCTCAGCACGCAGAACGTGCCCCCGCTGACCGAGACACCGGTCAACTGCTGAACGATATCTCCTTGCGTTTCCACGCTTCATCGCCGCTCCGCGTTTACGTGCCAAGCGGGATGGATTTTCTTGGTTAACAAAAATTTCCGTACGCGTACGATTCTGGCTTGAACTCCGCGATCAGTGGGCGTATTTGTACGGAATACCGTACATGTACGAGAACAAATTCACCCATCGAACCCGGAGACGGACAATGAAAAAGACCCTCCTCACCCTCGCCGCCGTGCTGGCACTTTCGGGCTCGGCCCTTGCCGCCAACACGACCCACCCGGTCAAGCACGTGCCCGCCGCGACCTGCGTCGACACCAAGGCCAATGTGAAGCTCGATTGCGCATCGACCGGCTCGCTCGAGAAAAAGGGCGTCACGGAAACCACCGCTGAAGGCAAGGGCCCGCGCCTCGGCATCAGCATCAATCCCTGGATCGTGCCGAGCGCGTTCTGATAGCGGCAACACACGCCTGGCTGGTGCAGCCGGCCAGATGTGATTCAGGCGATCGTGACCGGCAGTCTGGACGACGAACTCTCGAAGGCCGCGTCGATCAGCCTCTGCATGTCGGCGGCGCGACGGAAGGATGGATCGCCGTTCCTTCCCCTATCGAGCGCTTCGGCGAAACGCAGCGCGTTGCGCTTCACATCCGGCAGCGCCAGTGTCCGCCAACGTTGCTGGTCGATGTCCTCGCCCAGGCAGGCCGACAGGCGCGAAACCTTGCCGTCTGTTTTGACCTTGATGGCGCCCTTGGTGCCATGCATGGCCAGCGACAGGTCGTTGGCGTGGCCGGTCATGTAGCGGCTGGCGACGATCGTCGCGAGCGCCCCGCATTTGAACCGCGCCGTCATTGCGACACTGTCGTTGGCATCAAGCACATAATCGCCGATCCGATCGCCTTCGGCCTTGGGAAACGTCACCAGGTCGGCGTGCAGGGTGGCGATGTCCTGGTCGGCGCCATAGCTTGCGAAATCCAGAATGTGGATACCGACATCGCCGAGCACGCCCGTCGAGCCGTGCCGGTTGGACAGGCGCCATAGCCATTTGTCCTCGATGCGCCAGTCGCCCCATGACTTGCTGACCAGCCAGCTCTGTTTGTAGCTCGCCTCGACATGGCGCAATGCGCCGATCTCGCCGGCCTGCACCATGCGTCGCGCTTCCTCGATCGCCGCCGAGTTGCGGTAGGTCAGGTTGACCATGTTGACGACCCCGGCCGCCTCGGCCGCTTCCGTCATTGCAAGCGCGTCGGCATGGTTCGGCGCCAGCGGCTTTTCGCAAAAGACGTGTTTCCCCTGGGCAAGCAGCGCCAGCGTCGTGGCCTTGTGCACGCCATCCGGCGTCGCATTGATGGCCGCATCGAACGCACCCCAGCCGATCGCCGCTTCCAGGCTCTCGAAAGACTGGCTGATCTTGTTGGCGGCGGCGAACATCGCACCGCGGCCCGGCACCTGGTCGACGCAGGCGACGATTGTGCATCCTGGAATCCTGGCGAACTCCTCGACGTGATGTCCGGCAATGCCACCGGTGCCGAGCAGAAGGAGGCGGTGCATCTTCAACTCACGCCTAACTCAGGCCCTTGTCGCCGTCGGCATGCAGGCGCAGGCCCTTCTGGACGATCTTCTCCTTGGCCTGGTCTGTCGGCACGTTCGGCGCATTGATGATGCCGGACCATGCGGGTGCGGGATTGTGCGCCCAATGCACGGCGTTGCGCAGCACCTGCTGCACGCCTTCATTGTGGTAGATCGGGTAGGTCTCGTGGCCGGGCGAGAAATAGAAGATCCGTCCGGCGCCGCGCTGATAGGTCAGCCCCGACCGGAAGACTTCGCCGCCTTCGTACCAGGAGACGAACACCGTCTCCAGCGGCTCCGGCACCGCGAAGGGCTCGCCATACATCTCCGTCTCGCCGATCTCCAGGCACTCGCCGATGCCTTGCGCGATCGGATGGCTGCGGTTGATGGCCCAGACGCGCTCGCGCTCGCCCGCTTCGCGCCATTTCAGCGAACAAGGCGTGCCCATCAGCCGCTTGAAGATCTTCGAATAGTGTCCGGAATGGAGCACGATCAGACCCATGCCTTCCCAGACCCGTTTCTGCACGCGCTCGACGATCTCGTCCTTGACCTCGCCATGGGCGGCATGGCCCCACCAGAGCAGGACATCGGTGGCAGCCAGCCGGCTTTCGCTCAAGCCGTGCTCCGGCTCCTGCAAGGTGGCGGTGGTCGCCTCGATGCCCTTATCCTGGTTGAGCGCGGCTGCGATGGTCCCATGCATGCCCAATGGATAAAGGCCGCGCACGGCGGCATTGGTCTGCTCATGGACATTCTCGCCCCAGACGACGGCTTTTACCGGCATTTTACGATCTCCCAAAGCGCTTTGAATATCCCACTTGGCGCCGTCTTGGAAAGATGGCTCCTCAACCGAAGCTGGGGAAATCAGCGCGGTTTGCGTCCGGGAACGGTCTTGGCTTTGCCCGGCCTTGCGGGGGCGCCGGGGATAGCCGTCCCCGTGATCGACACAGGATCGCTGGCCGGGAACGTATCCTCGAGGCCTTCCTCGAGTTCCTCTTCGGCGTCGGCGCCGTGATGCCGCTCATGCTCCAGGGAGCGCACGGCCGAGCTTTTCCCGGGCGACTTCGGCGTGGACTTCGATGGCATCGGCATTCTCCCTCGACCTGTTGCCGCAAATGGGCGCGGGCGGCAAACGTTCCGGGATCAGGCCGCCGCGTCGCGTGCTCCCTCGGAGAGGAAAGTAAAGACATAATCCGAGAAGGAACGCCAGCACTCGACCCGGAAAGCGTCTTGCGCCGTGCGCAGCAGAACGATCTCGGCCTTGCCGAGAATGGTACGCGAGGCGGCACCCACCGGGAAGGCTTCGAGCGACAGATCCTGCGGGCAGCCCGAATTGATTGCCGCGGCCGCGGCCGGACCGGCGACCGATATCGCAACGTTGCGATGCGAGATGCCGACAGCGGAATGCAAGGCGGAAATCTTTGCACAATCGGCGAGCGGGTCTTTGCCGGCCTCGTCGATGATCATCCATTCATCCGGCCCAAGCCACAGCGCGGTGCGCCCGCCTTTCGACACGGACGTCTTCGGCTTTTTCGGCATGGTCACGCCGAGCGCCTTCGACAAGGCGGCAAGCGACGCCTCCGGAGCGCGCAGCGAGATCCGTTCGGCCGGCGGCAGCACCTCTACCTTGACGCCGGCGGCGGAGATAGCGCGCCCGGCCAGCGCCGGACGGCGCTCGGCCGCCGGCGATGCGGCCGAAGCCGTCTTTTTCGCGACTGCCTTAGCCATTGAGGCGGCCTCCCGTTTCGTCGAAGAACACCATGCCGGAAACCTCCACTTCGATCGTCCCGCCAGGCATCGGCACGTAGAGCGTGTCGCCCGTGCGTGCGCGACCGCCGGCGACCAGCGCCAGAGCGATCGAGCGGCCGCAATTCTGCGACCAATAGCTCGACGTGACATGGCCGATCATCTTCATCGGGATCGCCTGCCTGGGATCCTCCACGATCTGCGCGCCTTCCTCCAGCACCACCTTGGGATCCTTGGTCTTGAGGCCGACCAGTTGCTTGCGGCCCTTGGCGACCAGGTCCCGCCGCGTCAGGCCGCGAATGCCGACGAAATCGGCCTTCTTCTTGCCGACGGCCCAGTCGAGGCCGGCATCATTGGGCGTCACCGTGCCGTCGGTGTCCTGGCCGACGATGATGTAGCCCTTCTCGGCGCGCAGCACGTGCATCGCCTCGGTGCCGTAGGCGGTGGCGCCATGCTTCTGGCCCTCGGCCCACAGCGCTTCCCAGACGGCCTGGCCGTAATCGGCCGGCACATTGACCTCGAAGCCGCGCTCGCCGGTGAACGACATGCGGAACAGCCTTGTCGGCACGCCGCAGATCTTGCCCTCGCGTACCGACATGTGCGGCAGCGCCTCGTCCGACATGTCGATGCCTTCGACCAGCGGCGCGATGATGTCGCGAGACTTCGGCCCCTGCACGGCGATGACAGCCCATTGCTCGGTGATCGAGGTCAGCCAGACATTGAGATGCGGGAACTCGGTCTGGAGATAGTCCTCCATGTGGTTCATGACGCGCGGCGCGCCGCCGGTCGTCGTCGTCACATGGAACCGGTCGGGCGCCAGCCTGCCGACGACGCCGTCATCATAGATGAAGCCATCCTCGCGCAGCATGATGCCGTAGCGGCAGCGGCCGGGCTCCAGCTTTTCCCACGGATTGGTGTAGAGCAGTTCCATGAACTTGGCCGCATCGGGACCGACCACCTCGATCTTGCCGAGCGTCGAGGCGTCGAACAGGCCAGCCGTGTTTCGAACCGCGACGCACTCGCGGTCGACCGCCGCATGCATGTCCTCGCCACCCCTGGGGAAATACCAGGCGCGCTTCCACTGCCCGACATCCTCGAACACGGCGCCTTGGGCTTCAGCCCAGGGATGGATCGCCGTCTTGCGCGTCGGATCGAACAGCGGACCGCGCGCATGGCTGACGATGGCGCCGAAGGTCACCGGCGTATAGGGGGCGCGGAACGTGGTGAGGCCCACCTCGGGGATTGGCTTGCCAAGCGTCTCGGCGGCAATCGCCAGGCCGTGCATGTTCGAGGTCTTGCCCTGGTCGGTCGCCATGCCGTTGGTGGTGAAGCGCTTGACGTGCTCGATCGAGCGCATGCCCTCATGCACCGCCTGGCGGATGTCCTTGGCGGTGACGTCGTTCTGGAAATCGACGAAGGCCTTCACCGTCGTATCCGGACCGGCGCCGGGGGCGGCGCCCAGCATGCCACGCGACCAGCTTTCCGAGGCGTCGACTTTTGGCTTTGTACCCTTGGCAGTCTTTGCGCCGGCGTCCTTTGCCGCCTTGGCCCCTGCCGCATAGGCCTCGTCGAGGGTCGCCGACAGGCCGTCCGTGCCGTTGCAGGCGCCGACAGAGACGCAGTCCTGCGCATAGGTGCCGGGCACGAAGCGCTTGGTTTCGTCGTTGAAGGCGACCTTGCCGCGCGACTGCGAGAACAGGTGCACCGACGGCGTCCAGCCGGCCGACATCAGGATCGCATCGACCGCAATGGTGCGCTCGCCGCCACCATTCTTCGGCTGCACCGTCATCGACGAGACGCGCAGCTTGCCGCCGGCGCGGATCACCGCGCGACCGAAATTGATCTCGATGCCGAGCGTCCTTGCTTCATCGATCACCGGCCCGGTCGGATTGTCGCGCAGATCGACGATAGCCGCGATGTTGACGCCGGCCTTCTTCAGGTCGATCGCCGCCGCGTAAGCGGAATCATTGGCGGTGTAGACGCCGACGTTTTTTCCGACCGCGACGCCATGGTGATTGAGATAGGTGCGCGCGGCCGAGGCCAGCATGATGCCCGGCCGGTCGTTGTTGGCGAACACCATGTGGCGCTCGATGGCCCCGGACGCCAGCACCACGCGCCTGGCGCGCACCTGCCACAGCCGCTCGCGCGGCAGGTCGTGGCCGGGATTTTGCAGATGGTCGCTGACCCGTTCGACCAGGCCGACGAAGTTCTGTGCGTAATAGCCGAACGCGGTCGTGCGCGACAGCACGCGGACATTGTCCATGCCTTTCAGCCTGGCGATCGCCGCCTGCGCCCAGGCAAAGCCGCCCTGGCCGTCGATTTTCGCGCCGCTCTCGAAGCGCAGGCTGCCGCCGAATTCGGCCTGCTCATCGGCCAGAATGACCCGCACGCCGATTTCAGCCGCTGCCAATGCAGCCGCGATGCCGGCCGCACCGCCGCCCAGCACCAGCACGTCGCAATGAGCGTAACGCGACGAATAATGGTCGGGGTCCGGCCTGTCGGGGGACACGCCAAGCCCGGCGGCTTCCCGGATCTTGGGTTCGTAGAGGCTCTTCCAGGCCGCCTTCGGCCACATGAAGGTCTTGTAGTAAAAGCCGGCCGAAAACAGCGGCGACGCCAGATCGTTGACCGCGCTGACGTCGAAGGACAGCGACGGCCAGCGGTTCTGCGAGTTGGCGGCGAGTCCGTCATAGAGTTCCTGCACGGTCGCGCGAACATTCGGCGTTTTGCGCGCGTCGTCGCGCACGATCTGCACCAGCGCGTTGGGCTCCTCCGCGCCGGCCGACAGCACGCCCCGCGGCCGGTGATATTTGAACGAGCGGCCGACCAGGTGCACGCCGTTGGCCAGCAGCGCCGAAGCCAGCGTATCGCCTTCGATGCCGATGAAAGACTGACCGTCGAAGCTGAAGCGGGCGGTCTTGGCCTGGCTCAGGCGGCCGGCGCTCGGTATGCGGAACGCGCCGCTCATTTGGCAACCACTTCGCTGGAGTTTTTGGGCAGCTTGGAAGGCTTCGGCTCGCCGGCCTTGTAGGTCATGACGAACTTGTCGGTGACGGTGTCGCGCACGGCGTTGAAGAAGCGCGCACAGCCATGCATGTGTCGCCAGCGCTCATAGATGATGCCTTTGGGATTCGAGCGGATGAAGAAGAATTTTTCGAAATCCTCGTCGCTCTCGCCTGACATGTTGGCCGAGCGCGCGATATGCGCCTCGCCGGCGTTGCGGAACTCAAGTTCCGGACGCTCTTCCTCGCAATAGGGGCAGCGGATGAGAAGCATGTTTTCGTTCCTACAGCTCAGTCATCGTCAATGCGCCACCGCCGCCGCCGCCGCCTCGTCGATCAACCGGCCGGTGCGGAACCGCTCGATGGTGAAGGGCGCGTTGATCGGATGCGGATCGTCCCTGGCGATGGTGTGGGCAAAGACATGGCCGGAGCCGGGTGTCGCCTTGAAGCCGCCCGTGCCCCAGCCGCAATTGACGTAGAGGCCGGGCACCGGCGTCTTGGCCAGGATCGGCGAGCGGTCGGGCGTGACGTCGACGATGCCGCCCCAGGAGCGCAGCATCTTCATGCGCGTGAAGATCGGGAACATCTCGCAGATTGCGTCCAGCGTATGCTGTAATATGTGCAGGCCGCCGGTCTGCGAGTAGGAGACGTACTGGTCGGTGCCGGCGCCGATCACCAGTTCGCCCTTGTCGGACTGCGAGATATAGGCATGCACCGTGTTCGACATCACCACGCAGGGAACGACAGGCTTGACCGGCTCCGACACCAGCGCCTGCAGCGGATAGCTTTCCAGCGGCATGCGCACGCCGGCCATGTTCATGATGACCGAGGAATGGCCGGCCGCGACCACGCCGACCTTCTTGGCGCCGATGAAGCCGCGCGTCGTCTCGACACCGGTCACCGCGCCATTGGCCGCCCGCTTGACGCCGGTGACCTCGCAATTCTGGATGATGTGCACGCCCCGCGCCGAGGCGCCGCGCGCATACCCCCAGGCGACCGCGTCATGGCGCGCCGTGCCGCCGCGCCGCTGCAAGGCGGCACCGACGACCGGGTAGCGCGCATCCCTGGAAATATTGAGCGGCGGGCAGAATTCCTTCGCCTGCTCGGGTGTGAGCCATTCATTGTCGATGCCGTTCAGCCGGTTGGCGTGGACATGGCGCTTCAGCACCTGGATGTCGTGCACATTGTGCGCCAGCATCATGACGCCGCGCGCCGAATACATGACGTTGTAATTGAGCTCCTGGCTGAGCCCGTCCCACAATTTCAGCGCATGGTCGTAGATGCCGGCGCTCTCGTCATAGAGGTAGTTGGAGCGGATGATGGTGGTGTTGCGGCCGGTATTGCCGCCACCGAGCCAGCCCTTCTCCAGCACCGCGACATTGGTGATGCCGTGCACGGTGGCGAGATAATAGGCGGTAGCCAGGCCATGGCCGCCGGCGCCCACGATGACGACGTCGTATTCCTTCCTCGGCTCCGGCGAGGACCATTGCTCCTCCCAGCCCTTGTGGCCGCGCATGGCCTCACGCGCGATGGCGAATACAGAGTATTTCTTCACGTTCCAGCCTCGCGCCAAAGTCTCGCGGATTTGCGGCCGGGCTAGCAATTTCCCCCGGCGCGCGAGGTGTATCACTAGCGAAACAGCGCTGCCACCCTTGCGCTGTTTGCGACGGCTCTTGCCGTTTTGCGCCGCAACCGGCCGCGGCGTGCGAGGCCAGGGAAAATCGGCGGGTTCGCAGCTTTCGGGTGGCTGCGGCCATGCTCATTTGCGACGACGCATCCGACCGCCGGCAAGGCCGGCTTAGCGGAAGGATGACAGAAACATGCTCGCACTCGCCAACAAGATCGCCATCGTCACTGGCGCCAGTTCCGGCATCGGCCGCGCCACTGCAAAGCTCTTTGCCGAGGAAGGAGCCAAAGTCGTCGCCGCCGCGCGCCGTCAGGCCGAGCTCGATAGGCTTGTCGAGGAGATCGTGGAAACCGGCGGCACTGCGCTCGCTCTTGCCGGCGACGTCAGGGACGAAGCCTATGCGAAGGCGGTGGTCGATCTTGCCACCGGCAGCTTCGGTGGTCTCGACATTGCATTCAACAATGCCGGCGCTGTCGGCATGATGGCGCCGCTGCCGGACCTGCCGCCGGCGTCGTGGCACGACACGATGGATACCAATCTGACCAGCGCCTATCTGGCCGCCAGGCATCAGATACCGGCGATGCTGGAGCGTGGCGGCGGATCGCTGGTCTTCACCTCCAGCTTCGTCGGCTATACCGCCGGCATGCCAGGCATGGCGGCCTACGCCGCGGCCAAGGCCGGCCTGATCGGCCTGACGCAAGTGCTGGCCGCCGAGTACGGGCCGAAGGGGTTGCGCGTCAACGCACTGCTGCCAGGCGGCACAGACACGCCCGGCGCGACCACAACCACGCCCGAGGCCCGCACGTTCGTCGAAGGCATCCATGCCTTGAAGCGGATGGCCCGGCCGGAAGAGATCGCCCGCTCGGCGCTTTATCTTGCCTCCGAGGCGTCGAGCTTCACCACCGGAACCGCACTGTTCGCCGACGGCGGCGTGTCGATCAACCGGACGTGAGCGGTTTCGGCGCCGGCATGCGGATCAACGCGGGCCGCGATGTCGCAATCCGGGCTTGCATTTGGGCTCGAATTGACGATTCCGTTCTCTCCTTGGAAACGGGCCGGAACCATGCTGCTGATCAAAACCTATGTCGCCCAAAGCGCAATCGAGGGCGTCGGCGTGTTCGCCGCCGAGCCGATCAGGAAAGGCGCCTCGATCTGGCGGCTCGACCCGGATTTCGACCGGCTGATCCCGCTGGAAAAATACCAGGCGGCACCCTCGCATCTCAGGGAACTGCTCGACCGCTACGCCTATCCCAGTCCCGACCGGCCCGGCTTCGTGGTCTATGAGGTCGACAATGGCCGCTTCATGAACCATTCGGCGACGCCGAACACGGACTTTTCGCAATATGGCGGGGCAACTGCGACCCGCGACATAGCGGCGGGCGAAGAGATAACCTGCGACTATGGCGAATTCTTCGAGGATTTTGAGCGGTTGCATCTGGCTACCGCGTAGTTGGCTGCCTATCTTGCGAGCGCCCGCTGGGCGAATTGGCCGCCTCCGTTCATTTCGGCTGTGGACAGCGCGGCGTGATTCTGCTATCAGCCGCCACAATTCGTGGTGTAAATCGCCGCGGAGGCTAGTGGCTATGGCCGCTTGCCTGTTGATATCAAACCCGAAAGACAGGATTGCCCGTGCAGGTACTCGTCCGCGACAACAATGTTGATCAGGCGCTTCGCGCTCTCAAGAAGAAGATGCAGCGCGAAGGCATCTTCCGCGAAATGAAGATGCGCGGTCACTACGAGAAGCCTTCCGAGAAGCGCGCCCGTGAAAAGGCCGAAGCCGTGCGCCGAGCCCGCAAGCTGGCCCGCAAGCGTGCACAGCGCGAAGGTCTGCTGCCGATGACGCCGCGTCCGGTGGCTGCCGGCGGTGCCGCCGGTGCAGCGCGTCCGCCGCGCTGATTAACGCCTATATTTCGTCCTTTTCGAAGGATACCAGGGGTGGCGCGATGCGGAATCGCCGCCACCTTTTTATTTTGATGTGACCCGGCCCGGAGGGGGGATCCGGACCTGAATGACGCGGCAAGTGAGGACAGGGCAGACATGAACGCAATCAGCGTGGAGAGCAAAACCATATTTCGTGGCTTTGCCCTGGCGACAGCCCTGCTTTCCGGATTGATGCTTGCCGGCTGCCAGACCTCGGGCCCGACCGGCGAGTTCAACAACATCGACAAGGCGCAAGGGTCGAGCGAGAACATCTCCTCGCTGTCGGCGGTGATTCAGCGCAATCCGCAGGATCCTGAAGGCTACAATGTGCGCGGCTCGGCCTATGGCCGGGGCGGCCAGTACCAGGCGGCGCTCAAGGATTTCAACCAGGCCATCCAGCTTAACCCGAATTTCTACCAGGCCTATTCGAACCGTGCGCTCATCCAGCGCTTCCTCGGCAATCAGGAAGCAGCGCTGGCGGACTACAACCGCTCGATCCAGATCAACGGCAACTACGATGCCGCCTATATCGGCCGCGGCAATCTCTACCGGAAGGCCGGCCGCACCCAGGAAGCCTTCAACGATTTCCAGAAGGCGATCCAGCTCGACACGACCGATGCCCGCGCCTATCACAATCGGGGCCTGATCTATCAGAGCCAGGGCCAGCACAAATTCGCTATCGAGGATTTCTCGACCGCCATCTCGCTGGCCCCGGACGCCGCCGAGCCGTATAATGGCCGCGGCCTTTCCTACCTCGCCACCAATGACGAGGACAATGCCTTCTCCGATTTCAACATGGCCATCAAGCTCGACGGCAAGAACGCCGAGGCCTGGTCCAACCAGGCGCTGATCTACGAGCGGCGCGGCGACAAGGCCAAGGCGGCCAAGTCCTACCGCGAAGCCGTTCGGCTCGATCCCACCTACCAGCCGGCCAAGGATGGCCTCGCCCGCGTCAGCTGAGATCAGGCAAGGCCGGCCAAGCCCACACGCGTCGGATGCGTGTCCGAAAGGACACGTATCGCCGCAGATCGCCATCAATCCGGCAACCGCGCGCTGACCCCGCTGCAAGCCGTGATCGCCTGCCTTGTTCGCGCCAAGGTTTCAGCGGAACGGTCTGGCCACCCAGCCGTTACTTTGAAGCGTTTTGCGAAAGGACCTCCCATGACCAAGAAACTCGTCTGCGCCGCTGCGCTCGCCACGACCATGTTCGCTGTTGCACCGGCAAGCGCCGGCAGATTGCAGCTCGGCACGCTCGACTGCACCATCGACGGCGGCACCGGCTACATCGTGACATCCAACAAGGGCGTGTCCTGTGTCTTCCGCCCCTATCATCACGGTCCGGCCGAGATTTACACCGGCGTCATCTCCAAGCTCGGCGTCGATGTTGGCCGGACGCACCAGGGCCAACTCGCCTGGGCCGTGTTTGCCGCGACCCGTGACCGCGACGCGGGTGATCTTGCCGGCAGCTATTACGGCGTCAATGCCGAGGCGAGCGTCGTGACCGGCGGCGGCGCCAATCTGCTGGTCGGCGGCTTCGACAGCGCCTTCATGCTGGAGCCGCTCAGCGTCCAGGCGCAGACCGGCGTCAACCTGGCCGTTGCCGTGACCTCGCTTGAGCTGATCCACTCTCTCAAGTAACGGCACGTTGATCTTCTCGGCACGGACGGCAACCGCGCGATGATCAAAATAGCGCGCGGTGGACTTGGTTCCGCCGCGCGCTTTGCATTTGCGAACTGCTGTGACCAGGCCAAGCTAGCAGATCGAAATTATTGCCGATGGAAGACTTGCTCGTTCTGTGCTACCAACCGGAAATGTTGCTGGCTCTGCGCGAAAATGCGCGCGAGCTCCGGCAGATGTAAAGACATCGTCGAATGCAATTTTGTTGCAGCTGCCGGAGGCCGTGATGGATTTCATCGAGCAGTTATTCGGATTTTCGCCCGATGGCGGGTCGGGATCCTTCGAACTTCTTCTGATACTCGCACCATTCTTGATTGCCGCTGTCTGGTTTTTCATGCGTCGACAGCGACGTTGACGAAATGGCCGCGGACTGGCCATGAACCCGCTCCCCAAAGTACTGGATTTCCTGAACGCGCTCGCCGACGCGTTCACCGAGTGGCCATCGAACCTGCGCCAGATCGCTGCCCGGATCTGCGCCCTCGCCAGATTGCTCTGCGAAAGAATGAAGCTCCCCGATCGGTTGGACCGAAGCGGGCCGCAACGTTGCGTCAAGATCAGCGACCCCGCCTATAAACGCCCGGATCCCCTGATCTACGCGCAGTATTATTTGATGGGCCAGGGCCTCGCCGTCACATGGGACAACCCCGACATCGAGATCCGAAGCGGCGGCAATCCTGTCGCACCACATATGCTGGCGCCCGACACCGAATATGAAATCGTCGCCCGTATCTGGAACAACTCGACCGAGGCCCCGGTCGTCGATCTGCCGGTGAAATTCTCCTATCTGAGTTTCGGCATCGGCACGGTGTCGCATTGGATCGATGAGACCAGGACCGATCTCGGCGTCAAGGGCGGGGCCAACCATCCGGCTTTCGCGTCGGTCAAATGGCGAACTCCGGCAGCGCCTGGTCACTATTGCATCCAGGTCCTGCTCGACTGGCTCGACGATGCGAACCCGAACAACAACCTAGGCCAGGACAACACCACCGTCGGTGTCGCCCATTCGCCCGCAAGATTTGAATTTCGCCTGCGCAATGGCGAGCGGGAGAGGATGGGATTTCGTCTCGAGGCCGATGCCTATTCCCTTCCTGAATTGCCGGTCTGTGAGCCGCGCCCTCGCCCGAGGCCGCGTCGCCGGCCCTTGCGCACCTTCCCCGGCACCATCGCGGCAGTGCCTGTCGGCCACACCCGTCAATCGCATCCTTTGCCCGCCGGCTGGCTTGTCACGTTCGAGCCCGCACAAGCGGACCTTGCCCCGGGTGAGGAAATCCCCGTCACTGTCAATATTGAACCGCCAGCCGGTTTCACCGGCCGTAAGGCAATCAACGTTCATGCTTTCTCGGCCCGCGGCCTCGCCGGCGGCGTGACGCTCTATGTCGAGCGATAGGGGGTCGCCATGGCTTATCGGCACTACACCAAATGCGTATCGGTCGGAAATCACCACGGCAAACAATACGGGCAGATGATCATTGCGGCGGCCGTGGTCGCTTTGCCGCTCATCCTTGTGGGCGCCCTTCCCGGACCGGCCGCCATGCTGGTGGCGCTTGCGGCCATATTGGCCTATTGCCGCTGGTGGCTGTACGACCGGCTGATCTGTCTCGGTGGCGACGAATGCGCGGTGGGCTGGCTGCTCAAGGTCGATCCGCCGGAGGAGAAGTCGGGACTGGACCGGTTCGACACCGACTACAGTCTCAATCTGGTGCCGGCCAATGTCGTCGAATTCACCAACCAGGCAACGGCCGAAAAGATAGCGCCGTTTGGACGCCTGATCGCCAACACGCCTGCGATCCAGGGCGCGGGCCTCGACTGGAAAGGTCAGGAAGCGCGCCAATGGGCCAATGACGACCCGACCGCGGTGCTGCATTGCGAGTTCGAAGGCGCCGGCGTCTACGACCTCATGATAGCCTGCCTTGCCGCAATTCCAGTCGCCACGGCCGCCGCGGTTGCTTGCGCCATTCCCTTCTTCGGCTGGATCGCCTGCGCGGTCCTGTCGCTCATCGCGGCGGTCATCGTCATCATAGGCGGCATAGTCGGCCTGCTCGACACAGCCAATCCGACGGATCTCGACGAGAATCTCGGCGATCTTCACGTCAACGATCCGACGCGCCGCGGCGCGGACATCCTGTTCGTCAAGGGAACGTGGGTCTACGATTCGGCACATGACGGCTGGAACGAAATCCATCCCATCAAGCACTGTCAGAAGATCGGCACCTGGAACGGCAGCTGGAACGAATCCCCGGTTCCCGACGGCAGCCCCGCGCGCTGGTGTGAAGCCGTTGAGACGGCAGGATCGCCATTGACCGTCGCATCCCAGCAGGAGCCTCAGAACCAGTGGACGATACATCCCGCCATAGACGGTTGCCGGCCAAAGCCCGACGATCACCGACCGGACCCCGTGCACTGACCTGGCATCCTTCGCTCGCGAAGCAGTGTCATCTGCTCCTCAAAGATGGCTGCAGCGAATGCACGAGGGGCCCATGACACGCAAAATGATCCTTGCTGCCATCGTTGCCATTGCCAGCCCCGCCTTGGCCCAGGCACAGGACCAGGGCATCGAGCTCGGCACACTTGAATGCGCCATATCGGGCGGCACCGGCTTCATCTTCGGCTCGAGCAAGGATCTGAGCTGCACCTTCACCCCTGCCGACAAGACTTTCGCGCCGGAAGCCTATTTCGGCGCGGTCAACAAATACGGCCTCGACATCGGCACGACCAAGCAGGCGGTGATGCGATGGCTGGTGCTGACGCCGCTGAAGAACATCTACGCGCCGGGCGCATTGGCCGGCGACTATGTCGGCGCCAGCGCCGAGGTGACGGCAACCGTCGGCGCCGGGGCCAATCTGCTGGTTGGCGGCTCCTCGCAGTCCTTCACCTTGCAGCCGCTCAGCCTGCAGACCCAGACCGGCATCAATTTCGCCATCGGTGTCAGCCAGTTCCAGCTGCGCAGCACGGAGAACTGATTGGCCGGCGATGCCGGCCGGCCAGGGATGCGGGCATCCACGAACATGTCCAAAAAATCGCTTGAGCTCAAGCTTGGTTGAGGTTCTACAAACCCATCCGACCATGGTCCTGCCGGACCCCCGAGCCGGCTCCTGGCGCCATGCGTTTGCATCGGGATATGAAATTCGAGGGACCGAAGTGACCGACATCAGCACAAACAGGGTCGACTGGCGCGCATTGTGGGCGAGCGGCGACCTCGCGCGCTTCTGCTTCATCAGCCTCGGCATCCTGCTGCACGCCACCAACGAGACGATGGTGGCGACCGTCATGCCCGCCATGATCGGCGAACTGGCGGGCGTGCAGCTCGTCGGCTGGTCGCTGGCGATCTATGAACTGGGCGCCATCGTCGCCGGTGCCGCGGCCGGACGGCTGGTCAGCTATGTGGCGCTGCGCACCAACATGGTGGTCGCGGCGCTGCTTTACGCGGCCGGCGCGCTGATCTGCGCCACCGCGCCCTCGATGCAATTGTTCCTGGCCGGGCGCCTGATCGAGGGCCTGGGCGGCGGCGCGCTGGTGTCGCTGGCTTTCGTCTCGGTGGAGCGCCTGTTTCCGCGGGCCATCTGGCCGCAGCTTTTCGGTATCATGTCGGCGATCTGGGGCGTCGCCGCCTTCAGCGGGCCGATGCTTGGCGCGATCATGACAGAGCTTCTGTCATGGCGCTGGGCGTTCGGCATCTTCGTGTTCGGCGGTGCGGCGATGGCGCTGGCGAGCTTCGTCGTGCTCGACACGCCGGAAGCGACGAGGCCGAGTGCCGGCGCGGGCAAGGCACCACCCTTCCCGCTCATAGCGCTTGGCTGCCTTGCCGTCGCCGTCGTGCTGATCGCCTCGGCGGGGGTCGATATCGCCCTTCTGCGCTCGTCGCTGCTGATGGTGCTCGGCCTGATCGGCCTTGTGCTGTTCTTCCGTATCGATGCGCTGAAGCCGAAATCTCGGCTTTTCCCCTCGCAGCTGTTCTCGTGGCGCACGCCGGTCGGCAGCGGCATGACCATGGTCGCCGCCTTCTCGGTGGCGACCTGTTCCTTTGCCATTTACGGCCCGCTGCTTCTGACCACGCTGCACCACGTTCCGCTCCTGACCACCGGCTACATCATCGCCGCCGAATCGATCGCCTGGTCGATCCTGTCGATCCTTGTCGCCAACGCGCCACAGGAGCGTGAGAGATTGATCATCGTCATCGGCGCCCTGATGATCGCCACCGGCCTGGCTGGTTTCGCCTACACCATCCCGGCAGGCTCGATCCCGCTGATCCTGGTATGCGCCCTTTTGCAGGGTGGCGGCTTCGGCGTTGCCTGGCCGTTCCTGACGCGCGTCATCGTGGCCTCCGCGCCGGAAGATGAGCAGACCATCGCCTCGGCCGCGGTGCCGACCATGCAGCGCATCGGCTATGCGGTGGGTGCCGCCCTTGCCGGCATCGTCGCCAATGCCAGCGGCTTCTCGCAAGGCCTGAACCGGGACGCGGCGGCTGATGTGGCAACCTGGCTGTTCCTCGCCTTCGTGCCGCTCGGCATCATTGGCTGCGTCGCCGCCCTGCGCACATCGACGACCGCGAACCGGCTGCCGGAAGCTGTCGGCTAATCAGGCCAGGCAACGCTCATTCGACCTCGCGCAGGCGGTAGCCGACGCCGGTCTCGGTGGTGATGTAGCGCGGCTGGTCCGGCGTCTTCTCGATCTTCTGCCGCAACTGCCGGACATAGACCCGCAGATACTGCACGTCGGTCGAATCGTTCCACACCTGCTTCAGCAGGAACTGGTGCGTGAGAACCTTGCCCGCATACTGCACGAGAATGCGCAGAATGTCGTATTCCTTGGGCGACAGCTTTACCTCCTTGCCCCCGACCTTGACGATGCGCTTGACCAGATCGACGGAAAGATCTCCGGTTTGGAATACAGGCCTCTCGCCCTGCTGCTGGAACTTGTGCCGCAGTGCCACACGGATGCGCGCCACCAGCTCGTTCATTCCGAACGGCTTGGTGATGTAGTCGTCGGCGCCGAGTTCGAGCGCGTCGACGATGCCGGCCTCGTCGGCGCGGCTGGAGAGAATGACCACCGGGATATCGAGGCCGTCGTCGCGCCATTTGCGCAGCAGTTCATGGCCGCTCATGCCGGGCAGGCCAAGGTCGAGCAGCACGAGATCCGGTTTTTCCTGCACCATCAGCTCGATAGCCGCCTTGGCGTTCGGCGCCTCGCTGACCGCGTAGCCCTGGCTGGCGAGGCCGACCCGGAGCAACTTGCGGATCGGCGGCTCGTCATCGACGACCAATATCCTGACGTTCGAATTGGTCATCGAGGCTGATCCGCGCTGGAGCCGATGCGATTGCCGATGTTGGGCAACTCCGCCGGCACCGGCATCCTGATGGTGAAGGCAGCACCCGAACGGTCGGTCCGGTTGGCGGCCGAGATCGTGCCGCCCATCGCCTCGATGAAGCCGCGGCAGATCGACAGGCCGAGCCCGGTGCCGGCGCGCACCTGGTCGCCCTTGCGCACCCGGTAGAAAGTATCGAACACGCGCTCAAGATCCTGCGGAGGGATGCCCAATCCCTCATCCATGATCTGAAGCACGACGGAGCCGATGTCGGTCCAGCCCTGCAGGCGGATCGTCGAGCCGGGCGGCGAATATTTCGACGCATTGTCGAGCAGATTGAACAGGACCTGCTCGAACAGCACAGGGTCGAGCTTCAGCATCGGCAGGTCGGGCGGAATATCGACCTCGATCTTGTGCTCGCTGGTGATCTTGCGGGCGCGATCGAGCGCGGTGCCGACGGCGTCGCCGACATAATGCAGCGCATAATTGGGCTCCATCGCACCGGATTCGATCTTGGTCATGTCGAGCAGATTGGCGATGAAGCGGTTCAGCCGCTCCGCTTCGTCGACCACCGTCGACAACAGCTCCGTCCGGTCCTGCTCGGGCAGATCAGGCGCGAACTCCCTGAGAGTGCCGGCCGCGCCCATGATGGCGGCGAGCGGCGTCTTCAGATCATGGGAGATGGAGGTCAGCAACGCCGAGCGCAGCCTGTCGGCTTCGGCCGCGAGCTTGGCACGGTCGACATCGGCGACGAGCTGGATGCGCTCGATGGCGACCGCCGCCTGGTCGGCCAGCGCGTCGAGCAGCCGCTGCTGCTCGGGCGTCAGCAGCGGACCCTGCTTGTCGTTGTCGAGGCCGACCACGCCGACCGCCGTGCGTCCTGTGCGTAGCGGCAGATAGAGCCGCTTCGCACCGGGCAGCGTATCGGCGCCGCGGCCGGCGGCGCGGTCGTGCTCCCAGGCCCAGCGGGCCGCGGCGATATCGGCCTCGGCCAGCGTATCGTCGGGCGGATAGCCCGCCTTGACGGTGATGGCGCCGTTTTCGGGCAAAAGCAGCACCACCCGCAGTTTCAGCATGGAGGCGATCTGGAAGGCCGTGACCCACAGGACGTCGTCGAGCGTACCGGCGCCAGCCAGTTTCTTGGAAAACAGGTAGATGTCCTCCGTGGCCCGCGCGCGTGAGCGGGCGGCGACGGCCTGGCGCTGCACGCGCGCCGTCAGGTTGCTGGCGATGACGGCAACGACGAGGAAGACGGCAAACGCAACGATGCTCTCGGGATCCCTGATCGTCAGCGTGTAGCGCGGCTCGAGGAAGAAGTAGTTGAAGGCAAGGGCGCTCAGGAAACAGGCGTACAAGGCCGGCCACAGTCCGAACGTCACCGCCGATGTCAGCACCGCCAGCAGCAGCACGATCGCCAGATTGCGCACGTCGAGGAACTGATCGAGAACCGTGCCGACGGCCAGCGAGCCCGCGACATAGGCCGTGGCGAACAGATACGGCCATATCTGGAACGGCCGCTGCTCGGCCGCCGTCCTGACCTTTCTCGATGCTGCGTCGGTATCGCGCTCGGTTCCCGAGATGACATGGACGCTGATGTCGCCGGCATTGCGGATCAGATCATAGGTGAGCGAGCCCTCGATCAATTCCCGCCAGCGCGACCGGGTCGGCCTGCCGACCACGATATGGGTGAAATTGTTCGCCGTCGCATGGCGCACGATGTCCTGCGCGACGTTCTGGCCCGGAATGGTCGTCACCTCGGCGCCGAGTTGCTCGGCGAGGCGCAGATGGTTCGCCAGCCTGTCCTTCTCTTCTTCCGACATGGCGGCCGAACGAGGCGTGTCGACATGAAGCGCCGTCCATGGCGCGCGGAGCCGGTCGGCCAGCCTGCGCGCATAGCGCACGCGCGCCGCCCCGCCCGGACGCGCGTCGAGGCAAACGAGCACCCTTTCCCCCGCCGCCCATGGGCCCTGGATGGCATGGGACTGCATGTGGTTGAGCAGTTGTTCGTCGACACGCTGGGCGGTGCGGCGCAGCGCCAGTTCGCGCAGCGCCGTCAGATTGCCCGGCGAGAAATAGTTCTCGATGGCGCGCTGGGCGGTGTTGGGGAAATAGACCTTGCCTTCCTCCAGCCGTTTGATCAGGTCGTCGGGCGTCAGATCGATGATTTCGACATCGTCGGCCTGGTCGATGATGGAATCGGGAACCGTCTCGCGCACCCTGACCCGCGTGATCTGGGCGACGACGTCGTTCAGGCTTTCGACATGCTGAATGTTGAGCGTCGTGTAGACGTCGATACCGCGCGCCAGGATTTCCTGCACGTCGAGATAGCGCTTGGGGTGACGGCTGCCGGGCGCGTTTGTGTGGGCGAGTTCGTCGACCAGGACCAGTGCCGGGCGGCGTGCCAGGATGGCGTCTATGTCCATCTCGTCCAGGGTGCGTCCCTTGTATTCGACCGGGCGGCGCGGAATGACCTCGTAGCCCTCGACGAGGGCCAGGGTTTCCTTGCGGCCGTGCGTCTCGACCACGCCGATCACCACGTCGATGCCGTCGGCCAGCCTGGCGCGTCCCGACATCAGCATTTCATAGGTTTTGCCGACGCCCGGTGCCGCGCCCAGAAAGATGCGCAGACGCCCGCGGCCCTCGCGCTCGGCATGCTCGAGCAGCGCGTCGGGGGAAGGTCTGTTTTCGACGTTGCTTCTCTCGTCCGGCATCGGCATCCAGTTTGAACGGCGCCGGGGACGGTGTCGATCCCGGCGCTGTTCTTCATTGCTTGGCTGTGTCGTCCAATGCGAGGTTGAGGGCCAGCACATTGACCACCGGCTCGCCCAGGACGCTGAGCTCCCGGTCGTCGACATGGCTGTTGACGAGCGCCTTGACCTTGGCTTCATCGATACCCCTGGCCTTGGCGACACGCGGAACCTGGAAAGAAGCGTCCTCGGGGCTGATGTCGGGATCGAGCCCGCTGCCCGATGTCGTGACGAGGCCCATCGGAACCGGCGCATTGGGGTTTTCGGCCTTCAACTTCGCCGCGTCGCCCTTGATGCGCTCGATCAGCTTGAGGTTGGTCGGACCCAGATTCGAGCCGCTGGAGGCGCCGGCGTCGTAGCCATTGCCGGCCGCCGAGGGCCGGCCGTGGAAATAGCGGTCGCTGGCGAAGGCCTGGCCGATCAGTTCCGAACCCACCACCTTGCCGTCCTTCTCGATCAGGCTGCCATTGGCCTGTTTCGGGAACAGCGCCTGGGCGATGCCGGTCATGCCGATGGGATAGATGAGCCCGGTCAGCACGGTGAAGAAGACGATCATGACGATCGCGGGTCTGATTTGCTTGAGCATCGGAATGATCCCTTATGCAAGGCCGAGGGCCGTGACGGCCATGTCGATAATCTTGATGCCGGCGAACGGCACGATGATGCCGCCGAGGCCGTAGACGAGCAGGTTGCGGCTGAGCAGCGCCCCGGCGCCGATCGCCCGGTATTTGACGCCGCGCAGCGACAGCGGGATCAGCGCGATGATGATCAGCGCATTGAAGATGATGGCCGACAGGATGGCGCTCTGCGGCGTCCCCAGATGCATGATGTTGAGTGCCTGCAGCGGACCTGTGGTCTGGCCGGGCGCGACGTAGAACACGGCGAACATGGCCGGGATGATGGCGAAGTACTTGGCCACGTCATTGGCGATGGAGAAGGTGGTCAGCGAACCGCGTGTCATCAGCAGCGCCTTGCCGATCTCGACGATCTCGATCAGCTTGGTCGGATCGCTGTCGAGGTCGACCATGTTGCCGGCCTCCCGCGCCGCCACCGTGCCGGTGTTCATGGCGACGCCGACGTCGGCCTGGGCAAGAGCCGGTGCATCGTTGGTGCCGTCGCCGCACATGGCGACCAGCTTGCCCTTGGCCTGCTCGTCGCGGATCAGTTTCAGCTTGTCCTCCGGCGTCGCCTGGGCAAGGAAGTCGTCGACGCCGGCTTCGGCCGCGATGGCCGCCGCCGTCATCGGATTGTCCCCTGTGATCATCACCGTGCGTATGCCCATGCTGCGCAGCTCGGCGAAGCGCTCGCGGATGCCGCCCTTGACGATGTCCTTGAGGTGCACGATGCCGAGCAGGCGTCCGTCGCGCTCGACCGCAAGCGGGGTGCCGCCCGATTTGGCGACCTCGTCGGCGATCGCCTGGAGATCCCTGATCGTATCGCTGTTCGGGCGCGTTGCGTGGCTGGCTGATGTCGTCTGGTTGACATGGGCGAGCACGGAATCGACCGCGCCCTTGCGCACGGAGGAGCCGTCTATGTCGACGCCGCTCATCCGGGTCTGCGCGGTGAAGGACACGAAGGTGGCGTGCAGTGTCGCCATGTCGCGGGCGCGGATGGCGTATTTCTCCTTGGCCAGCACGACGATCGAGCGGCCTTCCGGCGTTTCGTCGGCGAGCGAGGCAAGCTGTGCCGCATCGGCCAGTTCCTGCTCGGTGACGCCCTTCACCGGGCGGAATTCGGTCGCCTGGCGGTTGCCGAGCGTGATCGTGCCGGTCTTGTCGAGCAAAAGCGTGTCGACGTCGCCGGCCGCCTCCACGGCGCGGCCGGACATGGCGAGCACATTGAAGCGCACCAGACGGTCCATGCCGGCGATGCCGATGGCCGACAAAAGCGCGCCGATAGTGGTCGGGATCAAGGTCACGAACAAAGCGACGAGCACCGTGACCGGGATATAGCCCCCCGAATAGGAAGCGAAGCTCGGGATGGTAGCGGTGGCCAGCACGAAGATCAGCGTCATGCCGACCAGCAGGATGTTGAGCGCGATCTCATTCGGGGTCTTCTGGCGCTCGGCGCCCTCGACCAGCGAGATCATGCGGTCGAGAAAGGTGTGGCCGGCGGCGGCGGTGATGCGCACGCGGATCCAGTCGGAGAGCACCTGCGTGCCGCCGGTGACCGCGGAGCGGTCGCCGCCGGATTCGCGAATGACAGGCGCCGATTCGCCCGTGATCGCCGCCTCGTTGACCGAAGCCACGCCTTCGATCACCTCACCGTCGGAGGGGATGATGTCGCCGGCCTCGACCAGCACGGCGTCGCCCACTTTCAGGCTGGTGCCGGGCACCAGCTTGAATTTCGTCCGGTGCTCGCCGGTCAGGAGCTTGGCCTGGGTCTCGGTGCGCGCCTTGCGCAGCGAATCGGCCTGCGCCTTGCCGCGGCCTTCGGCGACGGCTTCGGCGAAGTTGGCGAACAGCACGGTGAACCACAGCCAGATGATGATCTGGATGGTGAAGCCGAGGTTGCCGCGCCCGCTGGCGAGGTCCTTGACGAAAAGCACTGATGTCAGCGCCGAGACGACGGCAACGACGAACATCACCGGGTTCCTGGCCAATGTGCGTGGGTTCAGCTTTTTGAAGGCGCCGCCGATGGCGGGCCACAGGATGCCGGCATCCATGATGCTGGCTGATTTCGACTGGCTCATTTTGAAGCTCCAGCTTCGGTGTTGTTGGACGGCACCGAGCGGTCGGATGCCGAAAGAAGATGCGGAAGCCCGTAGGCCAGCAACCACAGAACGATCATGACGGCGGCGATGCCGAGGAATGTCGACATGGTGGGGAAAGGAGGAGGCCGTTCCTCCTTTCCGTTGTCGGCGGGATGGCGATCGTTGCGATGCCTGTTGTTGAACCAGGACATTTCCGTTTCAGCCAAGACACTTCCGTCTCAGAATGTCTGCCCGTGGATGGCGGCCAGATGCTCGACGATCGGCCCGACGGCGAGCGCCGGGAAAAAGGTCAGGCCGCCGACGATGACGATGACACCGACCAGCAGCCCGACGAACAGCGGGCCGTCGGTCGGGAACGTGCCGGCCGAGGCGGACACGGTCTTCTTCGCCGCCAGCGAGCCGGCGATGGCGAGCGCCGGGATGATGACCAGGAAACGGCCCATGAGCATGCCGAGACCCAGCGTGATGTTGTACCAGGGCGTGTTGCCGGTGAGGCCGCCGAAGGCCGAGCCGTTGTTCGCCGCCGCCGACGTATAGGCGTAGAGGATCTCGGAGAAGCCGTGCGGACCGCCATTGGCGATCGATGCCACGGCGCTCGGCAGGACCACCGCGATGGCCGTGAAGGTCAGCATCGCCAGCGGCAGGCACAGGATCGCCAGCATCGCCATCTTGACCTCCTTGGCCTCGATCTTCTTGCCGAGATATTCGGGCGTGCGCCCGACCATCAGGCCGGCGACGAAGACGGCGATCAGGATGAACATCAGGATGCCGTAGAAGCCGGCGCCGACGCCGCCGACGATGACTTCGCCGAGTTGCATGTTGATGAGCGGGATCATGCCGCCGAGCGCGGTGAAACTGTCATGCATGGCATTGACCGCGCCGCAGGAGGCCGCCGTGGTGATGACCGCGAACAGCGCCGAAAGCGCGATGCCGAAGCGGGTTTCCTTGCCTTCCATGTTGCCGCCGTCGATGCCCAGCGCATGGACCAGCGGATTGCCCGCGGCTTCCGCCCAATAGCAGACCGCAACCCCGGCGATGAACAGCGCGCCCATGGCGGCCAGGATCGCCCAGCCCTGGCGCTGGTTGCCGACCATGCGGCCGAAGACGTTGGTGAGCGCCGCGCCGATGGCGAAGATCGACAGCATCTGGATCAGGTTGGAGACGGCGTCCGGGTTCTCGAAGGGATGCGCGGCATTGGCGTTGAAGAAGCCGCCGCCATTGGTGCCGAGCATCTTGATGGCGATCTGCGAGGCGACCGGCCCGACGGCGATGGTCTGCTTGGCGCGTTCGAGCGTGGTGGCGTCGACATAGGCTCCCAGCGTCTGCGGCATTCCGAGCCAGACATAGACCAGGGTGAGCACGACGCAGAGCGGCAAAAGCACGTAGAGCGTGGCACGGGTCATATCGACCCAGAAATTCCCGATCGACTTGCCGGAAGCGCGGGCAAAGCCGCGGATCAGCGCCATGGCGATGGCGATGCCGGTGGCCGCCGACAGGAAGTTCTGCACTGTGAGGCCGGCCATCTGCACGAGATAGGACATCGTGCTCTCGCCGCCGTAGTTCTGCCAGTTGGTGTTGGTCATGAAGCTGGCCGCGGTGTTGAAGGCGAGCCCCGGTTCGACCGCGCTCATGCCGGCCGGGTTGTAGGGCAGGCCGCCTTGCAGGCGCTGGAGGAAATAGAGCGCCAGGAAACCGGCAAGGTTGAACAACAGCATGGCGGCGGCATAGCCCGTCCAGTGCTGCTCCTGGTCGCCGGTTCCAGCCAGGCGATAAAGGCCCCGCTCGACGGGGCCGAGCACCGGCGACAGCAAGCTGCGGTCGCCGGTGAAGACGCGATGCATGTAGCCGCCCAGCGGCTTCACGAGCAAAACCAGGATCCCGCAATAGAGGAGGATCTGTATCCATCCGTTGATAGTCATGATTTGGCTTTCCGTGCGCCGGTCAGAAGCGTTCCGGGCGGATCAGTGCGTATGTCAGGTAGGCGAGCAGGAACAACGTCACGCCGCCACCGAGGATGTAATCGACAAGCATGTCCCGATCGCTCAAATTCTGTCGCAGGCTTTGACGTAGGCAAAGGAGAGGGCGAAAAACAAAACCCCGATCCCGAGAACAATGATGTCCATTGTGCTTGTCCTTGCTTTGATTTTTCCACTTTGCGCCCGCTCGAAGCAGCTTGGCGATTACGTGAGAACGCCCCGCCCACTTGGGTGACGGCGTCCGACGTTTTTCTCAAAGCGGAATATGGACCCGATCGCCATAAAGGTTCGAGACGGGGCAAAGCGGAAAGAAATAGGAATTTTGTAAAGATTTTCGGCGGATGAATTGGAAGTGGTGAACGCGTCCTGGCGCTCCAGCGATATCGTCAGTCGTAAGGGGTAACAGGTTGGCCGACGAAACGGCTCGCCGCCGGTAAACGCATTCTACCCCTGCGGCTCGACCGCCTTGAGGGTCACGCCTTCTTTACGAACTCGGTTTTGAGCACCAGGCCCTTCACTTGCCTGGTACTGCATTCGATCTCACCGGGATTACCGTTAAGGCGAATGTTCTTCACCAACGTGCCGCGCTTGATCGTCTCCGAAGTGCCCTTGACCTTGAGGTCCTTCATCAGCGTAACGGAATCGCCGTCACTCAACTGAGCGCCGTTGCTGTCGCGCACCATTACATCGTCCGGCATGCCATCTCCTGTGGTCGGGATCACCCATTACCAGATCACCGGGAATTCCAAAACCGGGTCGGGGGCGGCGTGTTCATAGAATGCCCAAGGATCACTCGACGCGCTTCCCAAAGCGCTCGAAACTAACAGCTGCTTTTTTAATCGTGCAAGCCGGTCGGCAAGGTTGATGACCCTGCCCTCCTACGCTAAAGCTTCGGAGGGCATCCTGCTTCGCGCTGTCGATTGAGCCAATCCTGCGAAGCTCGAAGAGCGAAGCAGGATGGCGGAGAGAGCGGGATTAGACGCCAAACGGCCCTATGCCCTTGAAATCGTTGATTGTGCTTGGTAATCGCCCCTTGGAATTGGTCTAAGTGGATGGTCTAAGCATGGCAGGTTTCAAGGGCAGAGCGCGGCGGCACCTCTCGCTGAGGGGGCGAACGTGGTGGTTCAAGATGGCGATACCGGAGGCGGCTCGCCATGAGTTCAAGCGCCGCACGGCCATCGTGGAAAGCCTCGAAACCGGGGACATCCGGGTTGCAATGGAAAGGCGAGACGCGAGAGAGCGGACAGCCCTCGACCTATTCAAGGCCATCAAGGCCGGGGAAGCGGTGACACCGGAGCAGATCGACGCGACCTCGCGGGGTGCCATCGTTCGGGAAGCGATCAAAGCCCTTCAAGATGCAGGCGATACCGACGCGCTGCACGACGCTGTGAGCGCCGCCGAGGACGAGCGTGACCATTACCGGGGCAAGGAACGGAAGCTGTTCGATGCTGCCGTGTCTGGGAAGGTGCCCGTCGATCAGCACCTTGAGGCATACCTGAAGGAGGCCAAGCTCGCTGACAAGACCACCGCTGAGTGGCGAGGACTGGTCAAGCGGTTTGCCCGATGGTGCGCCGAGAAGACCCTCAGGCTGGCCGACATCGACCGTAGAAACGCAGGCAAGTACGTCTCCGAGGAAATCGCAGAGATGCACCCGAAGACCGCCAAGAAGCACCTTTCGGCGGTGCGGGGTTATTGGGACTATCTGGCGCGGCGGGGCCTCGTTGACACCGAGCAGAGCGGCAACCCATGGGACCGCCAGCTACAGCCCCAGCGGCGCAAGAAGGGCTCTGCCGAGGCCACGCAGGGGGAACGACCATTCACCCCGAAGGAATTGAACGCGGTCCTGAATGGCCAGCACCTCGATAGCGGCGACACGATAGAGGCGGGGCAATTCGATCACCAGCTACAGGACGCAGCATTGGCCGGGGCGCTGTCTGGAATGCGCCTGGAAGAGATCGTGACGCTTCGGGTCGAGCAATGCGCGGATGGCTGGTTTGACATACGGGACGCGAAGACACAGGCCGGTGTGCGTCGAGTGCCGATACATTCGGGGCTGGTCAAGCTGATCGCGAGACGGACGAAGGGCAAGAAGCCGGGAGATTGGCTGTTCCACGAGTTGGCCGACGAGCGGGACGCGGCGGCTGTGACGACCAAACGGTTCACGCGCTACCGGGTGGCGTGTGGTGTCGACGACAAGCGGGACGGCAAGCGCCGGAGCTTGGTCAACTTCCATTCGTTCCGGCGCTGGTTTGTTTCTCAGGCGGAACAGGCCGGCATCCCTGAGACAACCGTGGCGGCTGTTGTCGGGCACGTCGAGGGGCGCAAGTCGATCACCTTCGGGGTCTACTCAGGAGGACCGAGTGATGCACAGAAGGTGGCATGTGTGAGGGCCGTGAAGTTGCCGCAACGCAACGCCTAAGTAAGGCTCAGCCACTTTCATGCGGCGGAAAGGAGTTCATTCCTGAATTGCAATAGTAGGGCCGTCCCGATCATGACTTCAATGTCGCCGCCGTTCTGCGCGCCATCTGCTCCGAATGCAACGACGGAGCTTTTTACTTCGACTTTTATACGCCCCTGAAGTTCGTTGCGTTCGAGCCCACGAATGACGTCGATTTGTTCATTTGGGACAAAGCCAAACTGGATGTTGACGGTGGTATTGGGGTTTGCCTCGCAGTGTGCAATCAGGCCAGGTACGTTGATGCCTTTGAGGAGGCGAACCAAACTTGCGCCCAACGTGTAGGCGTTCTCGAAGGCGATTATTCGCGCCGACAGCTGGTCGAAGTCGGTCTTCAGGCCGCCCTTTCCGCCCACTGCCGATTGTATTGACCTAAACGCAAATTCAAGTTGAGAAGACTGGTTTGCAACGATCCCGTTGAGGTTGCTCAACGGCGCTGGGAGCGCGCCCGGCTTCATGCCGGAATGGCAGACCGGCAATGCTGGAATTTCGACGCCCCCCGACCGGAGGCTCATCGCATTTCGGACCCAGACCGCCCCAAGCTCGAAACTTATCCATGTGCGGGCGACCGACTTTGGGCTGATCAGATAAAGCGCGCCAACGCAGGCGACCAACCCATCCTCAATCCGCTTGAGGAAATTAGCCCCCGCCGGGATGCTTACTCCATCGGAGGAGACGAATACGTCTACAAACCCACTGAACTCGCTTTCAAGCTCGCTCTTGATCAGTACTGCCAACTCACGTTCTTCATGAATGTGAGAAAGAAATAGCATTTTGTTGCTCATTGACCCCGCCCGCGCAATCCTTCGATGGACCATACTTACAGCAGCAGTTCAACGGCACCAGAGAATGTTTGGTGAAAAAATCCGCGCAGGGGATCGGATAACTGGCTCGCGAGAAGACCCCCCGTACCCCCTTCGGTTCCCACCCGGGGCGAGTTCAAGCGCGAGCGGGTAGCGCGGCGGCTGGCGTTGAGTGACACATCAAGCTGACATGAACGCGCGCTGGTGGGGTTGCTGCTTGTCTCGAATGATGGGGTCTATCCCCTCGACCACGAGGAGCGGACTGTGAACAAAGGTAATCTTTTTCTCACATACCCGTTGACATGTGAACTTAGCGTGAGGTAATAAATGTGAACATTGGCTCTTAGGAGATAGTTCACACCATGGCAATCGTTGGATACGCCCGGGTTAGCACGACCGACCAGAACACGGCAGTTCAGATCGACCAGCTAAGGGCGGCAGGGGCAACGGACGACACCATCTTTCAAGACCGGCTCTCGGGGCTGGACAATGAGAGGCCCAAGTTGGCCGAGGCGCTAAGGTTCGTTCGGAAGGGTGACACGCTGGTGGTCAGCAAGGTCGACCGGCTGGCGAGATCAGCGGCGCACCTCCACCAGATCGTGGAAGACCTCGACAAGCGGGGGGTCGGGTTCCGGGTGCTGAACGACCCGTCGCTCGATACGACCAAGCCGCACGGCAAGCTGATGTTTGGCATCCTCGCCAGCATCGCAGAGTTTGAGACTGCCCTCAGGAAGGAACGGCAGATGGAAGGCATCGCCAAGGCGAAGGCCCGAGGCGACCACCTTGGGCGGCCCAAGACGGTGACCCAAGAGATTGAACAGAGAGTACGCGACATGCGAGCCGAGGGGGCGTCCCTGAGGGCCATTGCTGCCGCCGTGGGATACTCCACAGCGACCGTTCAGAGCGTCCTCAAGGAAACGGCCCCAGCGGCCATAGCACAGGAAAGAATGCAGTGAAGAAGGGGAGAAAGTTCCTTGGCGGTAAGTCAGGGCGCTATGAATACGCCGGACCGAAGCGGTTCCAGGCGGGATGGGAGCATGACGGCTGGGACTTCAAAGATGTCGTGAAAGCCAAGTTCCCGAAGACCGGAGAGGAAAGCCGCGCGGTGAAACGCGAGCGGATGCGCAAGGCGCTTCGGTACTGGGCGCGTGGTCAGCTTCGGGCGTGGCGCACGGACTGGGAAGTCTACAAACCGATGATGGTCGAGATTGACGAGATGGTGAAGGCCAAGCGGTCAGCGGGTGCCATCCAGATCATGGTGCTGGAGCGAGTAATGGCGCGGAGCTTCGCGGCGGGGACCTCCGAGTATCAGACGTGGGATGGAAGACAGCCGGGGATGGGTGACAGCATCGAGGAAATAAAGGACCATTTCATCCCGGTAAACAGACCAGATGATGGGAAACGCGTTCAGAAGAGCGAGAAAGAACTGCTCGACGAACTTCAGGAAATCCTCAGGGATGCTCAAATGGGTCGGTAGAGATTACTTGGCTGGACAGGGCCCACCTGTTCGGACGACAACACCCTCTCCTCACGGCTTCTCACCTACCGATCTGTCCAGCGTTCTCCCGCTGCCTGCCCTGTTCCCTTCCGGGGTCGTGGCGCGCCGTGGCTGTGGCCGGTCGGTAGATGTGAGGCCGTGTGTGCCTCTATCTGTCCTCCCCTTTTGGACTGGACGGTTCAGGGCTTCTCCATACAACAACAATCTGAAAGGTGAACATGATCGCAGGAGCGGCCGAGGCATTGGCCGGCCTCATTGAACTATCAGGGTCCCGTCAGGGCAACCAAAGCAGGCCCGACAGATTACCGCTTGGGAGCGTGAGGGTGCTGCCAGACCTATTCCAGCCACGCGGCGGGATGGACGAGCGGCATCTATCCGACCTTGTGAAGCTCCTCAGGAGCCGGAAGGACCTCGACGCGGTGACCGTGATGGTTGCGGGGGACGCCTACGTCCTGATCGACGGACACCACCGGCACGAAGCCTACCAGCGGGTGGGCAATGACAGCATCCCCACCGTGTACTTCGAGGGGAACCCCGAGGAGGCCGTTCTGGAGGCCGGGAAGGCAACCGCGAAGGCAAAGCTCCCGATGTCCTCCAGTGAACGGCAGGACTTCGCGTGGCGGCTTGTCATGCTGGACCGATACAGCAAGGCGAGGGTGGCAGACGCATCGGGAACCTCGACGTCACAGGTGGCCACCATGAGGAAAGCGAAGAAGGCACTGGGGGTCGACGCCGGCAACTACGAAACGTGGTTCAAGGCGAGGAAAGCGGCTGAAGGAAAGGACATGGACGGCGTGGACGAATTTGACCCTGAAGAATGGAAGCAACAGGTAGCAGATCGGTTTGCGGACACGCTTGCGAGGACGTTCTCGGGGCGACTGTCCGACGACCCTGAGATTGCCGCTATGGCCCTCGCTGCGTACTTCGGCAGGCGGCTTCCCGAGGTGGTCGGGGAACTTCAAGGGTTCTTGCCCGAAGTGGACGACGAGGAGTTCTAAGGGACCCTCAGGTGTACAAACACTACGGTGTACAAATTGTACAGGCTGGGACCCGAGCGGCCCCGGCAACAGCATCAACACGACATCAGAGAGGAAGAAATGCAAGACGAAGCAACGCGCAGGCAATGGCGCGAACACAAACGTAAGTGGCGCGCCACCAACCGGGAGCGGAACCGCGAGCTTGACCGCGAGACCTATTACCGGAACCGCGAGACCATCAACCAGAAGCGGAAGGAAGTGCGGAAGCTCTTCGCCGAGTGGCGGCAATCCCTGAAGGCACCGGAGGCGGCTACCCGTGGCTGACAGCCAGCCGAAGAACGTCCACCAGATCACGTCGGCAGTCCGCGTTGTCGAGACCGACCGAGAATGGATTGTTCAGGCAGCCGAGATGAAGCGGACCCGCAGGCGCGGCGCTCAGGCGACCGACGAGTGGACCGACCGCGCATACATCACCAGCCGGTCGATGCTGAACATGGAACTGAAGCGGCTGGTCCGTAATGGCGCGGCCAAGACGGGCCTTGTCGGGCACGTCAGCCTGGAGGTTCTGGACTGGCTGAACGGGGTGCCGGTGCGGCATCCGTCGAGGGATCGGGAGCCAAGCGTTATCGACATGCTGGAGGCGTCGACAGGGGGCAGCGAGCATGGGGAAACCTTCCATGACCATTTGCCGCTTATCGTGAAGCACGGCCCGCTGAAATACCGCAACGACCGGAACGCCCGCTTTGACCCTTGACGAGATCAGGCGGCGGGACTGGGTCGCGACCTATCCCGCGCGGGAGGCAGCTCTTGCGTTGGTCTCATGGCTGAAGGCCGACGACTGGGAGAGCGTGTCTCAGCTTGACCGGAGGCTGGCGGGGATCGGCATCGGGTGGACCGATAGTTTCTCTTCGGCAGCCGAGCGTTGTTTTGAGGTCTACGGCTACCCGGATTTGGAGGCCGTGGCCTGTGCGCGGCGGTTCGCCGAAGTGACGATGCGGCCCAGTCTCTCGCCGCCACGTGTAGGGGTCGCCGGAGGCAGCGACGGTCTTTCCCAGCCATCTGCCCCAGCCGCCCCGAGCGAGCGTCCTGAAGGCTCGCAGCCGATGACCTATGGGTTCACGCCTCGACGCTGAACCGCAGCGATCAGCACCCCACGTCAACAGCAATCGAACAGGTCTCGGGGCAATGCCGCTCCGAGGCCAGCAATTCACATTCAAGGAACGAAACGAAATGACCGACTACATCGACAATCCGAACAAGTACCAGATCGACCAGACCGCTCTCGGGCAGGCCATGATGCGGGCTCAGGCCGCACAGGCCGAAGCTGACAGGGCCAAGCAAGACGCCTTGGTTGCCGAAGCGAAAGAGCGCAGCCAGCAGGAAGAGATTGCCCGTGCTGTCGAGCTTTCCGTCAGGAACAATGCTCAGCTTCAAGCCGAGCGCATGGGCATCACAACCAATCGCGTGATCACATCGCAGAGCGCAGGGGTTGTTCCGCCGATGGCAGAGGTCGAGAAGACCACGGTCAGGGTTCTCGGCGGCATTGAGGTCTCGTATCAGCAGGCCAAGGACATGGCCGAGGTCGGGCAGATCACGCAGGCCGAGTTCAACAAGGCCGTGGTCGACGGGCTGGCTGCCCGTGGCTACGCCGCGCCGAAGTCTTTCAGGTAACTCCGGGGGCCGAGAGTGACGGGGCGGTTGATGCCGCTCCGTTGCCCACCGGGGAAGATGAGCAGACCGAGACCGAGGCCGAGGAACTGACTGACGATGAGAAAGCGGAGAAGCAACATGCCGAGTTCGTCCGTATGGCCGACCAGAGCCTTGACCGCTTCAGGGAGACCCACAGTGAAGCCCAGCAGCAATTCATCTTGGACGCCTATGTGGAGACCGGAGAGATACCTGTGGGTGAAGCCTTCGGGATCGAGGAGGTTGAGGCGGCTGTGGTCGAGACTGCGTTCAGTCAGCACCTCGATAGGAATGTGCTGCGGCAGCATGGGTTGAGCCTTCAGACCTACTTCGAGCATGTCGACGAGGCGGATTACCCGGCGCTGCGCAAGGCCGCAGCCAAAGGCGAATGGCACGTCTTTCACAGGCATGCTCAGGCCATTGCAGCCGCTCGCAAGGACGGTTCGGCTTACAGCGACTAACCCCTTCCTGCTCCCGATGCATCGCCCCAAGAGGTGCGTCGGGGGCGGGGCCTTTCATTGCACGAACCCCTGTTCCGCCATGCAGGCTTTAAAGGTGCTGTTCGCTGCCATCGCCCCGGCAATCCAGAGCCGTCCCGCCATCACCTGCGTTTCGCCTGCGCGACCATTGCAAATTGTCTTGGCCCTCTCGAAACGGCTGTCTTTTGTTGTGGCCTGAACCTCACGCCACTGCCCTGACGACGTCGTATTGTTGCACCCGACAAGCGCCAAGCAGAGCGCGGCTATGAACATGGAACGCATCCATCCCTCCCGGTTTGGCGCAGAATGCTGGAAGTTGAAAACGAGGGCAATAGATCGACCCGCTCGCGGGATGGTTCCGCCAAGGGAACAGTTCCTCTAACGCATTGAATTTATTTGATTTGACGAATTGTCGTGCGGTCTTCTACCCCACTGGGGCCGCGATGACGCGGTCACAATAGGAGCGGGACCAATGAGCATCAACTACAGCATCCTTGAAGCCGACGTGGCCGAGTGGATGAAGGGCCACATTGAGCGCGTCAAGGAATACTGTGGCGAGGGTGAAGCGTACGCCGAGGCGGTGAGGTTGCTTGAGGATGACCCGTGGCAGGCCCTGCAGTGGTACGTCGAGGACGTGAGGAAGGCCGCTTGAGGAATGATGCCAGATTGGTCTAAGTTATTGGTCTAAGCCGCCAGCAGCCGATCAGCCAAGACACTGATTTTGCTATAGAAATTCAGCTATTCTGTGGAATGGCGGAGAGAGCGGGATTCGAACCCGCGTTACGGTTTCCCGTAAACACACTTTCCAGGCGTGCGCCTTCAACCACTCGGCCACCTCTCCGTCCTTGCCTTTCGCGCCGGCCGGTTTCGCCGCGCGGGTTGGGGAGATGCTCTCCCTTTGGGCTGCGGAACTTCCGCACCGGGCGCCGCCAACCAGCGGACTCCCTGCCCGCACCTGAGCCGTCAAAGCAACAGGCGCGGGGCTCATCTAGTCGATCCGGCGCCGAATGCCAAGCCATAACGGCGGTCAATTCGCTTTGCCGGCCAAACGGCGTTCATGGGGGCCGCCGGCACATCCGTTTGGAGTCCCGCCACTTCAATCGCTGCTTGATGACGTGCACGGGCAAGGCTGCGAGGCCAGCCGCGCTTGACTTCGTCCCGAGCGGCCTGTCGAGTGTCCGAAAGGCTTTGCGGGGGGCATCGTCGCAACATGACGTCAAGCAGCGGAATTCCGGGCGGTACGCCTGGCAACGGACAGCCACCGGCCGAGGGAAATGTCCCGGCCCGACATCCGGACAGCGGACTTTCCTACGTCCCGGTGGGCTGGCTCGTTATCGTCATGGCCCTGTCGGTCTATTGGCTGGCGTCGGCCTTGTGGCTGGTGGGGAGTTCAGGCCTGCCGGACGCCGTTTTCTATTTCCTCTTCAGCGGGCTCGTCGCCGACGTCATCACCATCCTATGGGGACTTTACCTGCTCGGCCTCGCCTTCGGCCGTTCGGCGCGCTTCCCCAGCCACTTCACCATCTGGCAGGCCGCCACGATCATATGGCTGCTGGCAAGTCACGCTTACGCACTTGCCGTGCCGGGCTTCGTCTTCTCCGCCAGAAGCCTGGCCATCACCGCCGCCGAGATCGCCATCGGCCTGCTTTGCATCTACCTGTTGCGCCGCGGCTCCGGCGCCGAGACCGTTTATGCCAAGCCGCGAGCCGAAGCGCCGTCGGTCTTCGTTTCCATTGTCGCCGCGCTGCTCGGCATCATCCTCGGCGCGGTCGTCGGCGCGGTGGGCGGTTTCCTGGCCGGTTCGCTCATCGCCGATGTCACCGACGTGAGTTGCTTCGAGGGTGCGTGCGGCTACTTCGCCGCATTCATCGGCCTGGCCGGGCTGGTGGTCGGCGCCATTGCCGGCGGCATTCTCGCCGTCTGGCTCGCCAACCGGCGCAAGCGCAGGCCGGCCGGCTAGGCTGCGTCGGCCGCGATTCAATTCGCGTGCCGTGATTGCGAACGGGGCCCATGCGCTCTATTTCTCATTTCGGAACACCGCCGGAGATCCTCGGGAAGATGTTGAGGATCGGCCAGGGGAAAGGTCTCTGATGTTTCGCTTCGTCTTTCGTCTCGCGGCCATGGTCGCGCTGTCGATTTCGGTCATCATGGCGGTGCTTGACACGACACGCACGGTGGCCGCCTCGGCACTGGTGCTGACCCCGCTCAATGCAAGCTGGCTGGCCGTGTCGCCCGACACGCGCGCCGCCTTTGAAAGCTTCGTTCGCGCCAAGGCCGGCCCGCTGCTATGGGACGGCGCCATCGCCTGGGTGCTCAACCAGCCGGGCTTTGCCGTGTTCGCGGTGCTGGCCTTGCTGCTCTATGCCATCGGCTACAGGCGGCAGCGGCGCACCGGGCAGTTCGCCTGAAGGGCACGGGCATCGCACCCCGCCATGCTTTTCCAAAAGGTCAAAATTCCACGTGAATTTTGTTTCGGGCCGTGCCAGATTGCCGCTGAGCGGGAGGGGAATATACACTCCTGGCTGACGTCGCGCGCATGCCGCAGAACCGGGCAGGCGGGCGGGGCGTAACGGAAAAAAATAACCGACAGGGTGTGGATCACATGAAACGTATCGTTCTCGGCCTTCTGGCCGCAACTGCAATGGTTCTTCCGGCTTTCGCCGCGGATGTGCAGCCGGCCATCCTTTATGATCTCGGCGGCAAGTTCGACAAATCCTTCAACGAGGCGGCCTACCATGGCGCCGAAAAGTTCAAGACCGAGACCGGCGTCCCCTATGTCGAGTTCGAAGTGTCCAACGCTTCGCAACGCGAGCAGGCGTTGCGCCGCTTCGCCGAGGACGGCCACAACCCGATCGTCATGGCCGGCTTCGCCTGGGAGGATGCGCTTAAGAAGGTCGCGACCGAATATCCTGACCTCAACTTCGCCATCATCGACGATGCCGTCGACCTGCCCAATGTCCGCTCGCTCGTATTCAAGGAGAATGAAGGCTCCTATCTCGTCGGCATCATGGCGGCGATGGCCTCCAAGACGAAGAAGGTGAGCTTCGTCGGCGGCATGGACATTCCGCTGATCCGCAAGTTCGAATGCGGCTATGTCGGCGGCGCCAAATCGGCAGGCGCGACCGACGTCATCCAGAACATGACCGGCGACACGCCGGCCGCCTGGAATGACCCGGCCAAGGGCGGCGAGATCGCCAAGACGCAGATCGACCAGGGTTCCGACGTGGTCTATGCGGCCGCCGGCGGCACCGGCGTCGGTGTGCTTCAGGCGGCGGCTGATGCCGGCAAGCTCGGCATCGGTGTCGATTCCAACCAGAACGGCCTCCAGCCCGGCAAGGTTCTGACCTCGATGCTGAAGCGCGTGGACGTTGCCGTCTACACCGCCTTCATGGACGGCAAGAACGGCACCTTCAAGGGTGGCGTCGAAAATCTCGGCCTCAAGGAAGGCGGCGTCGACTACGCCATGGACGACAACAACAAGGCGCTGGTGACCGACGAAATGAAGGCGGCGGTCGAGAAGGCCAAGGCCGACATCATCGCCGGCAAGGTCGAGGTGCACGACTACACCGCCGACAACGCCTGCCCGTATTGATCGGTAAGCACTAAGTTTCGAACCGCCGGGCCTTATCCCGGCGGTTTTGTTTTTGGAAGACCTTGATGGCATGCACCGAGGCAAGAGTGGCGCCGATGATAGAACCCATGACCGAAAGCGACGTCGAGGCGATGGCACGATTGCGGGTTGCCGCCTTTTTCGAGGGTAGCGCAAGGACGCCGGACGAGGATGCCGCCGGGCTCCGCAGGCTGTTGGCCGGGGACGGCTTCGAGACGGCGCTTGTGGCCCGGATCGGCGAAGTATCGGTTGGCACATGCCTGCTGGTTCGCCACGAATTGGAACCTTCGCACGACCTGACGCCATGGCTTGCCGGCTTGGTCGTGGATCGCAACCACCGCAACAAAGGGATCGGTGGCGCACTGGTCCGGGCCATCGAAGCACATGGGGCGTCGATCGGTGCGGAGCGACTCTACCTCTATACGTGGGAAGCGCGTGATTTCTATGCTGGGCTCGGTTGGGTAGTCGTCGAGCCGTTTGAACAGGACGGTCACCCAATGCTGCTAATGGTGCGCGAGCTTCGGCTATAGCTGGCCCACCAGATAACCGAGCGCGAAAACCGCGATCAGCAAGATGGCGATGACCGCGCCGCGCCGGCCGCCGAGCGCGGGAACGCCGACGCCGTAGGGTTGGCGTTCCAGCTTGCGGATTACCACCGAAGGTTTCGCCTCGTCATCGCCGGGCGAGCGCATCTGCGGCAGTTCGGCGATGCGTTGCGAGATCAGCCGCCAGCGATCGTCGCCGGAAGGTTCGGCGCGGTCGAAAATATGCATGCGCTCGGCAAGCTGGACCACCGCATCGCGAAAGGCGGGGTCGACCTCCAGATCGCGCTCGGCCCTTTGGCGTTGCGCATCGTTCATCAGGCCAAGCACGTAGTCGCCGGCTCTTGCGATGCGGTCGCTGGTCATCGCTCGCACTTCCCTTCCCTACCAGTGCGGCGGCTTGGTCACCGGCACGTCGGGTGCCGCCTGTTCCTCCAGCGCCAGGAAGCGGTCGGTCAGCGCGTCCAGCTTGCGCTGCATGCGCTCGATCACCTTCCACTGCTCGGCGATCTGGCCGGACAGCTCCTCGATGGTCTTCTCCTGCTCGGCGGAGCGGATCTCCAGCGTCGTCAGCCGGTCGGCGGGCATGGTCATGCAAAGTCCTCAGGCGTTGCGCCGCAGCGTCAAATCGGCTTGCCATATTAGCGAATATGAGAGCTTCGGCCACGTTCGAAATTGACAAGCGCGCCGGGATTTGTCGAGAGTGGACGCTGCTCCGGCCAATTGGCACGGGCGGAGCGTCATGCTAGGCATTTTGACCAAGCGATAAAAAAATAAGAGTGGGACAGGCTGCATGGCGCATGCCGCGATTGAACTGGCCGCAATCGAACTGATTGGCATCAACAAGAGCTTTGGCGCCGTGCGCGCCAACCGCGACATCAACCTGGAAATCGCGCGCGGCACCATCCACGGCATCGTCGGCGAGAACGGCGCCGGCAAGTCGACGCTGATGTCGATTCTGTATGGCTTCTACCAGGCCGACAGCGGCGAGATCCGCGTCGGCGGCAAGCCGGCATCGATAAGCACGCCCAACGATGCGATCGCGCTCGGCATCGGCATGGTGCACCAGCATTTCATGCTGGTCGACAATTTCTCGGTCCTGGAGAACGTCATCCTGGGCGCCGAAAGCGACGCCTTGCTGAAGAAAAGCATCGCCAAGGCGCGTTCCGAACTGGAGCGGCTGGAGCGTGAATACGGCCTTGAGGTCGATCCCGACGCCATCGTCGAGGAATTGCCGGTCGGCCTGCAGCAGCGCGTCGAGATCCTCAAGGCGCTCTATCGCGGCGCCGAGATCCTGATCCTCGACGAGCCGACGGGTGTGCTGACGCCGGCCGAGGCCGACCACCTCTTCCGCATCCTCAAGCAATTGAAGGAGCAGGGAAAGACGGTGGTGCTGATCACCCACAAATTGCGCGAGATCATGGCCATCACCGACACGGTTTCGGTGATGCGCCAGGGCACGATGGTGGCGACCAGGGAAACGAAGAAGACCACCGTCGCGGAACTGGCCGAGCTGATGGTCGGGCGCCGCGTGCTCTTGCGGGTGGAGAAGGGCGAAGCGGAAGCCGGCGCGGTAAAACTCGCGGTCAAGAACCTGACGGTCAAGGATTCCCGCGGCGTCACCATGGTCGACGACATCTCCTTCGACCTGCGCGCCGGCGAGATCGTCGGCATCGCCGGTGTCGCCGGCAACGGCCAGTCCGAACTGCTCGAGGCGATCTCCGGCATCAGGCACGCCGTTTCCGGTTCGGTGATGCTCGAGGGCAAGCCGATCGATCTCACCGGCAAGGCCGATCCCGGCGAACTGCGCGACCGCGGCCTCGCCCATGTGCCTGAGGATCGCCATCATGTCGGGCTGGTGCTGGCCTTCGAGGAGAACGAGAATTCCATCCTCGGCTACCATGACGATCCCCGCTACCTCAGAGGACCCTTCCTCAACATCGATGCCATCGTTGCCGATGCCAAGGACAAGATCGAGAAATACGACATCCGCCCCGGCAATCCTCGGCTGAAGACGGCCAACTTCTCCGGCGGCAACCAGCAGAAGATCGTGCTCGCGCGGGAAATCGAACAGGACCCCGGCGTTCTCATCGTCGGCCAGCCGACGCGCGGCGTCGACGTCGGCGCCATCGAGTTCATCCACAAGCGCCTGATCGCCATGCGCGACCAGGGCAAGGCCGTGCTGGTCGTGTCGGTCGAGCTCGATGAGATCCGCTCGCTCTCCGACCGCATCCTGGTGATGTTTGCCGGCCGCATCGTCGGCGAGCGCGGGCCGGAGGCAAGCGAGGGCGAGCTCGGCCTGCTGATGGCGGGTGTTGAGCGCCAGGAGGCGGCGCAATGAGCACGCCCTATGCCAAATTGCCGGCCTGGGCCGACTATGGGCTGATCCCGCTGATCAATCTGTCTGTGGCCTTCATCGTCGCGGGCTTCGTCGTGCTTCTGGTCGGCGAGAACCCGTTCCGTGCCGCCGTCATCCTGGTCGAGGGCGCCTTCGGCAAGGGAACAGGTATCGCCTTTACCCTCTTCTATGCCACCACCTTCATCTTCACCGGACTTTCGGTGGCGGTAGCAGCGCATTGCGGCCTGTTCAACATCGGCACCGAGGGGCAGGCCTACATCGCCGGCCTTGGCATCGCCATCGTCTGTCTCTCCTTCGACAGCGTGCTGCCATGGTGGCTGACATTTCCGCTGGCCATCGTGGCTTCGGCGGCCGTGGGCGCCTTGTGGGCGCTGATCCCCGCCTATCTGCAGGCCAGGCGCGGCTCGCACATCGTCATCACCACCATCATGTTCAACTTCATCGCTGCTTCGATCATGGTCTACCTGCTGGTCGGCCCGTTGAAACCGGCAGCCTCGCAGGCGCCGCAGACGCGCAACTTCCTGGCGGGCGCGGAATTGCCGAAACTCAACTGGGTCATCGAGCTGTTCGGCGCCAAGATCCGCTCGGCACCACTCAACATCTCCTTCATGCTCGCGCTGCTCATGGCCTTCCTGGTCTGGCTGCTGATCTGGCGCACCAAGCTCGGCTATGAGATGCGCACCTACGGCCACAGCCCAAAGGCGGCGCGCTATGCCGGCATTTCCGAAACCCGCATCATCATCACCGCCATGATGATCTCGGGTGCGCTCGCCGGCATGATGGCGCTCAACCCGGTGATGGGCGACCAGCACAATGTCGCGATCGACTTCGTCAGCGGCGCCGGTTTCGTCGGCATCGCCGTGGCGCTGATGGGTCGCCTGCACCCTGTCGGCATCGTGCTGGCGGCCATCCTGTTCGGCATGCTCTACCAGGGCGGCGCCGAACTCGCCTTCGAGATGCCTGCCATCAGCCGTGACATGATCGTGATCATCCAAGGGTTGGTCATCCTGTTCGCCGGTGCTCTCGAACACATGTTCAGGCCTTACATCCAGGCGCTGTTCGCCTCGCTCAGCCCGAGGTCGGTCGGCATGGAAGCGGTCAAGGGAAAAGGCGCCTGAGATGGACACCTTCAACGCCATCGTCCAGACGCTGGACTCCACCATCCGCCTCTCGGTGCCGCTGCTGCTCGCCTGCCTGGCCGGCCTCTATTCGGAACGCGCCGGCATCTTCGACATCGGCCTCGAAGGCAAGATGCTGGTCGGCGCCTTCGCCGGTGCGGCGGCCGCGTCGGTCTTCCATTCCGCCTTTCTCGGACTGGGCATGGCGATCCTGATCTCGGTCGCGTTCGCCATGATCCACGGCTTTGCCTCGATTACCCATCGCGGCAACCAGATCGTTTCCGGCGTGGCGATCAACTTCATCGCCGCCGGTTCAACCATCATCCTCGGCCAGGCCTGGTTCCAGCAAGGCGGGCGCACGCCGGCGCTGGAACCAGCCGAGCGGTTCGAGGCGATCACATGGCCCGGCGCCGAGACGATCCGCGACGTGCCGTTTCTCGGGCCGATCTATTCGGAACTGCTGTCGGGCCACTCGATACTGGTCTATCTCGCCTTCGCGATGGTGCCGTTCACCTGGTGGGTGCTGTTTCGCACGCGCTTTGGGCTGCGGCTGCGCGCGGTCGGCGAAAACCCAGCCGCCGTGGACACCGCCGGCATCTCGGTCGCCTGGCTGCGCTACAGGGCGCTGATCTGCACCGGCATCCTGACCGGCGTCGCCGGCGCCTATCTGTCGATGGTGCAGAATGGCGGCTTCGTGAAGGACATGACCGCCGGCAAGGGCTACATCGCGCTGGCCGCATTGATCTTTGCCAAGTGGAAGCCGGTCAACGCCATGTTCGCCTGCCTGCTGTTCGGCTTCCTCGACGCCCTGTCGATCCGCCTGCAAGGCTCGCCGCTGCCGCTCATCGGCAAGGTGCCGGTGCAGTTCATGCAGGCCCTGCCCTATATTCTCACCGTCATCCTGCTCGCCGGTTTCATCGGCAAGGCGATCCCGCCGCGCGCCGGCGGCGTGCCTTATGTCAAGGAACGCTGAGGATCGAGGGCGCGACGCAAAAGGCGCGCCGGCTTATGGACAAGATCATCGGAGAGAACACTGAAATGTCGCATGAATTGTTCGAAGCGGCGAAGGCTGCCATGGGCAAGGCCTATGCCCCCTATTCGAAATTTCCGGTCGGTGCGGCACTTCGTACCGAGGACGGGCGCGTCTTCACAGGCGCGAACATCGAGGTCGCCTCCTATCCGGAAGGCTGGTGCGCCGAGACGACGGCGCTCGGCCATTACATCATGGGCGGCGGCGGCAAGATCATGGAAATCGCCGTCCTTGCCGAGCGCATGGCCAAATGCTCGCCTTGCGGCGGCTGCCGGCAGCGGCTGGCCGAATTCTGCCGTCCCGACACCAAACTCTATCTCTGCGACAATACCGGCGTCGCCGAGACCGTGACCATGGGCGACATGCTGCCTTACGGCTTTCGCGGCGACATGCTGAAATGAAGGAAGCGCTCGACCATCTGATCGAACGGCTGGACGGCCTGGCGCCGACCACGGCGCTGGTGCTGGGGTCTGGCCTGGGAGGGCTGGTCAGCCAGGTCGAGAACCCGATCCGTGTTTCCTATGCCGATCTGCCCGGCTTTCCCAGAAGCGGCGTTTCCGGCCATGCCGGAGAGGTGGTGGTCGGGCTGCTTGCCGGCACGCCGGTGCTGATGCTGTCGGGCCGCGCCCACTATTACGAGCACGGCAACGCGGCGGCGATGCGGCCGGTGCTGGAGGTGCTCGCCGGCACCGGCATCACCAAGCTGATCCTCACCAATGCCGCCGGCTCGGTCGATCCGGAGATGGGGTCGGGTTCGGTGATGCTGATATCGGACCACATCAATTTCTCCGGCACCAACCCGCTGATCGGCGAGCCGAGCGATCGCCGTTTCGTCGGCCTGACCGAAGCCTACGATGCCGGCATCCGCAAGGCGATCGAACAGGCGGCGAAGGCGACCGGCACGGCGCTGCACAAGGGCGTCTACATGTGGTTCTCCGGCCCGTGCTTCGAAACGCCGGCCGAGATCCGCATGGCGCGCATCATGGGCGCCAACGCGGTCGGCATGTCGACCGTGCCGGAAGTCATCCTTGCCCGCTTCCTTGGCCTGCGTGTCGCCGCCTGCTCGATCATCACCAATCTTGCCGCCGGCATGACCGGAGCCGAGCTTTCGCACCAGGAGACCAAGGATATGGCCCCGGTCGGCGGCGCGCGGCTGGCGACGATCCTAAAGCGTGTGTTCCGCGACGGACTGTTGGAGAACTGATGCTTCCGCAGGAAATCATCCGCCACAAGCGTGACGGCCACAGACTGCCGGCGCGCGAAATCGCCGACTTCATCGCTGGCGTAACCGATGGCGCCGTCACCGATGGCCAGGTCGCGGCTTTCGCCATGGCGGTGTTCTTCAACGGCATGAGCCGCGACGAGGCCGTGGCGTTGACATTGGCCATGCGCGATTCCGGCGACGTGCTCGACTGGTCGGACCTGCCCGGCCCGGTCACGGACAAACATTCGACAGGCGGCGTCGGCGACAACGTCTCGCTGATGCTGGCGCCGATCGTCGCTGCCTGCGGCGCTTATGTGCCGATGATATCCGGCCGCGGCCTCGGCCACACCGGCGGCACGCTGGATAAAATGGATTCCATCCCCGGCTACGCCAGCCAGCCCGACATCGCGCTGTTTCGCAAGGCGGTGCTGGAGGCGGGTTGCGCCATCATCGGCCAGACCGCGGACCTCGCGCCGGCCGACCGCCGGCTCTATGCCATCCGTGACGTGACCGGAACCGTGGAGTCGGTGCCGCTGATCACCGCCTCGATCCTGTCGAAGAAACTGGCAGCAGGCCTGGGCTCGCTGGTGCTCGACGTCAAGGTCGGCAATGGCGCCTTCATGGAGAAGTCGCGCGACGCGACGGCGCTCGCCAACAGTCTGGTCGAAGTCGCAAGCGGCGCCGGACTGAAAGTTTCGGCGCTGATCACCGGCATGAACGAACCGCTGGCCTCGGCCGCCGGCAACGCGGTCGAGGTGCGCAACGCCGTCGATTTCCTGACCGGCCGCCTTCGCGACCGGCGCCTGGAGGATGTGACGCTGGCGCTCGCCGCCGAAATGCTGCAGGCGGCGGGTCTGGTGCCGTCCAACCAGGACGGCATGCGGCGGGCGACCGAAACGCTTGCCAGCGGCCGCGCCGCCGCCACCTTCGCGCGCATGGTGACGGTGCTCGGCGGCCCCGCCGATTTCATCGAGAAGCCGGAACGATATTTGCCCGTTGCGCCAACGGAACACGCGGTGAGAGCGATCGCGGACGGCTTCGTCACCGGCATTGCCACGCGCGATATCGGCCTTGCCGTGGTCGGGCTGGGCGGCGGCCGCACCCGGCCAGACGACAAGGTCGACCCGGCGGTCGGCATCACCAGGCTGTTGCCGGTCGGCGCCGAGGTTCGAGCTGGCGAGCCGCTGGCGCTGGTCCATGCCCGCTCGGTGTCCGACGCCGAAGCCACGGCGGCAACGGTGCTTTCGGCCTATGCGATCGGCGCTTCCAAGCCGCCTGCCGACAAGTCGGTCATCCGGCGCATCCTGCCGCGTGGCTGATATGACCCAGCCCCGAACGGCCGTGCCCGCTCACTGGACAAGAAGCAGCGTGCCGTTTTCGGCCTGATATTTGCCCAGCCGATTGAGAAAGCTCATGCCGATCAAATTGGTGTGCAGCGCCTTGTCGTCGAGCACGATAGCCTGCACGTCGTTGACGGTGATGCTGCCGATCTGCACGCGGTCGATCATCACCAACGCCGCCTTGATCGTGCCGTTGGCCGTGTTGACCTCATGACTGAAGTCCGACGGGTTCAGCGACAGACCGATCCTGCGCGCCGTCGAGGTGTTGACGGCGACCAGTGTCGCTCCTGTATCGATCATGCCGTCGATCTGGCGTCCGTTCAGTTTGAAGGCCGACGAGAAATGCCCTCGCGCGTCGGCCGTGACGACAACCTTGCGGCCCATCGGCAACGGCGCCACCGGCTTGTCGGGAGCCGCTGCCAAGGCGACCTCCGGACGGGCGTCGGCCGCTGGCTTGGCCGTCACCGCCGTTTTCAGCAGGCTTTCGAACATCTGCGGATTCGACTGATAGACAATCGGGATGGATGCCGATGTACCGGCAAAGACGCTGAGGACAAGTAGCTTGCGCAGCATGGATCGGCCCCGGCGGATGACCCCGAAAATCGGGATCGATTTTCGGAAAGGATCACGCGCGAATCAAAGTGCCGCAGCGTCCGACAGGACGCGCGGCGCTGTCGTGAAGGCCGATCCTTAACGCCGGGATGGTGTTTGCCGTTTTAACGCCGCTCGAAACCGCGCCGTTGCGTAAACTTTCGGTAAATCACTTTGTCCCGTACATGCGGTCGCCGGCGTCGCCGAGGCCGGGCATGATGTAGCCCTTCTCGTTGAGCTGGCGATCGATGGAAGCCGTGAAGACGGGAACGTCGGGATGTGCCTTGGTGAAGCGCTCGATGCCTTCGGGCGCCGCCAGCAGGCACAGAAAGCGGATGTTGGTGGCGCCGCGCCCCTTCAACTTGTCGATCGCCGCGATGGCGGAATTGGCGGTGGCCAGCATCGGATCGACGACGATGACCAGCCGGTCGGCGAGGTCGCTCGGCGCCTTGAAGAAATATTCGACCGCCTCCAGCGTCTCATGGTCGCGATAGAGGCCGATATGGGCGACGCGGGCCGCCGGAACCAGGTCGAGCAGGCCTTCGAGCAAGCCATTGCCGGCGCGCAGCACCGAGGCGAAGACCAGCTTCTTGCCTTCCAGCGTCGGCGCCTCCATCGTTTCGATCGGCGTTTCGATGGTCGTCGTCGTGAGTTCGAGATTGCGCGTCACCTCATAGCCGAGCAGCAGCGAGATCTCGCGCAGCAGCCGCCGGAAACCGGCCGTCGAGGTCTCCTTCTTGCGCATGATGCTCAGCTTGTGCTGGACAAGCGGGTGGTCGACGACGGTGACGCCCTTCATGATGTGCTCCGACGTGGTTCGTGGTGAGTAGCCAATAGTGAGTAGTGAATAGTGAGCCGATTTGCGAGTCCCGATGCGCGCTCCGCCAAACTGCTCACTGCTGGCCACTCCCTGTCCACCCAGCCTTCATTCACCTGGCCTTCGCATCCAGCCGGCTGAGCAGCGTTGCCTTGGTCTTCCTGTCGACGAAAGCGGCCTCGATGGCCGTTCGGGTAACGGCCGCCAGCGCCTTCTCGTTCATCGAGAAATACTCGGCCGCGATGTCGTATTCGCGTTTCAGCGAGGTCCAGAAATAGGGCGGATCATCCGAGTTTAGCGTCACCTTGCAGCCGGCCGCTAGCAGGGCGGGGAACGGGTGGGCGGCGAAACTGTCGAACACTTTCAACGCGATGTTGGAGCCGGGACAGCATTCCAGCACCACGCCCTCATCGGCGATGCGCCGGACAAGATCGGGGTTTTCGATGGCGCGCACGCCATGGCCGATGCGCGACGGGCGGATGTGATCGAGCGCCGCCTGGACCGTCTCCCACCCCGTCAGTTCGCCTGCATGGACGGTAATGCCGAGCCCGGCCTCGCGGGCGATTTCGAATGCCCTGACGTAGTCCTCCATCTCGCCGACCCTCTCGTCGCCGGCGACACCGAAGCCGGTTACCAGCGGATGTCCGCAGCGCGCGGCAAAGCGCGCTGCCTGCTCGATGGACTCGACGCCGGCATGGCGCACGCCGGTGACGATCATGCGGCCCTCGATGCCGGTCTTGGCCTTGGCGCGGGCCATGCCTTCGCCGAGCGCGTCAGTATAGGCCTTGGGCGACAGGCCCGCCTTCATGGCATGATCCGGCGAGGTGAAGACCTCTGAGTAGATGGCGCCGTCACGAGCCAGGCTGGTCAGATAATGGTCAGCCAGCCGCGCATAGTCTTCCTCGGTCCGGAACAGGTCGGAGGCGAAATCATAGGCGGCGAGAAAAGAGGTGAAATCGTGCCAGACGAAAGAGCCGTTCTGGATATAGGGCGAGATGTCCTTGCCGTATTTCTGCGCCTGTCGGATGACGAGTTCCGGTGCCGCTGCCCCTTCGATGTGGCAGTGCAGTTCCGCTTTCAAAGGCATTCAAACATCCCGTCGGTCAGTCCAGGTCTCGAAACCCGCCACCTGGAAGCGCGGCCGAACACCGCGCCTTAAACAATAGCGCCCGCACCATCGATCGGCTATGGTCCCGCCGGTTTTATGACGGATCAAAAAAATGTCAGTTGAGAGAACCACGGCCGCCGGCGGCATGGAAACCTCCTATGGTTTCAAGCGTGTAGGGGCAGGCGACAAGCAGCCCCTGGTCAACGATGTTTTCCACAAGGTCGCCAACCGCTACGATCTGATGAATGACCTGATGTCGGGCGGCCTGCACCGGCTGTGGAAGGACGCCATGGTAGCCTGGCTCAATCCGCCGAAGCGGCCGGGCTGGTGCGTGCTCGATGTCGCCGGCGGCACCGGCGACATCGCCTTTCGCATCGTCGATGCCAGCCATGGGCATGCTCATGCCACCGTGCTCGACATCAACGGCTCGATGCTCGCCGTCGGTCGCGACAGGGCGCAAAGGAAAGGCATGTCCGGCAACACCGACTTCGTCGAAGCCAATGCCGAGGAACTGCCGTTCGCGGACGCCACCTTCGACGCCTACACCATCGCTTTCGGCATCCGCAACGTCCCCAGGATCGACGTCGCTCTCAGCGAAGCGTTGCGCGTGCTGAAGCCGGGCGGGCGGTTCCTGTGCCTGGAATTTTCCGAGGTCGAGATGCCGTTGCTCGACAGGGTCTACGAGGCCTGGTCGTTCAAGGCCATTCCGAAGATCGGCAAGGCCGTCACCGGCGACGGCGAGCCTTATTCCTATCTGGTCGAGTCGATCGCGAAATTCCCCAACCAGGCGAATTTTGCTTCCATGATAACCCGCGCGGGCTTCGATCGGGTCTCGTTCCGCAACTATTCCGGCGGCATCGCCGCGCTTCATTCGGGCTGGAAACTTTGAGGCAGGCCCGGGCATGAGCACCGTCAGCGCTGGATTTCGGCTCATGCGGGCCGGCTGGGTGCTTGTGCGCGAGGGCGTCGTCGCCGCTTTGCCCGGCGAGGAACTGTCCGGCCTGCCGAAATTGGGCTGGCGGCTGGCGCGGCTGTTTACCCGCCGCCGCGCGCTCGCCTATGAGCGCAGCGATCGGCTGGCCAAGGCGGTGGTCCGGCTCGGGCCGTCCTATGTCAAGCTTGGCCAGTTTCTGGCGACACGACCCGATGTCGTCGGCAACGACATGGCGCTCGATCTCGCCATGCTGCAGGACAAGATGCACACCTTCCCAACGGCCGAGGCGGTGGCGGCCATCGAGGGCTCGCTCGGGCGCAAGCTCGGCGACCTCTACACGCGGTTCGGCGACCCGGTCGCCGCGGCCTCCATCGCCCAGGTCCATGCCGCTGAAACCGTCGATGGCGGCGTCGCCAGGAAGGTAGCGGTCAAGGTGATCCGGCCGGGCGTGCGCCGCCGCTTCTTCCAGGATCTCGAAAGCTATTTCCTCGCCGCCCGCCTGCAGGAGAAATACATCCCCTCCTCACGCCGGCTGCGGCCTGTGGAGGTGACCGAGACGCTGGCGCAGACCACCAAGATCGAGATGGACCTGCGCCTCGAGGCGGCCGCGCTTTCCGAACTTGGTCAAAGCACCAGGGAGGATCCGGGCTTTCGCGTCCCTTCCGTCGACTGGGAGCGCACTGGCCGCGACGTGCTGACCATGGAATGGGTCGACGGCATCAAGATGAACGACATCGCCGGACTCGCCGCCGCTGGACACGATCTGAGGGCAATCGCGGCCAACCTCATCCAGTCGTTCTTGCGCCATACGCTGCGCGACGGCTTCTTTCACGCCGACATGCATCCGGGCAACCTGTTCGTCGAGGCTGATGGCACGATCGTCGCGGTCGATCTCGGCATTGCCGGCAGGCTCGGCAAGAAGGAGCGCCGGTTCCTCGCCGAAATCCTCTACGGCTTCATCACGCGCGACTATCTGCGCGTCGCCGAGGTTCATTTCGAGGCCGGCTACGTGCCGCGCCAGCACAATGTCGCGGCCTTCGCCCAGGCGATCCGCGCCATCGGCGAGCCGATCCATGGCCAGCCGGCCGAGACCATTTCCATGGCCAAGCTTCTGACGCTGCTGTTCGAGGTGACCGAACTCTTCGACATGGCGACGCGGCCCGAACTGATCCTCCTGCAGAAAACCATGGTGGTGGTCGAGGGCGTGGCGCGCACGCTCGATCCGGCCTTCAACATGTGGAAGACCGCCGAACCCGTGGTCAGCGGCTGGATATCAGGAAATCTCGGGCCAAGCGGCCTGCTGGCCGACGCCCGCGACGGCGGCAAGGCGATGCTGACGCTGATCCGCCAAGCCCCCGAGTTGGCAGCGCGCACCGAGCGGCTGTCGCGCGAGATCGACCTGATGGCCGAGCATGGCCTGCGCTTCGACGAGGCGACGGCCCGCGCCATCGGAAAGGCCGAAGCGCGCTACAACCGCTCCGGCCGCGTGGCGCTGTGGGTGATAGCCCTGACGCTGGTCTATATAGCCTGGAAGCTGCTCTGAGTGACTGCAATGACAGCAATGCGGTCATTGCAGTCGAGAGACGGGATAGCTATATTGTGCGCAGGGAGTGCGACTATGGCCAGGATTACTGTCCGGAATCTGGAAGATCATGTCATGCAGCGATTGCGTGAACGCGGTGCTGCGCGCGGCGTTTCCATGGAGCAGGAGGCGCGGGATGTGCTCGCGGCATCAGTGGGGCTTCCGACCACGAAAGGCTTCGATGGTGGACGCCTGACATTCAAGGACGAGGCCAAGGTTCAACCAATGGCAGGGAGGCAAAGTTAGCCATGGGTACCCTGACCATTCGCAATCTCGACGAGGATTTGAAACAAAGACTGCGCGAGCGGGCTGCCCGTCATGGTGTGTCGATGGAGCAGGAGGCAAGAAGTCTGCTGCTCAAGGAAGTGGCGCCCACCTTCAAAGGTGCCGAGGATTTCGTTACGGCGGAGGAGATCCTCGAATTCGGCCGGGAGCTGCAAAAAGCAGATTTTGATCAGAAGAAAGTCGCTGATGATCTCTGGTCCTTCATGAGCCTCTCCGGCAAGCGCATCCTGCTCATCATCGGCGGCGGCATCGCCGCCTACAAGGCACTCGACCTGATCCGCCGTCTGCGTGAAAGGGGTGCGGCGGTGCGCGTGGTCATGACGTCGGCTGCGCGGGAATTCGTCACCACGCTGTCCGCCGGTGCGCTCTCGGCAGACCATGTCTTTACCGATCTCTTCGATCGCAATGACGAGCACGATGTCGGCCATATCAGGCTATCGCGCGAGGCCGATCTGCTAGTGGTGGCGCCCGCCACCGCCGACCTGATGGCCAAGCTCGCCAACGGCCACGCCAATGATCTTGCCTCCACCGTGCTCCTGGCCACCGACAAGCCGGTGCTGATGGCGCCGGCCATGAACCCCAGAATGTGGGCGCATCCGGCGACGCGGCGCAATCGTGCGGCGCTGCACAAGGATGGCATCACCTTCGTTGGCCCCGCCAAAGGCGAGATGGCCGAGAGCAACGAGGCTGGCGAAGGTCGCATGGCCGAGCCGCTGGAGATCGTCGCCGCCATCGAGGCGCTGCTCTATACCGGATCCAAGCCGCTGGCCGGCAAGAAGATCATCGTCACGTCAGGCCCGACGCACGAGCCGATCGACCCCGTTCGCTACATCGCCAACCGATCGTCGGGAAAGCAGGGCCATGCCATTGCGGCGGCATTGGCCAGGCTCGGCGCCGACGTGAGGCTGGTCTCCGGTCCCGTCAGCATCGCCGATCCGGCTGGTGTGAAGACCATCCATATCGAGCGGGCGCAGGAGATGCGCGATGCCGTGGAACAGCTTCTACCGGCCGATGCGGCGGTATTCGTCGCCGCCGTCGCCGATTGGCGCGCCGACAGCCCGGCCGGCGAGAAGATCAAGAAGGCACCGGGGGAAGGCCCGCCGGTGCTGCGCATGATCGAGAACCCCGACATCCTTGCGGGCGTCGGGCATCACAGGCGGCGGCCGACGATGGTAGTCGGCTTCGCCGCCGAGACGCAGGACCTTTTGCGCAACGCCGAAGCCAAGCTGAGGAAGAAGGGCGCCGACTTCATTGTCGCCAACGACGTGTCGCAGACCAGCGGCGTCGGTCCGTCCGGTGTGATGGGCGGCGACCGCAACCGTGTTCGCATCGTCTCGAAGGCCGGCGTCGAGGAATGGCCCGAGATGAGCAAGGACGAAGTCGCGGCCCGGCTCGCCACCCTGATCGCAGAACGGCTGAAAACGATCGTGGTTTGACGAGCTGGATCGTCGGAATTCCGCAAAAACAAAGGTTTAGCGCGGGCTGGCGAGTCTATCGAACGCTGAACGTGTTAGTCGGCAAGAAGCTCCGCGGTCCGTGCAAGCGCACTGCCGAAGCCATTGAGCGGAATGGAGAAGCTAACCGCTTGCCCCGTATCCGCCGCGAAGGCATCGACCTTCAAGGTGGTGCCCGCCTTGAGCACGGGGACGACATTGGCATCGAACGCCACCGGCACCAGGCAGCCGACAGCCTGGCAAGTGTTGAACTGCAGGCTGCCGTCCAGCTTCTGGTCGTCGATCGTCAGGCTGACGCCCTTGGCGAGCGCCAGGCCGAACGGCAAGGCGAGCGTGCCGGTCGCGTCTTCGCCCGTCCTGCTCGACAGCTCTATCGCCAGCAGGCGCTGGTTGCTTTGCTTGTTGAACTGCTGATGTGACAGGCTGCATGCCTTGGCCGCGCCCGATATCTGGCAGTTGACCGCCCAGTCGCCATGGGTTTCGGAGAGGGCCGATGCGCCGCCGGGCAGCTGTGGCTGGTTGGCGGCGGGCGCGGCCGCCGCTTTGTCGCCTTTTGTCTGCGCCGCCGTGGCCGGAAGACCGGCGATGCAGGCAGCCGCCAGCATCGCCAGCAGATACGCATGCTTCCTCATAAGGACCCCTTTTTGCCCGGCTCCATCCCTGAGCCAGCTGGAAGCTGATCCTGAGGGACGCACTGTCGGCGTTCTGTTTGACCGTTTCCTCGAAGGCGCCGTTGCATCCGACGGACATGCCGACGCCGTTGACGCCATGGAATTCGAGGCCAGCGTCAACCCGATAGAGCGGTGAATCGACCGCTTCCGTCAAGTGCGATGCGGGCGGCGGGGCAGATTCTCCTCCGCCGCGAAGGGGGCGCGATCACGCGATTTCCTGTTATTCGGCACTCTGGCGTGGCACGAGGGGACAAACGCACTATATGTAGAGTGAATTTTGTTTGTGCGGGAATGAGCAGATGTTGGCGCTTCGGCCATCAACGGTTTTCATGACGGCGGCATTGGCAGCCTCGACGCTGGCGGGCATCTGTCTGCCTGCTTCCGCGCAGGTGCTCATTCCCTCCGTCGACAACAACGCGTTGATCCAGCAGAACGATCTGCAGGCCTTGCAAAACCGTGTCCAGCGGCAGCAGTTTCAGCAGCAGCAGCAACAGAATCGGGCTCAGGACCGGGTGATCGTGCAACAGCCGCCGCCCATCGTGCCGCGGGTCAGGCCGAACTGCCAGACCCAGATAATCGGCAACACCGCCGTAAGCACCTGCCGCTGAGGCGGGCTTCCCTTTTATTTAGCCGACTTACATGGTAGGGGCGTTCCGGTGCCCCTGCGGCAGTTTGGGTTTTGCAACGACACCGCGTCACGGTATGGGCACTGCACCGACTGGATTTTACGAATGGCAGCCACCAAGAAAAAGGCCGTGCGCAAGGCCAAGAAGGGCGAGACGATCCGCCAGGTCGCGGCTATCCCTTTTCGGCTGGACCAGCGCGGCGACATCGAGGTGATGCTGGTCACCTCGCGCACCACCAGGCGCTTCATCGTACCCAAGGGCTGGCCGATGAAAGGCAAGAGCGGACGCAAGGCGGCCACCATCGAGGCGCAGGAAGAAGCGGGCGTGCTCGGCAAGACCCTGAAGCAGCCGGCGGGCACCTATTCCTATTGGAAGCGGCTGGCCAACCGGTTCGTGCGCGTCGATGTCATCGTCTATCTGTTGGAAGTAACGCAAGAGCTTGCCGACTGGCAGGAAGCCAAACGGCGGCAACGGGCCTGGCTGGCGCCGGCCGATGCGGCCATGCTCATCGACGAACCCGAACTTTCGACGCTGGTAAGGACCTTGAAGCTTCCCCAGCCGGCACAAATCGGCCCTACGTAAAGGCCTCACGCCCCGGCGCCGTCCTCTTCGGGGAGCGGTCGCACTGGCGTCCCGGCATAGGCCCACAGCCATTCGCGTGGCAGCGGACCTTTGTTCCGCTCGGCTTGCTGGGATTGTTCCCAGGCATGCGCCAGGATGCCGACCGAGCGCGACAGCACGAAAAGCCCCCGCGTTAGCGGCGGCGGAAAGCCGAGCTCGCCGTAAATGACGGCGGTCGCGCCATCGATGTTGAGCGGTATCTTTTTGCCCTTGCGCCGCGCGACCTCCGCCTCGATCGCCTCGGCGATGTCGGCGAAGCGGCCATTGATCACGCCGCGCGCGGCAAACTCCCGCGTCAGTTCCATCAGGCGCGGCGCGCGCGGGTCGACCGGATGGAAGCGATGGCCCAGCCCCGGCACGTAGCCCTTTTCCCCGGCAAAGAACCGGTCGAGCTGCCCCGAGACAGCCTCTTTCAGCGTCGTGCCGCCATCGAGCGCCGCGGCAATGTCGCCATAGAAGGCAAGCGCCTGCTCGCCGGCGCCACCATGCACGTCGCCAAGCACGTTGATGGCCGAAGCCATGGCGCTGTTGATGCCGACACCGCAGGTCGCCGCCATGCGGGCGATAGCGATCGACGGCGCCTGCGGCCCGTGGTCGACTGCGGCGCCCAGCGCAATGCCGAGCAGCGCGGCCTGTTCCTCGCTGGGCAATTCGCCGCGCAGCATCAGCCAGATGACAGCCGGGAAGCTGACGCGGCCGATCAGGTCCTGGATTTCATAGCCGCGCAGCCGGATGACGCCCGGCCGCATTTCGATGATGCCGGTCTGCCACCACTCCTCTGCACGCTCGCGGCCCGTCTTTTGCTCACTCATATCGTCTTTTGCTCGTTCATGTGAGTGCCTTTGTCTTCGCTCGGGGCGACAGGCCGGCGAAAACCTCGTCCATGTGCTCGCCCAGGGCCGGTGGCGGGGAGGCCGGCAATGGAGCCGTACCATCGACCATGAAGCCGCCGCGCAGAACCGTCAGCGGTCTCTCCATGTCAGCCACGCCGTCGAAAGCCCTGGTCATCTGGCGCTCCAGCACCTGCGGTTCGGCCAGCACTTGCGGGATCGTCAGCACCCTGCCCGCCGGCACCCCGGCGCGGTTCAGTTTTTCTTCCCACGCAGCCGCCGGGCCATTCGCCAGGGCCCCCTCGATCTCGATCTTCAGCGCCGCACGGTTCCGCTTGCGCGTCTCGCGCTCGGCAAAGCGTGGATCCGACGCCAGCTCCGGCCGTTCGATAAGCCGGCAAAGCGTTACGAACTGCTCCTGCTTGTTGGCGGCGATGTTGAGCAGACCGTCGCCGGTGCGAAAGGCGCCCGACGGTGCCGCCGTCATGTTCTCATTGCCCATCGGCTTGGGATCGACCCCGGCCGTCAGATAGTTGGAAACCGGCCAGCCAAGCGCCGACAATGTGCATTCAAGCATCGACACGTCGAGAAAAGCACCCTCGCCGCTCGTCTTCTGCCTTACCAGCGCCGAGACGATGGCGAAGGCCCCGACCAGTCCGCCCAGCGTGTCGGCGACGGGATAGCCGACCCGCAAGGGTGCCGTCTCCGGCGTGCCGGTGATGCTCATAATGCCCGAAAGGCCCTGGATGATCTGGTCATAGGCCGGATTGTCGCGCATCGGCCCGGTCTGGCCAAAGCCCGATATCGCGCAGTAGACAAGGCTGGGGCGAACCGCCTTCAGCGCCTCGTAACCGAGGCCAAGCCGGTCCATGACGCCGGGGCGGAAGTTTTCCACCAGCGCATCGGCGCTGGCGACCAGGTCGAGGAAGCGTTCGCGCTCGGCTTCCTTCTTGAGGTCGAGCACGACGGAGCGTTTGCCGGCATTCTGAGCCAGGAACGAAGCTCCCATGCCGGCCTGGTTGAGTTCCGGCGAACCGCCGAGCTGTCGCGCCAGGTCGCCGCCTTGCGGCGCCTCGACCTTGATGACGTCGGCGCCGAGCAGCGCCAACTGGTAGGCGCAGTAGGGCCCGGCCAGGACGTTGGTCAGGTCGAGCACGCGAATGCCGGAAAGCAGGTCTGTCATGTCACTTCAAATCGATCAGGCATCGCCCGGCACATGCTCCGGCCCCCGCAATCGGCGGCGTTCGATGTAGGCCCAGATATGCGGCCCGACCAGGCCGATGAAGGCCAGCGTCAGCAGGGTCAGCGACAGCGGGTGCTTGTAGAACACCGACCAGTCGCCGTTCGAGATCGTCATGGCGCGGCGGAATTGGGTTTCGGCGAGCGGTCCCAGGATCATGCCGATGATGACGGGCGCGGTCGGGAAATCGAAGCGCCGCATCAGGAAGCCGGCAGCACCCAGGAGATAGAGGATGGCGAGGTCGATCGGCGACTGCGAAATGCCGTAGGTGCCGACGGTGGCGAAAACCAGGATGCCGGCATAGAGCTGCGGCGCCGGGATCTTCAGCAGCCGCACCCAAAGCCCGATCAGCGGCAGATTGAGGATGACGAGAATGACGTTGGCGATGAACAGGCTGGCGATCAGTCCCCAGACCAGGTTGCCTTGTGTCGTCAGAAGCAGCGGGCCTGGATTGATGCCGTAGCTCTGGAAGGCCGAAAGCATGATTGCCGCCGTCGCCGAGGTCGGCAGCCCGAGCGTCAGCATCGGCACCAGCACGCCGGCGGCCGAGGCATTGTTGGCGGCCTCCGGACCGGCTACGCCCTCGATGGCGCCAACCGTGCCGAATTCCTGCTTGTGCTTCGAAAGTTTCTTTTCGATGGCATAGGACAGGAAGGTCGGGATCTCGGCGCCGCCGGCCGGCATGGCGCCGATCGGGAAGCCGATCGCGGCGCCGCGCAACCAGGGCTTCCACGAGCGCCTCCATTCGGCCGCCGTCATATAGAGCGAGCCCTTCAGCGGCACGATCTCGTCCTTGCCGGCATAACGGCGCGAGGCCATGTAGAGCGTCTCACCGACGGCGAACAGGCCGACGGCGGCGATGATGACGTCGACGCCGTCGAGCAGTTCGGTCATGCCGAAGGTGAAGCGCGGCTGGCCGGTCTGCAGGTCGACCCCGATCATGCCGATAACAAAGCCGGCGAACAGGCTGGTCAAGCCGCGCACCGAGGACGAGCCGAGCACCGCCGAAACCGTGATGAAGGCCAGCACCATCAGCGAGAAATATTCGGCCGGGCCGAAGGCCAGCGCGAACCTGACCACGATAGGCGCCAGGAAGGCGACGCCCAGCGTGCCGAGAGTGCCGGCGACGAAGGAGCCGATCGCCGAGGTGGCAAGTGCGGCGCCGCCGCGCCCGGACCGGGCCATCTTGTTGCCTTCCAGCGCGGTGACGATGGTAGCGCTTTCGCCTGGCGTGTTGAGCAGGATCGAGGTCGTCGAGCCGCCATACATGGCCCCGTAATAGATGCCGGCAAACAGGATGAAGGAGGCCTCCGGCGCAACCTGGTAGGTGATCGGCAGAAGCAGCGCGATGGTCAGCGCCGGTCCGAGGCCGGGCAGCACGCCGATGGCGGTGCCAAGCGTGGTGCCGAGCAGGCACCACAGAAGGTTGAGCGGAGTGAAGGCGACGGCGAAACCGTGTGCCAGATGGCCTAGCGTTTCCATGGCGTCAGCCCCTCAGCGTGCTGGTGAACGCATCGATTACCGTATTCAGCTGGTTCTCGATGAAACCGGCGCCGATATTGACGCCGAGCGCCCTGGCGAAGCCGAAATAGGCGGCCAGCGCCAGCACGAGGCCAGTGAGCGCATCGCGCAGCGTATGCTGGCTGCCGAAGCCGTAGCAGACCAGAACGAACATGATGACGGATGCCGCGGTGAAGCCGAGCGGCTGGATCAGGAGCAGGTTGGCGACAAGGCCGATGACGACGAAGCCCATCGCCTTCCAGTCGGTCGGCGTCTCCTTTTCCTCCTCCGGCTGCCAGCCGCCGCGCAGTGCGGCGACGATGAGCAGGAGCGAAAGAACCACCAGGCCGAACATGGTGAGGTAGGGAAAGACGGTCGGGCCGACCTTGGAGTAGAGCGGCGACACCGGGATCGCCAAGGTCTGCCAGGCGACCGCCCCGGCACAGGCCAGAAGCCCGATGCCGATCAGCAGTTCGGGTACGGCAAGGCGCGAGGACGCAGCCTGCTGGTCGCTGGTGCTCATGAATGTCCTCCCAAGACAGCCGGCGTCTCACAGCCGGCTTTTATCCTATCTTCATCCCCGGTGGATCGCATGTCCATGCGAACGGCGGGAGGAAAAAGGGCGGACCATGGACCCGCCCCCTTCAGGGAAATCAGGCGAGCCCGAGATCCTTGAGGATGGCTTCGATGCGAGCCGTATCCTCGGCAAGGAACTTCGCATAGTCGTCGCCGGTGAGCAGGATGGGCGTCCAGTTGCGGTTCTTGCATTCCGTGGCCCAGGCATCGCTCTTGGCCATGGTCTCGACCAGCGTGATCATCGCCGCCTTATCGGTATCGGAGACGCCGGGGGGTGCGAAGACGCCGCGCCAGTTGAACAGTTCGACGTCGATGCCGGCTTCCTTCAGCGTTGGCGCATCGATGCCCTCCTGCCGCTTGTCGGCGGAAATGGCGAGCAGCCTGAGCGCCCCGGCCTTGACCTGTTCGGAGAACTCGCCAAAGCCGGAAATGCCCGCCGCCACCTGGTTGCCGAGCAGCGCTGACAGCGCCTCGCCGCCGCCCGCGAACGGCACGTAGGACAGGTTTGTCGCCGGCACGCCCGCCGTCTTGGCGATCAGGCCGAACAGGATATGGTCCGAACCGCCGGCCGAGCCGCCGGCGACGGGAACCTTCGTCGGATCCTCTTTAAGCGCGGCGACGAAGTCGGCGGCCGTCTTGAACGGAGAGGCCGCCGGCACCACCAGCGCTTCGAACTCGCCGGTGAGCCGGGCGATCGGCGTGACCTGCGTCAAATTATTGGCGGCCTTGTTGGCGATGATGGCGCCGACCATGACCATGCCGCCGACCATCAGCGAATTGCCCTTGCCGTTCCATTGACTGATGAATTGCGGCAGCCCGACCGTGCCGCCGGCGCCGCCGACATTGGTGATCTGCGAGCCGGAGATCAGCTTCTCGCTGCGCAGCACCTGGTCCATCGTGCGCGCGGTCTGGTCCCAGCCGCCACCGGGCGCCGCCGGCACGAAAATCTGGATCTGCGGCGTGCCTTGGGCAAAGGCGGGAGAAAGACGCGACGCCACCAGCCCGGCGGCCCCCGCGGCAGCGGTGCTCATCAAAAATTTGCGTCTGTTCAGCATGGGATTCCTCCAAATCACGACACCTCCTCCGGTGCCCGCCAAAAACGCGCCTGAAACCAGACCCGTGCTTGAGTTCAAGCAGACTTTACCGCGTTCCGTCAACAGGAACGATATTCTGCTGGACAGAATGCTTGAGCTGCGCGACACAATCGCGCCGCTCGACCTTTGTTCGACTGGGGACCAATGAATTCGGCAGGCAAACCAGCTGGCATCGAAATCCGGAGCGCGTCAGCCGACGGTGTTGCCGCGCTTGACCGGGCCATTGCCATCCTCGATGCATTCACCACGGCGGACCGCTCGCTCAGCCTTTCCGAGATCGCGGCCCGAACCGGCCTCTATAAGAGCACCATTCTGCGCCTGGCCAATTCGCTTTTGCGCGGACAATTGCTCGAGCGCCTGGACGACGGCCGCTACCGCATCGGACCGGCCAGCTTCCGGCTCGGCGCGCTCTATCAGCGGTCAGTCGTGGCGGTCGACATCCTGCTGCCGATCATGCGCGACCTCTGCGAGCTAAGCTGGGAAAGCGTTGCGTTCTATGTCCGCTCGGGAGACGTGCGCACCTGTCTCTACCGGGTCGAGTCCAAGCATCCTATCCGCTATACGATCCGCGAGGGTGACGTCCTGCCGTTGCTGGTGGGCTCCGGCGGGCGTGTGCTGGCGGCGTTTTCCGGACAGCCGGGCGAACCCTACGAAACCATCCGCAAGACTTGCAACTGCCTCGCTATCGGCGACCGCGACCCGCAGACGGCGGGCCTGTCGGCGCCGGTGTTCGGGCCGGGGCGGGTTCTGCTCGGCGCCTTGACCCTGGCCGGCCCGAGCACACGCGTCGACGCGGCCTTCCTGCGGCGCATGCGGCGGCCGCTGCTCGAGGCGGCGGCCCGTGCCACCCGCGCCTTCGGCGAGGATGCCGCGATGCTCGATGAAGCGGCTCGCGAAGCCGCGGTGCAAACGGATAATGCCAGTCCCGGCGCGGTTATCAGGAGCAGACGGCGTTCTCGGATCATTTCGACGCCCTTGCGGAACGACCGCTAATGCATGCCGCCCAAAGGGACCTCGGCTTTGGGAGAACGACGTAAAACAAGAAAGCTAAGCGCAGCGCATGAATCCGTTTCGACGCCGCGCGCTTTAGGCACTTGGCGAGTGCTCAGGCCAACCGCTCCAGCAGGATGGTCGGGGTTTCGTGATAGATGGTCCGCGCCACCTCCCGGTAGCCGCACTTCGTCGCCACGTTCAAGGAAGCGGTGTTTTCGGGATCGATGATGCAGACGGTTTTGCCACGTCCGAAGGTCTCGTCGCCCCAGCCAAGCACGCGGCTGACGATCTCGGTGGCGAGGCCGGCGCCGTGGGCGGCCGGAGCGAGCGCCCACCCGGCCTCCGGAATGCCCTCTATCGGCGGCTCCATATCGCGCTTGAGGTCGTGAAACCCGGCCTCACCGACGAAACGGCCCGTCGCCTTGTCCTCGATCGCCCAGAAACCGTAGCCGAGCAGCGACCAGAGCCCGGCGTGACGCAGGAAGCGCATCCAGCTCTCTTCTCGCGTGCGCGGCCTGCCGCCGATGAAGCGGGTGACGACCGGATCGGCCCACATGGCGACATAGGCGTCGAAATCCTCCAGCCGGTGCGCTCGCAGGACGGCGCGCGTCGTTTCGATCACCGGAACGCCGCTTGTGTCGTGATGGTTCATGGGTCGCCCTCGCTCAAACCTGCAAAGCACCTAGCAAATCACCGGCCGCGTGCAAGGGCCAGGCCAGGACGGATCATCTTCCAGACAGACGGCGCGCGCTTGGCGTGCCCCGATCCAGCCGGGGCAGTCGTTCCTCCGATGGTCCGGCCGCCTCATGGATCGCAAGCCAGAACGGTTGCGGATATCAGCACTTTGCCATTTGAGTACGATTGCAATCTGTTAGCCTGCCCTAGTTGTACCCGTGCAGCCGGTGTCGAGGAGAACTCCGCGCAGCGGTTGAAGATTTAAGCTCTGGGAGGAAATCACGATGAGAAGATTTGTCGCCGCTCTGGCTGCCGCCGTGGCGGTCATGCTTTATCCCGTCGCCGCAGGCGCGCAAACCTATCCCGAACGCACCATCACCGTCGTGGTGCCGTTTGCGGCCGGCGGCCCGACCGACACGGTCACGCGTCTTGTCGCGGAAGCCATGTCCAAGGATCTCGGCCAGCAGGTCATCGTCGAGAATGTCGGCGGCGCCGGTGGCACGCTGGGCGCTGGCCGCGTCGCGAAGGCCGAGCCGGACGGTTACACCCTGCTCCTCCATCACATCGGCATGGCCACCAGTGCCACACTCTACCGAAAGCTCGCCTACGACACGCTGAACGCCTTCGAATATGTCGGCCTCGTCACCGAGGTGCCAATGACCATCGTTGGCCGAAAGGACCTCGAGCCGGCCGATTTGAAGGGATTGGTCGAGTACGCCAAGGCCAACAAGGATAGCGTCACCGTAGCCAATGCCGGCATAGGTGCTGCCTCGCATCTCTGCGGCATGCTGTTCATGAGCGCTGTCAAGACGCCGCTGGTCACCGTCCCCTACAAGGGCACCGGCCCGGCCATGACCGATCTCCTCGGCGGCCAGGTCGACATCATGTGCGACCAGACGACCAACACCACCAAGCAGATCCAGGGCGGCACGATCAAGGCTTACGCCGTCACCTCGCCGGAGCGCCTCGATGTGCTGCCCGATGTCCCGACGACGACGGAAGCCGGCCTTCCCGACGTGCAGGTCAGCATCTGGCACGGTCTTTATGCCCCCAAGGGCACTCCGGCGGAGATCACCGAACGGCTGTCGAAATCCCTGCAGGTCGCGCTGAAGGACGAGAACGTCGCCGCCCGCTTCGCCGAGCTCGGCACCAGGCCGTCGCCGCAGGCCGACGCGACGCCGGCCGCGCTGAAGGCCAAGCTGGAAAACGAGATCGCGCGCTGGAAGCCGATCATCGAAGCCGCCGGCCAATACGCCGACTGAGTTTTGAACGGGGCGCCGCCGGCGCCCCGTTTTCGCTTCGGTATCGTCGCGCGCCCGCAGCTTGGGAGGAATGTCATGAAGGCTTTCGCAATCGACAGGACGAACGGCATATGCGCTGCGCTGTTCATCGTTTTCGGCGCATTTTTCGCGTTGCAGTCGCTCGGCCTGGAAATCGGCACCGCCTTCCGCATGGGGCCGGGCTATTTCCCGCTGGTGCTGGCGATCGTGCTGATCCTGCTTGGCCTCGTCATCCTCGTCCAGGCGATGCGATTCGAGGGCGATCCGATCGGCTACATTGCGTGGCGCGGCTCGCTGTTTATCCTTCCCGCTCCGATCTTCTTCGGCCTGACGGTGCGCGGCCTCGGCTTCATTCCGTCTATCTTCCTGACGGCGCTGATCGCATCGTTCGCCAGCGGCCGCATGAAACCGCTGACTGCGTTCGTGCTGTCGACCGGCCTGACCCTGTTTGCATTCCTCGTCTTCAGCTACGCGCTCGGCCTCCCGTTCCGGCGCTTTGGCCCATGGCTGCCATTGTGAGGAGATGAGCATGGAGCTCCTCGACAATCTGGCGCTCGGCTTTTCGACCGCTTCATCGCTGACGAACCTTGGATTCTGCCTGATCGGCGTCCTTCTTGGCACGCTGATCGGGGTCCTGCCCGGGATTGGCGCCACCGCGACCATCGCCATGCTCTTGCCGATCACCTTTCAGATCGGCGACCCGGTTTCCTCCCTCATCATGCTCGCCGGCATCTATTACGGTGCGCAATATGGCGGCTCGACCACGGCCATTCTCATCAACATGCCCGGCGAATCGTCCTCGGCCGTCACGGCGATCGACGGCTATCAGATGGCCAGGAACGGCCGCGCCGGCGCGGCACTCGCGATCGCGGCGATCGGTTCGTTCTTCGCCGGCACGGTGTCGACCTTCCTCGTCGCCATCTTCGCCCCGCCGCTGACCTCGATCGCGCTGGAGTTCGGCGCGGCCGAATATTTTTCGCTGATGGTCGTCGGCCTCGTCTCGTCGGTCGCGCTTGCGCACGGTTCGATCGTCAAGGCGCTGGCGATGGTCGTGCTCGGTCTGTTGCTCGGCATTGTCGGCACCGATATCTACACCGGCACGCCGCGCTTCACGCTCGGTATCCCCGAATATGCCGACGGGCTGAATTTCGTCGCCGTGGCGGTCGGCGTCTTCGGCATCGCCGAGATCCTTCGCAACCTCGAAAACGAGCATGAGCGCTCGGTGATGATCCGAAAGGTTTCCGGCCTCATGCCCACCCGCGACGACTTCAGGCGCATGGCGGCGCCCATCGTGCGCGGAACGATCATCGGTTCAGCGCTCGGCATCCTGCCGGGAGGCGGCGCGATCCTCGCGGCCTTTGCCTCCTACACGGTCGAAAAGCGCGTATCGAAAAACCCCGAAGAATTCGGCAAGGGCGCGATCGCAGGTGTCGCCGGGCCGGAATCGGCCAACAATGCCGGCGCGCAGACCTCCTTCATCCCCATGCTGACGCTCGGCATTCCAGCCAATCCGGTCATGGCGCTGATGATCGGCGCGATGATCATCCAGGGCATCGTGCCCGGCCCGAATGTCGCGACCGAACAGCCGGCGCTTTTCTGGGGCATCATCGCCTCCATGTGGATCGGCAACCTGATGCTGATCGTCCTGAACCTGCCGCTGATCGGGCTCTGGGTGAAGCTGCTTACGATCCCCTATTACGTGCTTTTCCCGATCATCATGGCGTTCTGCTCGATCGGCGTTTACAGCGTCAACACCAATGTCTACGACCTCTACGCCGTCGCCTTTTTCGGCTTCCTCGGCTATCTCCTGACCAAACTGCGCTGCGAACCCGCGCCCCTGCTGCTCGGCTTCGTGCTTGGCCCCCTGCTTGAGGAAAATCTCCGCCGGGCCATGATTCTGTCGCGTGGCGATCCCAGCGCCTTCGTGACGAGACCGATCAGCGCCGGCCTGCTCCTCATCGCGCTCGCCGTGCTCGTCATCGTCTTCCTGCCCGCGGTCAAGAAGAAGCGCGAAGAGGTGTTTGTGGAGGAGAGTTAACTTATTGAATTCCGCTCGCTTCCTCGAGCGGAGCGATCTCGACCAGCGGCGCCGGCACGCTGGTCGTCTTTTCCTGCGCCTTGCAGAGGTCGGCGATGACGCAGGCCGGGCAATCCGGCTTGCGCGCCTTGCAGACGTAGCGGCCATGCAGGATCAGCCAGTGATGCGCGTGGCGCATATATTCGTCGGGAATGATCTTCAACAGCCCCTGCTCGACCTGGTCGGGCGTCTTGCCGGGCGCCAGTCCTATGCGGTTGCCGATGCGGAAGATGTGCGTGTCAACGGCCATCGTGTGCTGGCCGAAGGCCATGTTGAGCACGACATTGGCGGTCTTGCGCCCGACCCCCGGCAATTTGACCAGTTCGTCCCGGCTGTCCGGCACCTCGCCACCATGATCGCGAATCAATGCCTGCGACAGCGCGATGACGTTCTTGGCCTTGTTGCGCCACAGACCGATGGTCCTGATATAGTCGCCGACCCTGGCCTCACCCAGATCCAGCATTTTGCGCGGCGTATCGGCGATCTTGAACAGCGCCCGCGTCGCCTTGTTGACGCCGGCGTCGGTCGCCTGCGCCGACAGCATGACGGCCACCAGCAGGGTGAAGGGGTTTACATGTTCGAGCTCGCCCTTCGGCTCCGGCCGCTGGACGGCAAAGCGCCGGAAAATCTCATGCACCTCCGCCGGACTGTAGAGCGTTCTGGATCGGGCCGGCCTGGGGCTCGGCTTGGCGTTCGAGCCGTCGCGCCGTCCAGGCAGTGGCTTCTTTTCGGATTGTGCGGGTACTTTGGACTTGGGGCTTGCCATTTCCTTCCTATAATATCCAGATATGAACGACACAAATGCCTCGTTCCAGGCGGACGAACCCTTCTTCAGCGCCTTGCTGACCCCGCACCGGTCGCTGGGCAAGACCGGCTTCGCCGTGCTGATGGTCGCGCTGCTGTTCGGCTGGCTGGTGACCGGGGCTTTTTTCCTGTCGCGCGGCGCCTGGCCGGTTTTCGGCTTCTTCGGTCTGGACGTTGTCGCCGTCTACATTGCCTTCCGCATGAACTACCGTGCCGCCCGCGCCCGCGAGGAGGTGTCGATCTCGCGCACCAGCCTCGATATCCGCAAGACCGCGCCGTCGGGAAAATCGGAAGCGCACCGCTTCAACCCGTTCTGGGCGCGCTTTTCGGTCGCCCGTCACGCCGAAATCGGCATCACCCGGATGGCGGTCGAGGCGCAGGGACAAAACGTGGCGATCGGCGGCTTTCTCGACCCCGATTCCCGCGAAAGCTTCGCCACCGCCTTTTCACGTGCGCTCGCCACCGCCAAGGCGCGCTAGAGCATTTCCTATTTTGGGAGAATCGTAGGATTCCCAAAACCGGATGTTTGTGATTCAAGATGCTGGCTGGATT
>NZ_VFWR01000015.1:0-144423 GCF_006443035.1 Mesorhizobium sp. B1-1-6 | reverse complement strand
AATCCAGCCAGCATCTTGAATCACAAACATCCGGTTTTGGGAATCCTACGATTCTCCCAAAATAGGAAATGCTCTAACCGGCAGGACGCACCGCGCGCATACCTTTTGCACGACGGTCGATACAGTCGTCCGCATCGGCGAAGGCCTCGGTATCACTGTGGAGGCCGACACGCCACGGCAGCGCGCCGGCCTCCACCTGGTTCGTGGCTCAGTTGTGGCGGATTTCCGTGCCGAGCACCTTCAGGCACTCGCGGATAAAGGCGGCCAGCGCCGTCCATCCCTTGGCCGACACCATCGTGCCATCGACATAGGCTTCCGTCGGCGAGAGGTCGATATAAGTTCCGCCCGCGAGAGTGACTTCCGGCTCGCAAGCGCCCAGCGCACCAACCTTCTTGCCGCGCACGACACCGTCGACCGCGATCAGGATCTGCACGCCATGGCAGATCGTGAAGATCGGCTTCTTGGTCTCGTGAAAGTGTCGAACGATCGTCTGCACCCGCTTGTCGGTGCGGATGTATTCCGGTCCGCGTCCGCCCGCGCAGTAGACCGCGTGGTACTGGTCGAGCTGCTTTTCCGCATCCGAGAACGTCTTGTTGATCAGCGCGTAGTGCCCGAGCTTTTCGGTGTAGGTCTGGTCCCCTTCGAAATCGTGCAGCGAGGTCTTGATCAGGTCGCCCGCATTCTTGTCGGGGCAGACGACATGGACCGTGTGACCAACGGCTTCCATCGCTTGCTGGTAAACGAAAATCTCGTATTCCTCGGTGAACTCACCGGTCAGCATCAATATCTTCTTGCCTGGCATAGCTCTTCCTCTCTGTTGTTGGCATGCAAGGCGCATCACGCGCCTTGCCTCATTCGGATGCGGGCCTCAGAATGGGGAGTCGGGGAAGTAATATTCCTTGGCGTTGGCCTGGGTTATGAGCGGGGCGTCGAGTTTGACGGCACCGCGAACCGGAGCCTGACCGATCAAGTTGGCCACGGTCATGTAGATAGCGGTCTTGATCATCGCCGGCGGATACGGCGTCTCGACCGGTGTCATCGCATCCCCGTCTATCACCTTCTTCACGATGTCCTTCATGCCGTTGCCGCCGAGCGCTAGCTTGATATCGGTTCGGCCGGACTGCTTGACGGCCTCGAGCACACCGAGAAGCATGTCGTCGTCATTGGCCCAGACCGCATCGATGTGCGGGTGCTTGGCCAGGTAATCCTGCATGAGCTTGAAGGCCTCGTCGCTGTTCCAGTGGGCATACTGCATGTCGAGCACCTTCAGGCCGGTGCCCTTGATGGTATCCTCGAAGCCCTTGATGCGCTCGTCGTCGATGACGGTGGGAATGCCGCGCAGCACGACGACGTCACCTTTGCCGCCCAGTTTGTCGATCATGAACTTCGCCGTATTGGTGCCAACCGCGATGTTGTCGCCGGCAAGATACAGGTCCTGAATGGAAGGGTCGGTCAATCCCCTGTCGACGACGGTGATGAACGTACCCATCTCCTTGATGGCTTTCACCGGCTGGGTCAGTTCCTCGGAGGTGTAGGGCAGTATCACCAGCGCATCCAGCTTGCGGCTGGCCGACAGATCCTCCAGCGCGCTTACCTGGTCGGCCGCCGAGGGCGACGTCTTCACGACGACTTCGACATCCGGGAAGGCCGCGTTGATTTCCTTTGCGGCGGCCTGCGCGTGATAGACGATGCCGGCCGTCCAGCCATGATCCGCCGCCGGGATCGACACCGCGACCACCTTCTTGTCGGCTGCAAGCGCCTGGCCGGCCACCATCAGTGCGCCGACTGCCGCAACGGCAACCCATTTCCTGCTAAACATAAATACCTCCCAGAGATATGGACCACACAACAGGCGCCCGTCTGGTCCGAAGACGAGCTATTTCGAAAATCTTTGCACGAGCATGGCGATGATGATGATGACGCCCTGCACCGCGGCGACGAGGTATTCGGAAACGAAATCCGACAACACCATCAGGTTGGCGATCAGTTCCAGGATCACCGCACCGGCGATGGTGCCCCAGATGCGGCCCTTGCCGCCCCGCAGCGCCGTTCCGCCAATGACAACGGCCGTTATCACCTGCAGCTCCCAAAGCTGTCCGGTGGTCGGGGTGGCGGCTCCCAGACGAGGCACGTAACAGATGGCGGCGACCGCCACGCATGCACCCTGGATGACATAGGCAATGGTGCGCGTCTTGACGACCGAGATGCCCGAATAGCGGGCGACGTCCTCGTTCGCGCCCACCGCCGCGCATTTGCGGCCATATTTGGTCTTGTAGAGGACAAATGCGCCGACCACCGCAACGAGCGCCGACAGAAGGATCGGCACCGGAATGCCCGCGACGGCGCCGAAATAGACCGGCCGGTACGCGTCCCGCAGCGAGCGATCGATCGGGATCGTGCCGCCATCGGTCATATAGGTGATCAGTGCGCGGAAGATACCCATTGTGCCGAGCGTGGCGATGAACGGCTCGATCCTTCCGACCGTGACGATGAGACCGTTCGCGAGGCCGCATAGAAGCCCCGCGACGACTGCTATCACCATGCCTGCCGGGATGGCCCAAAGGCCGAGGCTGGGGGCCATCATGTTCATGAACATGATCGTGACGCCGGCGATGAAGGCGACCATCGAGCCGACCGAAAGGTCGAGCCCGCCTGATGAGATCACGAATGTGGCGCCGACGGCTATGATGGCGACATAAGCGCTGCGCGTGATCACGTTGCCTAGGTTTGTCGCGGAAAGAAAATCCGGATTGATGAGGAATCCCGCCACCAGCAGTGCGAACAATGCGAGGAAAGGGCCGGCATCCGTCCACGAGAAATGGTGCTGCCTGTCGCTTCGGGCAGACATGGAATGGGTAAGCGCCGTCACTGTCTTCCTCCTTGGGCCGTGCCATGGCCTTTGTCACTGGTCGCCAGCAGCGCGATGTTGCTTTCGATCATCGTTTCGCCCGAGACCTCGCCGCTGATCCTGCCTTCGCGCATGACCAGGACGCGGTCGCAGATGCCGACCAGTTCCTGCATCTCCGACGAGATGACGATGCAGGCTTTGCCTTGGCCCACGAGTTCCTGGATGAAGGCGTAGATCTGCGCCTTGTTGGCGATGTCGATCCCGCGCGTCGGCTCATCGATGATCACGACCGAAGGATTGGTCAGAAGCACCTTGGCCAGCAGAAGTTTCTGCTGGTTTCCGCCCGAAAGCTGCCCCGCCTTGGCGCTCAGACTCTTCACCCGGATGTCGTAGCTGGAGACGGCCCGGGCGAGCGCCTCGGATTCGCGACCGCGCAGAACCAGCAGCCCCGGATGCAGAAGGCCAAGCGACGAGAGGGTCAGGTTCGGCGCCAGCCGCTCCTGCAAAAGCAGGCCCTTGCCCTTGCGATCTTCCGTCAGATAGCCGATGCCCGCGTCTATGGCCTCGCGCTGTGAACGTATCTGTATCGGCGAACCGTTGAGCTCGATCGTAGCCGTCGCCGGCCTAAGCCCCACAATGCCTTCGAACAACTCGGTTCGCCCCGCCCCGATCATGCCGGCGAAGCCAAGAATCTCGCCTTTGTGAACGGTAAAGGACACGTCCCGTGCATAACCTGGAACAGTCGCGTTTCTGACGGTCAGCATGGGCCGGCTCGTCTGGACCTCGCGCTTGTGAGGATAAAGCGCGGCGAGTTCGCGCCCGACCATAAGCTGCGCCATGTCGGCCTGGCTCAACGCATGGCCGGGATAGGTGCCGATCATCTTGCCGTCGCGCAGGACCGTGACCTTGTCCGCCAGCCGCTGCACCTCGTCGAGGCGGTGGCTGATGTAGAGAACGGCGATGCCCCGCGCCCTGAGCCCGAAGATGATGGCGAGCAAACGCTCGACCTCCCCACCGGTCAGCACCGCTGTCGGCTCATCGAAGATGACGACCCTGTGGTCGTCGAGCAACGCGCGGGCGATTTGCACGAGCTGGCGATCCGCCAGCGAAATGTCCCGGACCAGCGCGGTCGGCGACACCTCGCAACCGATCTCGGCCAGTTTCGCGGCCACTATGCGGCGCATGGCGCCATCATCGACGATTGCGCGCCTGGAGAGCTCGCGGCCGAGAAAGAGATTGTCAGTCACCGTGAGCGCTTCGGCCAGGAGGATTTCCTGATGCACCAGCGCGATGCCTGCCGCCTGCGCCTGGTGAGGTGTCCTGAAACTCACGCGGTCACCGGCCATGGACAGGCTGCCGGCGGTTGGCTCGATGTAACCGGAAAGCAAGCGCATGAACGTCGACTTGCCGGCGCCATTCTCGCCGATGACGGCATGGATCTCGCCAGGGAAAATATCCAGCGTGATGTCCGACAACACGGTCACCGGGCCGTATTGTTTGCAAAGCCCTTCCGCGCGTAGCACCGGAGCCACAGCCTGTGTGGGCTCTGGCGGCAAAGCGGTGACGCTTCCGTCGATGCGAGTGGCAACTGACATCGCGGCCTACTCGAATGCAGGCAGGAGCCTGTCCCGCGAATTCTCTATGTGCACGCGCATCGCCTTTTCGGCGGCAACCGGATCGCTGGCCGCGAAAGCGGCGAGGATGGCTTCGTGCTCGTCGAGCGCCTCCTCGGTGACCCGCGAGTGATACATCAGGCGGAAAATGTGGAAGTGGGTGTGCTGGTGGTTCAGCGTTTCGCGGATGAGCTCGTTCTGCGCGAACTCCATGACCTTGTCGTGGAAGATAGCATCCTGGCGGGCGAAGTTCGAATAACGCAGGCGTTCGTCCTTGCCCACCCGCCTGGCCATCACGCCAGCCGCCTCCTGCAAAATCATCAGCCGGGCTTCATCGAGCGCAGCGGCTGCCTTGGCGGCGGCTGCGGGTTCGAGCAGCAGGCGCAGTTCATAGAGTTCGTCGAAACGGCGCCGTGTGATCTGGGGCGCGGCCCGGTACCCGATAAGATGGGTTTTCACCACCAGGCCCTCGCCTTCCAGCCGCCCAAGAGCTTCGCGGATGGGCGTATGCGAGACGTTGAACTCCTTGACGAGGTTATCGACGGTGATCCGCGATCCCGGAGCTATCTTCAGCGACATCAGCTGCTGGAAGATCGCCTCGTAGACGTCGCCCGACAGGCTGTTGGCGCGCTGAATGCGGCCTGTCAACCGAGCGTCATTGTCGACGGTAAGGTCTGGATTCTGCATGTTTTGCCTCTTGACAGGGGCGACCTCTAACACGATGCTCCGCGCAATTCAATCCTATATCCTATACGATTTTATAGAGGATATTTCGTGAGGCAGGAAAACTCGACGACGGCTCTGGCCCGTGCCTTGCCCGAACCACGCCACGCACGCTGGGCAAGCGGTGATCTCCGATCCCCCGCTCCCCAATCCATATTCGAAGGACACACTTCATGACGCTATTTGCAGCAGCCCGGTTGCCGCATGAGATTCTTTTCGGCAAAGGCCAGCGCCACGCGCTGCCTGATATTGCCGCCAGATATGGCCGGCGCGCATTCATCTGCACGGATGAGCGTTTCGCCGGGACGCCAATGTTCGCGCAGATCAGCGCGGCACTGAGAGCAGGCTCGATCGAAACGCTCGTGTACGATCGCATCCTCCCGGATGTCCCTCGTGACAGCGTTGCCGTCTGTGCCGCCCATGCGAAGGACTTCAAGCCGGACATGGTGATCGGGATCGGTGGCGGCAGTTGCCTGGACATGGCCAAAAGCGCCGCGCTGCTGATCAGTCACGGCGGGTCGCTTCAGGACTACTACGGGGAGTTCAAGGTGCCCGGCCCCACGCTTCCGGTAATCGCGGTCCCGACCACCGCCGGCACCGGTTCGGAAGTGACGCCGGTGGCGGTGATCTCCGATCCGGAGCGGACGCTTAAGGTCGGCATTTCCAGTCCCCATCTCATTGCCGCGGTCGCGCTCTGCGATCCGGAACTCACCGCGACATGCCCGCCCTCCCTCACGGCAATCGCCGGAGCCGACGCGCTCACCCACGCGATCGAAGCCTTTACGTCCGCCAAACGCGGCGCCGATCCGCACTTGCCGCAGCGGCATGTCTTCGTCGGCAAGAGCGCCCTGACCGATCATTTCGCGCTGCTGGCCATCCAGCTCCTGGGCCGCAGTCTCGAAAAGGCGTACAGGGACGGCTCGGACGAAGACGCACGCGCCGATGTCATGATGGGAGCGCTGGCGGCCGGCTGCGCTTTCGGCACGGCCGGAACGGCGGCTGCCCACGCCGTGCAATATCCCGTCGGCGCGCTTACCCACACGCCGCACGGATTAGGCGTGGCGACGATGCTTCCCTACGTGATGAGCTACAATCTGCCCGCCGCGACCGACGAAATAGCGGCGGTCGGCGCCGCTCTGGGGGTGACGGAGACAAAGAGCGCCGAGGCGACCGCGCGCGCCACCATCGATGAGGTGGCCCGGCTGTTCGCGGCGATCGGCATCACCCGGACGCTGGCCGATCTGGGTCTTCCACACGACAAGATCGACTGGACCGCCGAGCAGGCGCTCGGCATCGATCGACTGATCAAGAACAACCCTCGTCCTTTCGACATCGCCGCGATGCGGCGGCTGGTGAGGGCCGCCTATGACGGCGACATGGCCGCAAGCTCAGTCTGACCAGAGGTGATGAGATGAACGTACCCCAAGGGCAACTCAACGAAGATCCGGACATGTTCGACTACACCACATTCTCGCACGGCCTCTATATCGACGGACACTGGCGACCGTCTTCCGACGGTCGCCTCATTGAGGTGATCGATCCTTCCACGGAGGCCGTGATTGCGGCTGTCCCGGACGCCACGATTGCCGATGCCACCGCTGCCGTCGAGGCGGCTGCGAAGGCGGCTGCAAGCTGGCGCGCAACCGCGCCGCGCAAGCGTTCGGAAATCCTGCGGCGTTGTTTCGAATTGATGGTCGAACGGTCCGATACGCTGGCGGCGCTGATCTCGCTGGAGAACGGCAAGGCGCTGCGTGACGCGCGCGGCGAGGTCGCCTATGCGACTGAATTCTTCCGCTGGAATGCCGAGGAAGCGGTGCGCATCAGCGGCGAGTTCGGCCTGGCGCCGTCAGGCGCCAACCGGATCGTCGTCGATTATCATCCGATCGGCATCTGCGTGCTCATAACGCCCTGGAATTTCCCCGCCGCCATGGCGACACGCAAGATCGCGCCGGCGCTGGCCGCCGGCTGCACCGTCATTCTGAAGCCCGCCAGCGAGACGCCCCTGACCGCCTACGCGCTCGCCGCGCTGTACGAGGAGGCGGGTGTGCCTCCCGGCGTCGTCAATGTGCTCACCACTTCGAACCCCGGACCAGTGACCTCCGCCATGCTCGCCGACCCGCGCGTCCGGAAGCTATCCTTCACCGGTTCGACCGGCGTGGGTCGTGTTCTGCTGGCCGAAGCCGCCAAGCACGTCATCTCATGCTCGATGGAACTCGGCGGCAACGCCCCGTTCATCGTCTTCGATGACGCCGACCTGGACGCGGCCCTCGACGGCGCGATGGTCGCCAAGATGCGAAACGCCGGCGAGGCCTGCACGGCAGCCAACCGCATCTACGCGCAGGCCGGCATCCATGACGCGTTTGCCGAAGGTCTGCGCCAACGCATGGCCGCGCTCAAGCTCGGTTCAGGCACCGACCCGGACACCGAATGCGGTCCGATGATTACCAGGAAGGCCGTCGAGAAGATCGATCGGCTGGTCAAGGACGCGGTCGCCCGTGGGGCCAGGATCCTGTGCGGCGGCGCGGTCGCCGACGACAAGGGCTATTTCTATCCGCCGACCGTCCTTCGGGACGTGCCCGCGAATGCCGAGATGGCGCAGGAGGAGATATTCGGTCCGGTGGCCCCGATCAGCCGCTTCGAGAACGAGGACGAAGTCATCGCGCGCGCCAACGACACGGAATACGGCCTTGCCGCCTACATCTACACGCGTGATCTGGCCAGGGGCATGCACGTGGCATCGAAGATCGAAACGGGCATGGTCGCGCTCAATCGCGGCCTGATGTCGGATCCGGCGGCACCTTTCGGCGGCGTCAAGCAGAGCGGCCTTGGCCGCGAAGGCGGACAGAAGCACGGCATTGCCGAGTTCATGGAGGCGAAGTACATCGCCGTGACCATGTGAACGGGCAGCCCATGCAGAATGATCCTTTCCGCATCCGCGACCACGTCGCCGAGTTCGACGACATCGTCGCCGAGATCGTTCGTCGCAGCACGGAGGTGCGGGCAACCATGCCGATGGTTGCCGATATCCCCTATGGAGCGGATGCCACCGAGACCATCGACCTGTTCTTTCCGGAGGGCAAGCGCGACCGCCTGCCGGTCCATGTGTTCATCCATGGCGGCTACTGGCGCATGTTCTCCAAGCGCGACTATTCCTATGTCGCCGAGACGGTGACGCGCGCCGGCGCAATCGCGGTCATCGTCGATTATGCGCTGATGCCGGCTGTGAGGATGGCCACGATCGTCGACCAGGTGCGGCGCGCCAAAAGCTGGGTGCTCGACCATATCGGCGATCACGGCGGCGATACCGAGCGCCTGACCGTGAGCGGACATTCAGCCGGCGCCCAACTTGCGACGATGCTTTTCAATGACGACGGCCGGACTTCGACAATCAAAGGCGCGTTGCTGCTTGGCGGTCTCTACGACCTGAAGCCGCTTCAGACCTCCTTCCTTGCCGCCGAGATCGCGATAACGGACGAGGACGCAGCCAGGTTCTCGCCGCTCACCCGCCGTTTCGATCCGTCGGTGTCGGTCGAGATCGCTGTCGGCACCGATGAAACGCCGCCATTCCACAGCCAGGCCGAGGCGTTTACGCGGCATCTGAAGGAGCAGGGACTACAGGTCTCGCAGACCGCCCTTCCTGGAGCCAATCACATGAGCAGCGTTCTCGACCTCGGCTTGGCCGGCACCGAGGCGGCAACCATGCTGACAAACCTGGTTTCCGGCTGAGGCCATTGGCGTTCCGTCAAAAGCTGGCACTTTCAGCTGTCACCCGCGTCCCGAGCGCTTTACCTGTCTCCATCGGATCTGCTCTCACCGTGCGGGGTTGGAAACGATCGCTCATGCGATGCCAGCGCCAGCTGGCTGAGCATGACGAATTGACGGACATCCACCGGCCGCGCAACGAGGTCGTCGAGCTTCCCGAACAGCGGCATCAGATGTGGCATGGAGAGGTGCCTGTCGAGATCGTCCTTCGAACGCCAGTTCTCGTAAAACATGAATACGCAGGGGTCAGCCGGGTCGACATGGAAGTCGTAGTTGATGCAGCCCTCCTCGGCACGTGTCGGTTCGACGAGGCCCGACAGGATTCTTTGCAGTTCATCGCGGGTTTCGGGTTTGGCAACCACGGTGCCGATGACCGTATAGGGAACCGTCATCTCATTTCCTCCCCTGGCTGAGTGCAACGGCAAGGATGATGATGGCGCCGCGCGCAATTAGCTGCTGGCTGAACTCCAACCCCATCAGAATCAGGCCGTTATTGATGAGGCCGATCATCAGCGCGCCGACAATTGTCCCGATCACCGTGCCGGAGCCGCCGAACAGGCTGGTGCCGCCAAGCACCGCCGCGGCTATCACCGACAGTTCGTCGCCTTGGCCGAGTTGGAAGCGCCCCGATTGCAGCCGGCCGGCGTAAAGCATTCCGGCCAGCGCCGCCGCCATGGCCGAGATGGTAAGCACGCGGAACTTGACCGACTTGGTGTCGATGCCGGAATAACGCGCCGCGATCTCGCCGCCGCCGGTGGCCAGCACGCGGCGGCCAAAGCTCGTTCGCCTCAAAACGACGTGGCCGACGGCTCCCAGCACCAGCATCCAGATCAGCAGCACCGGCACCGGCCCGACATTGCCGCCGCCGAAGATCCAGGAGTAGCTCTTCGAGATGATCGGCACCGCAGCCGTATCGCTGATCCACATTGCGGTGCCGGTAGCGATGCCCATCATAGCCAACGTGGTAAGGAAGGATGGAATTCCGACCCGCGTCGTCAACAGGCCGTTGAAGGTGCCGACGACGGCGCCTGTGGCGAGCCCCGCCATCACACCGGTGATCGGTCCGCCGGCGTCGATCGCCATCGCCGTCGTCACCGAGGCGAGACCCGCGACGGCACCAACGGACAGGTCGATCTCGCCTGCCGACAGAACATAGGTCATGGCGATCGCCATCACCGCGATCATCGCCGTCTGCCGCACGATGTTGAGCAGGTTGTTGAGGTTGAGGAAGCCCTTGTCGAACAACGTTATCGCGAAAATGATGAAGATGACGACGAAACCGATGTAGATGATGTTCTGCCGCCAGTTGGTGAGCCCAAGCCTCGCTGCCAGCGAGGACTGGGACGCGGCAGCCTGACTAGTGGACATGTATTCCTCCCTGGCTCTTGCTCAGCGCTTTCTGGATGACGATCTGCAGCTTGCGCTCGGCCGCCTGGAGTCGCGCAACCGGATCGTTCTTTGGCGCCGAGGGATCGTCGAGATCGGCGCGGCTGACATCGTTCACGACGCGCCCCTCGGAGACGACGATGATACGGTCGCAGGCCGACAGCATCTCGGACAGCTCCGACGAGATCATGATGATTGCCTTGCCGGCGTTGGCGAGCTGGCGAACCAGCAGGATGATTTCCGACTTCGAACCGATATCGATGCCGGAGGTCGGCTCGTCGAGGACCAGGATCTCCGGATTCCTCGAAAGCCATTTGCCGATGACGACCTTCTGCTGGTTGCCGCCCGAAAGTGTGCGCACCGGGCTGTCGCGCGATGCAGTCTTGATCCGCAGCTGGGCGATCTGGCGATCAGTCAGCTCGCGCATCTTTTTCGTCGACACAAAGGCCTTGCTGCTCAACTGGCCGAGCACGGCGAGCGTCATGTTGGAGGCGACCGAATGCTCCGCGATGACGCCCTGCCGTAGCCGATCCTCCGGCACCAGCGCCACACCGGCCTCGATGGCGTCACTTGGTCTGGCGATCGCCACCGGCTCGCCGGCAATGCGGATCTCGCCTTCGACGATCGGATCTATGCCGGCGATGACGCGCGCGATCGCCGACCGCCCGGAGCCCAGCAGCCCGGCTAGGCCGACCACTTCGCCGCTGTGGACGACGAAGCTGACGTTCTTCGGTTTCTCCACCCCTGAAACACCGTCGAGCTCAAGCAGCGGCGCCCCGACATTCGATTCGCCGCGTACCACGTCGGACAGACCGCGCGAGCGTTTGCCGACAATATGCTCAATCATCGTTTCGATCGGCAGTTCCGACATCGGCGCGGTGATGACGTTGCGGCCATCGCGCAAGATCGTGGCGCGGTCGGCGATGCGGGCTATCTCGTCCATGCGGTGCGAGACATAGATGATGGCGACGCCTTCCGATCTCAGTTTGCGCAGGAAGGCAAACAGCCGCTCGACATCGGATACCGCCAGCGCCGTCGACGGTTCATCCAGGACTAGCACTTTCGCATTCTGCGAGATCGCCTTGACGATCTCCGTCAACTGCCGTTGGCCGGCGCCGAGATTGCCGACCGTCGCTTTCGGATCGACCTCGACCTGCAGCATGTCGAACAGGTCCTTGGCGCGCTTTTCGGCGGTGCGATCGTCGATCAGGCCGAACGCGACCTTGGCTTCGCGGGTCAGGAAAACATTCTGCGCCACGGTCAGCGTGGGGATGAGGCTCATTTCCTGGAAGATCATGGCGATGCCCGCCCGCCTTGAAGCTTCGGGCGAGATTTCGGCGAGTGGCTTGCCATCGACTAGAATGGTACCGGTGTCCGGCACATGAACGCCGCTCAACACTTTCAGGATGGTCGACTTACCGGCACCATTGCCACCGAGCAATGCGTGGATTTCGCCTTTCTCTACCCGCAGGTCGACATCGACCAGCGCCTTGACGCCGCCGAAGGATTTGGTGACGCCTTTCATTTCCACCGCATGAACAGGCGCCGCGATTGTCATGGTCGGACCTTGGTCCACTGGCCGGATTGGCCGGATTCGATCAGCGCGTCGGCCACCCGCTCGGTCTTGTAGCCATCCTCGAAATTGGGCAAGGGCTGCTTGCCCGAAACAATAGCCGAGAAGAAATCGAAACACTCCACGATCTTGGTTTCGGAATAGCCGATGCCGAGCGCCGGGATTGGCCACAGACCCGACCCATAGGGGTGCGCCGGACCGGAATAGACGGACCTGAAGCCGCGTGCATCCGCAGGATCATCGGCAAACATCACCTGCAATTCGTCGCGCCGTTCGTAGTTGAAAGCAATGGAGCCTTTGGTGCCGTGGATCTCGAAAGTGATGAAATTGTTGCGGCCATAGGCGTTGCGGGTCGCCTCCAGCGAACCGATCGCGCCGTCGGCGAATTTCAGCAGCGTCATCACCTCGTCGTCGACGTCGACCTCAGCCCGCTCGGTATCGGTATTCCTCTCTGCCGCGCCGAGCCTGTCGAGATTGCCGCGTTGGATCGGTCGCGTTTTGTTGTAGGTGCGCACCAACGCGCTGACCTCGGCGATCTCGCCGACCAGATAACGGGCAAGGTCGACGACATGGGTGCCGATGTCGCCGATCGAGCCGGACCCGGCGATCTTCTTCTGAAAGCGCCAGGACAGAGGCGAATCCGGATCGGCCGACCAGTCCTGCAGATAGGTGCCGCGGAAGTTGAGAATCTTACCGATGCGGCCTTCCTCTATGTACTGGCGGGCAAGCGCCACTGCCGGCGTGCGACGATAGTTGAAGGCAACCATGTGGATGACGCCGGCTTTGTTCACCGCGTCGAGCATGGTCTTTGCCTCGTCGCCGCCGCGCGCCAGCGGCTTTTCGCAGATGATGTGCTTGCCGGCTTCAGCGGCCGCGATCGCGATCGCGGCATGGCTGTCGTTCGGGGTGACGATGTCAATGACGTCGATGTCGGATCGCGTCACCACCGAACGCCAGTCAGCGGATGATTCCTCGAATCCGTAGCGACGGCGGCCTTCGTCGGCCAGTGTCTCGGTGATGTCGACCACCACCTTGCGCACGGGGATGGCGGGGGCGGGCCAGAAGAACATCGGCATCGTCGCATAAGCGAGCGCATGGGCTTTACCCATAAAGCCGCCGCCGATCATCGCCACGTTGAGCGTCTTGGTCATGATGGTCTCCTGTCGAATTGAGAAGAGGTGCGGCCGGCTGGGAGTGCGCCGGCCGCAGGGCGCGCTACATGCTGCCCTTGATCTTGTCGGTCGCCTCGGCGTGATAGACGGCTTTCCAACCCTCGAGCAGCGTGTCCTTGGTGACGGGCAGCGCCGGCAAGGCGACGAAGGCCGGAGCCTCCTTGCCGAGCAGACCGTAGCCTGCGAGCAGGGCTTCGGTGACGCCCTGGTCAAACGGACGCTGGGCGCCCAGGCCCTTCACGAAGCCCCCGCCCGCCATATTGATTGCGACGTTCTCGCCGAGGTCGCAGGTGGTGATGACAAGGTCGTCGCGACCAGCGGTGCGGGCCGCCGAGATGACGCCTTCGGCCGGCACGTCCCACACCGCCCAGATGCCGTTGATGGCAGGGTTGGAAGTGAGGATGGCCGATGCCGCCTTTTCGGCGTCGCCGGTGAAGTCCGGGCCGCCAATGCCTTGTTCGGCGACAATCTTGATATCGGGGTAGTTGTCGGCGATCGTCTTCTTGAAGCCATCATAACGCTGTTTGGTGACAAAGAAGTCGGCGGCGTGGAAGACCAGACCAATGTCGCCCTTGCCCCCCAGCGCCTTGGCCATCAGATGCGCTGCGGCGACGCCGTTGCCATAATTGTCGGCCGAGACTACGGAGACGTAATCCTTGCCCGCGACGAAGCCGGCCGGCACGTTGTCCATGAACACCAGCTTCACGCCCTTATCGGCAACTGCCCTGTACGCGGACGCCGTCGCCGACGGGTCGGTGGGGATCGAAACGATGATCTTGGGGTTCTGGGCCATCACAGTTTCGAGGTCGGCGACCTGCTTTTCCGGCTTGAATCCGGCATCGGTCGTGGCGATCACCTCGATGCCCATCTTGCCAAACTGGTCTTTGAGGCCGGCGATCTGCGCGCGTGACCAGTCATTGCCGCCATAGTGCATGACGATCGCCGCCGTCGCCTTCATGTCCTTGATCTTGGCCAGTTCCTCCTGCGTCAGATTGACGGACGCCGCCGACGCTGGAGCTTCGCCGTTCGGCCCCTTGGAGAGCACTGTCTTCTGCAGTTCGGCGAGTGCTGAATCGGGGTCGGCGAAAGCGGGAGCTGCGGTATAGAGGCTGGCGGCCAGCAATGCCGCCGTGAACGTCCCGGCTATTGTGTTGAAACGTGTCATTTGGGTCTCCTCCCTGATGACAGGCTTGGTACCTGTCGGTTCAACTCTGCTTCAAAGCGCTCTTCAGATATTTCATGCTGAGTTCCGCCCCTTGCTTGGGGTCTGGCCAGGCATCCAGCTCGGTTGCGATCCAGCCGGAAAATCCGGTGTCCTCGAGCGCCTGGATGATCGGCTCCATATCAAGGTCGCCGCGGTCGAGCGGCGTGAAGGCGAAGGGATCGCGCTGCCAGCCCTTCAAATGCACATAGCTGATGCGCTTGTTGAATTCGCGAATCTGCGCGGCCGGATCACCGCCAGCGGCTGCCAGATGCGCGGTGTCCGGACAGAAATCGATCGCGGTATGTTTGAAAATCTCGCGAACTTCGTCGGGACCTTCGACGATGGTCGACAGATGCGGGTGATAGTGCGCGCGCAAGCCCGCCTTGGCTGCGATGTCGATGACCTTGTCGAGCGCCGCGCCGAGGCGCTTGAAATCATCTGGCTGCCGGCCTTTGGCTCGCTTGGCGCCACCGCCGACGACCAGATGCTCGCCGCCGAGTTCGGCCACGGCAGCCGCTCCGCGTTCGATCCGCGCCAACTCCTCGCCAAGGATATCGTCGAAGATAAAGTTGGCACCGGAGTAGCCGGCCACGAGCACGACGCCGGACTGCTCCAAGGCAGCGCGCAGCGCGCCATTGCGTCCTTGATAGTCGAGGAGATTGCCGTCGAAGAGTTCTGTTCCGGTATATCCGGCCGATCCAATGTCGCGGATCGCCTGCTCCATGTCACCGAAGGTGCGATAGGTAAGCTGGGTGATCGAAGTGACGCCGACGGCGTTGCCACCGAGCGCACCCCAGCAATTGGCGTGATAGGCCAGTTTCACCGGCATCTCGTATCCTCCCTGCCTGTAGCCGATGCATCACCGCGCGCAGCGCGGGGCCGGCATCTTTGGCTGGAGAAGAATTCGGACAACGGACGTGCGACATCCTTCGCCTTCGCGAGGGCTGTCGACGTTAGGAGCCCTCCTCCGAGCCTGGCTGATACTTATGCCCGCCTTTCGCCGCTCGTCAATCATTAAAATGCAAAAGTCGGCATACTTTTGTTTGTAAAATACATAAGTTCCTGCTTGATCCGTAAATGAGGCCACGGTACCCATGGCTAACGGCGTGATGACCCTGAGCCGGCAGCGATAGAGATCGGGAGATGAGCCTCGGCAAGACTATGGACGAGCGCAGCGCCACAGACCCCGTACAGTCGGACCAACCGCGCCGCGCCGCCGGCCGGCCGCGTGCCAGCGAATCCGCGCATGGTAGCCTGGCCACGCTGCTCAACCTTATACGGACCGAGGCGGCAACGACCCGCCAGGAGCTAGAGAACCAGTCGGAACTGGGGCGCGCCGTCGTCACGGATCGTCTCGCCACGCTGCTTCGGCTAGGGCTGATAGAAGAAGGCGAACTCGGCCCGGCGATCGGCGGACGCGCACCACGCCATGTCCGCTTCCGGCCGCGCATTGGCATGATCCTGGCCGCCGTGCTCGATCATTCCTCGCTGGCAGTCGGTGTATCAGACCTGTCCGGCCGCCTGCTGGCCGAACATCACGAAGCGGTGGAACTGGCCGCAGGTCCCGAGCCGGTGGTCCAGCGGCTAGCAACGCTGTTTGCCTGGATGCTGGAAGAGCATGGCAGTGAGGCCAGCATCTGGGGCATCGGGCTGGCGGTGCCCGGAGCCGTTGAGAAATGCGATGATCAGCGGCTGTTCGCGCCGGCGCTGAATGCGTTCCAGAACTGGGATGGATTCCCTTTCGTCGAGCAGTTGGCCACGCTTGTCGGCGCGCCGGTATGGGTGCGAAGCGGCGTCCAGACGATGACGATGGGCGAACTGAAGTCCGGCAGCGGCCTCGCCGACATGATCTTCGTCAAGCTCGGCCGCTCGATCAGCGCCGGCGTGGTTTCGGAGGGAGCGTTGCACCGTGGCGCGCAGGGCGCTGCCGGCATGATCGGTCATACTTTCATCGAGGGCAGAAATCTCGAAGCTGTTGCCGGCAGCGAAGCGCTCGGACGCGAGGCCCGCCAGGCGGCCGAGAGCGGGAGCAGCCCCTATCTGGCCGAGATGCTTGCGCGCGCCGGCGAAGTGACGGTCACCGACGCTGGCCACGGCGCCCAATTGGGCGATCCGTTCTGTATCGACCTTCTCGGGCGTTGCGGCCGTGCGGTCGGCGAGGTACTGGCGCCATTGGCCAATCTGCTGAACCCGTCATTGATCGTACTCGGCGGCAGCGTGGCCCAGACCGGGGACATACTGTTGGCAGCCGTACGCGAGGCGGTCTATCGCCAGTCGCATCCGATCGTCACCCGCGACCTGCGCATCGTCCGTTCGCAGATGGGCGGCTCGGCCGGACTGGTCGGCGCCGCCCAAGTCGTTGCGGAAGCACTGTTCGATGCGAAATTTCTGCAGGGGTGGATTACGCTCGGTTCACCGCGTGAGCATCCGGAATTCAAGGATTTTCTCGCGCGGGCCGCACTCGGAACCAGCGCTCGCCCGGCAAAGCCACGGCCACCGGGAGGAGCGCTTGCATAGCATCGCCAAGTCGGCCGGGCCGCGTGAACCTGGGGAGGGTTGAGGAATGGCGATCACCGGCCTTGGGCCGCATGGCGAACGGGCGGTTCCAGCCGACCAGGTCGGGTTGTCGAATGCCGACGCCGATCTCGCCCGCAACCGGCGCTTCTCGGTCGCCATCGTTCTCCACACCACCAAGAGCGACTGGGCTAAGGAGGAATTGGCCGGGATCGTCACCACGCTTGGCCGCTACGGAGCGGCGGTGGTCGAGGTCGTCGACTGCGGCTTCGACATCGAGCGGCAAATTTCGGAACTGAAACGGCTGGCCGGCGAAGCCGTGGATGCGGTGGTCTCCATTCCAATCGGCAGCAACCGTGCCGCCGACGCGCATCGTGCAATATCGGCGGCCGGAAAGAAGCTGTTGCTGCTCGACAATGCCCCAACCGGCATGCTGCCCGGCAAGGATTACGTCAGCGTTGTTTCCAGCGACAATTTCGGTCTCGGTCAGATCGGCGCAGAACTCCTGGCGCCACATATACCACAGGGCGGAAAGGTCGGCGTTCTGGCCTATGGCATCGATTTCTTCGCGACGCATGAGCGCGAGATTGCTTTCCGAAAATGGATGGCTGCTCGACGTCCCGACCTGACGCTGGTTCGCGGCAAGTTTGCCGACGTGTCGCAAGCGAGAGCCGCGACCGCCGACTTGCTGCAGGCCAATCCGGAGCTCGCCGGACTGTTTGCCGTCTGGGACGTGCCGGCAATCGCTGCCGTCGCGGCGATCCGCGATGCGGGCAAGGCTATTCCGGTGACGACAGTCGACCTCGGCAACGACGTCGCCACGGACCTCGTTGGTGGAGGCCTGATCAAGGGCATCGCCGCGCAACTGCCTCACGATCAGGGCGTTGCTACGGGCATTGCCACAATTCTCGGCCTGCTCGAACGCCAGCCGCCGGCCTGGATCGCGCTTCCCGGGCTCAGTGTCACGGCCAGCAATGTAGTAGAAGCCTATCAAGTCGTCTGGCGCACACCAGCGCCCGCCGCCTTGCTAATGGCGCGCAAGCCACGAAACAGCCTGCCTTGACTGACAATGTCGTCTTCGCGAGGGACCGCGCGGCAAAGAGCAACGGCACGCTGATCACAAGCGGTCCGCGTCTCGTCGGCGCCATCATGGCGTCAAATGTTTGCCTGGGCATCCGCAAGCAGGAGCCCGAGCTTCAGGCGATCCTCAACAAGGCGCTCGGCGAGATGGCCGCGGACGGTACGCTCGCGCAGATGTCGAAGAAGTGGTTTGAAGTGGGCTTGAGCCCGAAGAGCTAAAACAATTCCAGGAAAAGTGTAGAGCGGTCTTCCCGGAAAAGCGTGTAGCGCTTTCCCTGGAGAATTGCATAAAAGTGATAGAGCGCTTCGTCATTTCCATCGAACGATGAACCGCTTTAGGATATCGAGCCGCGCGCCGCTCGGCGCCGCAGCTATTGCGAGGCGGACATTCGGCCGCAGGTTCTGCGAAAACTCAGCTGGATACGGCCGTGATCTGGGCGGCCTTGTCGGCGCGCAGCAGCATGCCGAAGAGGTCGCGTGGCTCATCCGGGTCCGCCAGCAGATCGAGCTCCTCGTAGAGGCCGGTGCGCTGAAGCTGGTCGCGGACGTAGCGCAGCGCGGAAAAGTCCTCGATCGCAAAGCCGACGGAATCGAACAAGGTGATCTGGCTGGCATCCCGGCGGCCGGCGGCCTTGCCGGTCATCACTTGCCACAACTCCGTCACGGGATGGTCCGGCTCGAGTTGCTGGACTTCACCCTCGATGCGCGACTGCGGCGGGTATTCGACGAATATGTCGGAGCGCAGCAGAATATCGCGATGCAATTCCGTCTTGCCGGGGCAATCGCCGCCGACGGCATTTATGTGCACGCCCGATCCGACCATGTTGTCCGTCAGGATGGTCGCGGAGCGTTTGTCGGCGGTGACCGTCGTGATGATGTGAGCCCCTTCCACCGCCTCCTGCGCCGAAGCGCAGATCGCGATGTCGAAACCGAACCCCGCAAGGTTTTTCGCGCACTTCAAGGATGCCGACCGATCGATGTCATAGAGGCGAAGCCTGTCGATGCCGAGCAGGGCCTTGAAGGCGATGGCCTGGAATTCCGACTGGGCGCCATTGCCGATGATTGCCATGCAGTCCGCCGCATTGGGAGCAAGGTATTTGGCCGCGACGGCCGACGTCGCCGCCGTGCGCAACGCGGTCAGGATGGTCATTTCCGAAAGCAGCATCGGATAGCCATTGCCGACATCGGCCATCACGCCGAACGCCGTCACGGTCTGGCGCCCGTCGCGCGTGTTTTTTGGATGACCGTTGACATACTTGAAGCCGTAGAGCTGTCCGTCGCTCGTAGGCATCAGTTCGATGACGCCGTCGATGCTGTGCGAAGCGATGCGCGGGGTCTTGTCGAACAATTCCCAGCGTCGGAAATCCTCTTCGATATAGGCAGCGAGATCGATGAGAAAGCGATCGATGCCGACGGCAAGAACCAGCTTCATCATGTGATCGACGCTGACGAAGGGCACGATGTTGAGTTGGGGGGTCACAGTTCAATAACTCCGTGTGGGACGGTCCATGATCCGCCGGCCCATCAGGCTCGCGGTCAGGTCCACGAGAAGGGTTGCGGTGCGGTTGCGTTCGTCGAGTGCGGGATTGAGCTCGACCAGGTCGAGGCTGGTGACGAGATGGCTGTCGTGCAACATCTCCATCACCAGATGAGCCTCGCGGAAGGTGGCGCCGCCCGGCACGGTGGTGCCGACGGCAGGCGCGATCGAAGGGTCGAGAAAATCGACATCGAGGCTGACATGCAGCATGCCGTTTTCGGCACTGACCCGCTCGAGAAAGGCGCGAAGCAGCGGGGCCATGCCGTATTCGTCAATCATGCGCATGTCGTGCACGGTGACGCCCGCCTTACGTAGCGCTTCGCGCTCCGCCGGATCGACGCTGCGGATGCCCAGTGTGCAGATACGGGCCGGATCCACGCAAGCCGCCAGGCTGGGGAAGTAGCCTTCGAAGCCGGGTTGCCCGCTGGCATAAGCCAGCGGCACGCCATGCAAATTCCCGCTGGTCGTGGTGTCGAGCGTGTGAAAATCAGGATGTGCGTCGAGCCACAGCACGAACAGCGGGCGGCCGGCTTCCGCCGCCCGGCGGGCGATACCGGCCAGCGTGCCGGCGGAAATGCTGTGGTCGCCACCAAGGAAGATCGGCATGGCGCCGGCGCTGGCTGCATAGGCCGCCTCGGTAATCGCCGCCGTCCATGCGACGATTTCCGGCAGCGCCTTCAAGGCGGCATTGCCGTGGCTGATCGGGCGCAGATCGGCAGAGGCGACGGTGCCAAGGTCGGCCAGCGTATGCCCGAGTTCAGTGAGCGCTGCCGCCAGGCCTGCGGTACGCAGCGCACTAGGCCCCATCTCGCAACCCATCCGGCCCGAGCCGACCTGGATCGGTGCCCCGACGATCGTACAATGCATCCGTATTTCCCCGCGCGTTTTCTAGGCCTCATTGGAGCGCGGATAACTGGCAGGATGAACATATCAAATTGGCAAATTTGTCGAAATGGGCTATCAAAATGGAATGATTTGATTGCATTCTGAGCCATGGATCAGCTTGACGAACAGCTCATCACGCTTTTGCGGCATGACGCGCGGCGCAGCATCTCGGACCTTGCCATGGATGTCAGCGTCTCGCGGGCAACGGTCAGGTCTCGCATAGAGCGCCTTGAAAAAGCCGGTGCGATCATCGGTTATACCGTCATCCTGCGAGCCGATGCCGTCGACCAGCGTGTACGCGGCATCATGATGGTGGAAATCGAAGGGCATGCCGCCGATCGTGTGATCCGCGCTCTTGGCGGCTTCTCGGAGGTTTCGACGATCCATACCACCAACGGCCGCTGGGACCTGGTGATAGAGCTGGGGACGCAGACACTGACCGAATTCGACGCCGTGCTGCGGCGCATCCGCCTGATCCCCGGCATCACCGGCAGCGAGACCAGCCTGTTGTTGGCGACACCCCGGAGCACCAAGGCGCGGCTTTGATCGCTGTCTGCGAATAGCCTAGCTGGCCAAACCGGCAGTGCTGCTCCTGCACCGTTGTGCGGCGCAACCCTAAATGAGCTCGGACTTGGCCAACCTGTGGCAACCTCCAGCGGGGGCGGACCTTGCTGAGAAGAACAGAGCTGCGTGAGCGGCGAGATCTGTCATCGACCCGCGTCACGCGACACCGATTGAGCGAACGCGTCAAGTCGCGCAAGTCTGCCCCGTCCTAGTGTTGGTGGCCTTCCGGCTCAACCATCTTGAACGGCAGGACCTGTTGCTTGCCCTTAGAGGTCAGGATCAGCCTCGCCTCGAACTCGTGCGGCTCGGCGGGGGCGACGCTGCTTTCACGGCGGTGGTGATTGCCGGCGACAGGCCCGAGCGAAAGCGTCTCGGGACCTTCGGACCGGTCGATGATCACGGTCGCCCCCAGATCGTCGGCATGGCTGTCGATGGTGAGACGCAAGCGCTCGCCAGCGGGCGTATCGACGATTTCGAGCGTTCCCGTTGCCAGGTCGCTGACGACCTTGAAAGGCTCCGGCGCATGATCGGCGTGGGCCGAACCGCCCGCCACGGATCCGCCTTCGCCTTCCAGACGGATGTTCGCCTCCGAGAGCGCCGGCAGGTGGTCGAACAGCTCCCCTCTCAAAGCCTCCGCGATGCCGACCACATCCTTTGCGCTCGCTGTCTCGGCCACCTTGATGGCGATATCCGCATGCAGCCTGTGGCCGATCCAGCGCGCCCGCACCTGGGCGACCCGTTGGATGCCCCTCACATGTTCAGCCGCATGATGGATTTCCTCGACGATGCCCGGCTCGACGCCATCCAGCATGCGTGTCAGCACCGCCTTTGAGGACTGCCAGACGATGGCGAGGATAGCCACAGTGATCAAAAGGCCGATGATCGGGTCCGCGAGCGGGAAGCCTAGCCAGACGCCGGCCGCGCCAAGCACCACCGCAAGGCTGGTGAAGCCATCGGTGCGGGCGTGATAGCCGTCGGCGATCAGGGCCGCGCTGTTTATCTCGCGGCCGACGCGGATGCGGAATACCGCGACAGCCTCATTGCCCAGGAAACCGACGAGGCCGGCGGCGGCAACCCAGCCGAGGAAGCTGATGGCTTGGGGATGGATCAACCTGTCGATCGCCTCATAGCCGGCGACGATGGCACTGAAGAGGATAATCAGGACGATGATGATGCCGGCCAGGTCCTCGACCCGGCCAAGGCCGTAGGTGAAGGTCTTGCTGGGCTTGCGCCGCGCCAGCATGAAGGCGATCCACAGCGGGATGGCGGTGACCGCGTCGCCGACATTGTGGATGGTGTCGGCAAGCAGCGCCACGCTGCCCGAGAGGAATACGATGACCAGTTGCAGCACCGCTGTGAGGGCTAGCAGCACGAACGACCATTTGATCGCCCAGATGCCGCGTGTGGTCGTCGCGATTGTGGGATCGACCACGCCATGCGTGTGGCCGTGTCCGCCCTCGCCATGGTCATGGCCATGCCCGCCGAAGCCTTGAGCTGCCGGGCCGAAGCCGAACCAGCCGCGAATGCCGTCCATCATGGAGCGTGTCTCACAAGTATTTGGTGATGTCCTTGAATTCATCGATCGAGCGGCGCTGCTCACGCGGCAGCGGCCCTACGACATCTTCCAGGCAGTGGTTTAGGTGATCCTGGATGAGCGTCTTCTTGGCCTGGGAAACAGCCCTTTCGACCGCATGAAGCTGCTGGGCAATGTCAAGGCAAGGCCGGCCTGCTTCGATCATCTCAATAACGCCCCTCAGATGACCGTCGGCCCGCTTCAGCCGTTTGACGATGTCGGGATGGGTCTCGTGAATGTGGGGACGCTCTTTCATTCTGAATGTGCTATCCCCCCGGAGGGGATATTGTCAATTCGGGATGCTCGATTCCCCGCAGCGTCCCGAACGCTACTTTCGACGGTTGCATGGCTGGTTCTGGCGATCGCGGCGCCAGCGACATCGCCCTGACGCTGCGCACCACTGTTAAAATGCACCGACGCGATGACGTAGCGCGGTGCCCCTAAATGTGATCATGCCGCATCGACTGCGGGCGCACTCAAAACCCCGTGCGGCAAAGGTTTTCAAGATCCGCCTTTGCTATTCCCTCGAGGCCGAGCGCAGGAAGAATATCGTTATCTCCCCTGAGATCGCGACCGTAAGCCGCCGATAATATCGAAACTCCAGACTCGTGGAGCGTCGCCGGTTTCTCGGTGATCTTACCCAACAATACGGTCGGCAGCAGTCCGAACGGAACATCCTCGAGAATGTAGCGGCTTTCGATTGTTGTCGGACCAAAGCCGCCACGGCCTTGACGATCCATCTCCTGGTTCATCTCCGAAACGGTTCCCTTCGGAACATGAAACGACAATGAAAAATGCTCCTGGACGGTGCGAACCGCGATACCAAAATGGGCCGCGATGGCTAGCCGTTCGGCATCCAGAGCCTCGATAAGGCGGCCAGCGGCAGGGGTGACGTTTCCCCCCTGGCTCCATTGCTCGGCTTTTTCCATGCGTGTCAGGTTGAGGAGGGCAATTCCCAAGTGGTTTTGCGGATTGAGGTTGCTGAGCGCGATCGCAAGCATGCCGTCGCGCTTGACGAAACGATCACCAAATAGGCTCGTGCAAAATCCGTATCCTTCATCCTGAGCTTTGAAAGGCAGCGTCGCGACGTCAAGCTTCTGGCGAATGGTGGTGACATGGACCTCGGTTGGCCCGAGTTGCCGCCCGGTCAACAGTGTTGTGCCCCAAAGAACGATCGGCAAGCTGACCTTGCGCTCCGCCAACCGCTTGGAGAGATACAGTGCCCCGAACGAACAATGCGAACTGATGATGACCGGAATTCCATCGATCAGATGGGGGGCGGCAGCATCCATCACCATCCTGTGGCCGTAAGCCGGAAGTGCAATCACCACCACGTCCGCGTTGGCGATGGCATCCTTGCAATCCTTGGCGATGCGCACGGGTACCGTCGCCGCGATATCCCCCGTCGCTTTCAACAATTCGCCGGTAGCCAACGCCCTGGTGCGCTGTCCCGACGGTGACCAAAGCATTGGCGAATGCCCCGATCCTGCCAAATAGGCGGCAAGGCCATAAGCAATTGCTCCGGCGCCCAGAATACTCACGCGCATAACATTCCTCCTGTCGCAGGCGTTGTGGTTCGAGAATCCTTGCGCCGTCACCTGAATTTTTTCTTCAGGAGGTTTCGCAAGCTGGAGCCGCGTCTGACGTCGCTGTCCGCCTCCGATCCGGATTCTGGCGCTGAGGCCGGCATATGCACAAAGCCCGTAACGAACATTCGTTTCCGCTTGACATATATCAAAAACGAATGAGACGATGTCAATCATACGGATTACGCATGTAGGAGAAACATGGAAACCCGGGACCTTCAGACCTTCCTTGCGGTTGCTGCCAGCGGCAGTATCACCAGGGCGGCTGACATGCTCGGGCGTTCCCAGCCTGCGGTGACGCGCACCATTCAGGAGCTCGAGGCCGAACTTGGCTTCGAATTGCTGCATCGGATCGGTCGACGGGTGCAGTTGTCTGAAGAAGGAGTCGCGTTCGAGGAGGAAGCACGACGCCTGCTGATGTCCTTCACCGAACTCGCAGCGCGGGCCAAGATGATCGCCGCCGGCAGAGGGCGAATCCTGCAGATCGTCACCACCTCCGCGATCGGCACCGGCTTGATCCCTACGGCCTTGGCTGAACTCCAAGGTGCCGAGCTTCCGCACGAGACGCATCTCGGGCAGTTCCTTCCCTCGACCGTCGCTCAGGAAGTGCGCAGCGGACGTGCCGAGGTCGGGTTTTCAAGCCTGCCGCTCGATACGCCCGGTCTGGATGTCCTGCGGCTCTATTCGGCGCCTGATGTTGCTGCCGTGCGGGAGGATGATCCGCTGGCCGAACTAGATGTCATACCGCTTTCCGCTTTTGCCGGCCGCCGCGTCGCCACGTTGCTCAACCCGCTGCGTTTCCAGTTGCATGTCTCCAAGGCGTTGGCGGCCAGGGGCATCGACACCGGGCCAGTAATCCGCACGAATACCGCCTATGGCGCGTTGCAGATCGTACGCCGGACTGGTGTTGCGGCTGTCATCGATCCCCTCACCGCCTATGGCGTGGGCTTGCCTGGGGTCGTCATCCGCCCGATCGACGTAACCGTCCTCTTTTATTGGGGTGTTGTGGCTGCCGAAAAACGCCCCCTTCGTCCAGTCGCGCAGGCGTTGGTGGATGCGGTCGAGGCGGTGGCTGAACGGTCGATCGTTGGCTTCAAGAAACTCGATCCGACCCTGGCCGGCCAATTGGTGACCGATCCTGCCTCCGGCACAAATCACGGAACGGGAATATGAAGCACACCCCCAGTTCGCTCCCCCTGAGAGGTCTAGCCGCGCTTGAAGCACAACTTGCTCAGGACCTCGATTTTCTCGAACTGCCTGCCAAGCCATGGGTTCCCGCACGTTCGCGCGATGGCGTGCCGGTCCGTGACGTCGTTGTGATCGGCGCCGGCATGTGCGGACTTGCTGCCACCGCAAAGCTGGTGCTGACGGGGATAACCAATGTCGTCGCCTATGACGCGGCTCCGGCCGGCTTCGAAGGGCCATGGATAACGTTTGCCCGCATGCAAACGCTCCGGTCGCCGAAAACGCTGCACGGTCCGTCGCTCGGCCTGCCGCAGCTGACATTCCGCGCCTGGTTCACGGCACAATGGGGCGTTGAGGCATGGCGGTCGCTGGACAAAATCCCCAAAGGCCAGTGGATGGACTACCTGGTCTGGTACCGGAACGTGCTTGGTCTGCCAGTACGCAACAGCGTGCGCATGACAGGCGTTGCAGCCGTTGGCGATCTGATTGCGATCGATGTCGAGGGCGCGGAAACCGGCCGGGTTCTCACCCGTCGTCTCGTTCTAGCCACCGGTCGGTCCGGTCTCGGCGGTTTTGCCGTGCCCGATTTCCTCAGGGGCATCGATCGCTCCTATTGGGCCCATTCTGCCGACGACATCGATTTTGATGCACTGAAGGGCAAGCGTGTTGCGGTTATCGGCGCCGGCGCCTCTTCGATGGACAATGCCGCGACGGCGCTCGAGGCGGGCGCCGGTTCAGTCGACATGTTGATCCGGCGCAAGGAAATGCCGCGGATCAACAAGCTGACCGGGATCGGCAGCCAGGGTGTCATCCTCGGCATGTATCATTTGCCCGATTCCTGGAAGTGGAGATTCTTCGACTACACCGCCTCGACCCAGACGCCGCCGCCGCGTTCATCGACGCTTCGCGTGTCTCGTCATGCGAATGCCCGCTTCTTTCTCGACTGTGGTGTGGTCGCGGTGAAGGAAGATGCCGGAGGCCTTCTGGTCGGAACCACGCAAGGGCCGATGCGCTACGATTTCATGATAGCTGCGACCGGCTTTTCAAATGACTTCAGTGGTCGCCCGGAATTCGCTGCCCTCGCCCCACACATTCGCACCTGGTCGGATGGTCGATATACGCCGGACATGGGGCCGCCGCGCGCAGGCATGTTGGAGGCACCGGATCTCGGCCCCGCCTTCGAATTCCGCGAGCGCGTCCCCGGTTCCTGCCCGATGCTGGCGCATGTCCACTGCTTCAACGACGCCGCCATGCTGACCCATGGTAAGGTCTCCGGCGATATCCCGGCCGTCAGCGCCGGTGCCGACCGTCTGGTCCGCGGCATTGCCGCGTCGCTGTTCGCCGAAGACGTCGAAACCCACTTCGCCAATCTGATCGCCTATGACACCCCGGAACTTCTGGGCGACGAATGGGTCGATTCAACACCCTTGTTGCATAAGGAGGCCGCACTGTGATCGACGCAATGGACAAGGCTGCGGGTCTTTCACCGGACGATGCCCTTTTCGCTGCACGGCGGTTTCGGCCCGAATTCGTGCGAGGGGCTGAGGAATGTCGCCTCTCCGTCCTGCAGCCGGCAAACGATCAGGGGCTGGCACCGAATTTGCGGGTCGCTCTGGCCCGTCGCATGGCAGCTCTGAACGCCGATCCCGTCCTGATGGCCGAATATGATGTACAACTGGCTCAGCTTGGTCCCACGGAGCAGCTTCTGTCCTTGGCCTGGGGGGAAACGGGTTTGAACGAACCCCTGGCGACCATCGCCCGACATGTTGACCTGATCACCCTGACGCCGAAAAAGGCGGAGGCGAGCCACATTGCCCTGCTCGCCCAAGCCGGATTGAACAATCCCCAGATCGTTGCGCTCTCTGAATTGATTGCCTTCATCAACTTCCAGACTCGGGTCGCAACCGGCTTGCGATTGATGAGGCGGGCATGATTTCCTCGGTGCGCCTGAAGCCGCTGAATTGGCATCCCTATATCGCACCGGTCGAGCTATCGGAGGCAACGCCGGAACAGCTCGAAGCGATGAAGGTTACGCCGTCGGCCAAGAAAGTTTCGGAATATGTGCGCACCCTTGTGCATGATCCCGAGAGCTATCTTGCCCGCACGGTGTTGTTCAACGCGATCATGTACGTCGAGGGCGGGCTTGCCCGTCCCGACCGCGAGCTTGGCGCACTGGGTGCCTCGATCGTCAATGGCTGCAAATTCTGTGCCGTCGTTCACGCCCGCCGGCATGCAGAGCTGACCAAGAGCGATGAAGTGGTCACGGCGCTGTATCTCGACAAACCTGAAAAGCTTGGGTCGCGCGATGCGGCAATCTACAACTTTGCCCGCCGCCTGTCGGCGGCGCCGTCGGAAGCGACGGCAGACGACGTCGCCTCGCTGCGATCAGTCGGCATGAATGATGCCGAGATCATCGACCTCGTCCACGCCATAGCGATCTTCGGCTGGGCAAACCGGCTGATGCACGTCCTGGGCCATGCGGAGAGCGGGTGATGACGTTGCATCCGGTCAAGCCAGTCCGTCCCACACTTCCCGAAGGGCCAACCAGCAATGCTTGAACTCAAAGATATAAAGCTGTCTTACGGAAGCACGCAGGTCCTGAACGGCGTCAATCTCTCGGTAAAGCGGGGTGACGTGGTGTCGATCATCGGCCCCAGTGGCACCGGCAAGACCACGCTGCTGAAATGCATCAACTATCTGGCCAAGCCGTCGTCAGGAACCATCGCGTTCGATCAGATTCGGATGGACTACCAGCGTGCCGACAAGGCCGCTGTCCAGGCGATCCGGTTGAGGACGGCGATGGTCTTTCAGCAGTTCAACGTCTTCAAGAACATGACGGTCCTCCAGAACGTGATGGATCCGCTCGTTGTGGTGCAGCGCAAATCCAGGGAAGAGGCGCGGGAAATCGCGCTCAGAGAGCTCGATCGGGTCGGTCTCTCGTCGAAGCGAGACAGCTATCCATCCCAGCTCTCGGGCGGCCAGCTCCAGCGCACCGGCATCGCACGCGCGCTGGCGGTGCGTCCTGACGTCATCCTCTTCGATGAGCCTACGTCATCGCTGGACCCTGAACTTGTCGGTGAAGTTTTGAAGGTGATCAAGGATGTCACGTCGTCAGGGATCACGTCGCTGCTTGTGACCCACGAGATGCAATTCGCAAAGAACATCTCGAACCGGATCGTTTTCATGGACCGTGGCGTGGTTGCCGCCGACGGCAGTCCGGCTGAAATCTTCGACGCGCCTTCCAGTCCACGACTGGCTCAATTCCTGCAGTCGGAACTCGCTTTTCAATAGCTCAACAAGAAGGGAACCCAAGAAATGTCTGCAATCACATCCGGTTTTTCCCGCCGCTATGTCCTGGCCGTCGCTGGTGGCATCGCAATTGCCCTCGCAACCGCGGGGACCAGCTATGGTCAGACCGTCCGGACGATCAAGATCGCGACGTCTGCCGAATCCAAGCCGCTGGCCTGGGGCGCCATCGGCGTCGAACCGCAAGGCTATGAGCCCGATCTTCTGAGGGCGATCAATGCGAAGCTACCGCAATACAAGTTCGAAATGGAAGGTGTGTCCGACATCGCCCAGGAAACCGGCCTTGCCACCGGGAAGTACGACATCGCCGTAGGTGGCTACTACAAGTCGCCCGAGCGAGAGAAGCAATTCATCATTCCAGAGAACCCGATGGGCGCCAGTCTGATGAAAATCTACAGCAAGAAAGACAGCGGCATAAAGGAAATGAAGGACCTGGTCGGCAAGAGGATCGTTCCGACCACAGCCGGTGGCGGAACCTACAAGTTCATCATGAACTGGCAGAAAGAGAATCCGCAATACAAGCTCGACGTCACGGCATCGAGCGCCGGGATCCCCTACCCGAACCGCCTGGATGAAGTTCAGAACGGCAAGTTCGACGCATTGGTTCTACCGTCTAACCTCGGTGAGCAGGCTGTCATCGACAACAAGAAGCTCGATATCGTCGCATCGGATCCGGTCTACAGCAACAACACGTACATGCTGATTCACCGGTCAGCGGAAAACAAGATCCTGGCCGAGGACGTCAACAAGGTGCTCAAGGAACTGAAGGACGACGGCACGATCGACAAGCTCTCGCAGAAGTGGTTCGGCGAGGACATCGTGAAATACATGAAGTAACAAGGCGTCCTCAGCTGCATCTGGATAGCCGGCGTTGAGGCAGAACTGCAAGAAGGAGTGTTCCAAGTGGACGTTTCTGCTATAATTCCCGAGTTGCTCTCGGCGTTGCCGCTGACGCTGGCCATCACTTTTACGGCCCTCATTGCTGGGTTCTGCCTAGCTCTCCTTGCGACAACACTCCGGGTCCGCAGGGTGCCAGTGATCAGTCACCTGGCGGATCTCTACGTATCCTATGCCCGGAGTGTTCCCGTCGTCCTCCAATTGTTCGTTGCGTTTTACGGGCTTCCCTTGTTGGTAATCCTGTTCGGCTCCGAAGATTTTTTCTCGCCGACGATCGCCGCGATGGTGGCATTAAGCTTTTATCACGGCGGCTACCTGTCAGAAGTCCTGCGACCTGCATATCTGGCCGTCGATCGCGGCCAGCATGATGCGGCAGACAGTCTTGGATATACCTTTCGCCAGAAAATCACGCGGGTCATCGGGCCACAAGCAGTGCACTTCGCATTGCCGGGCTACGGGAACTCCGTCATCTACCTGATCCATAACGTTGCGCTGGTGATGTACATCGGGGCGGCGGATGTCATGGCGACCGCGCATTTGATCATGGAGCGCGACTATAATCAGTACCAGTTCGAAACCTATCTCGTGCTGGCGGTCATCTATTCGGTGATGTGCCTGATCGCATGGCTCATCGTCCGCTTCTTCGAGCTTCGTTCCCCGATGCAGGCACCGGAGGCTACGACATCTGCTCAGATCAAGAACACACTGATCGCGAGCGTGTGACCTAACAAGGGTATTTGACCATGTTTGAGACCGATATCCTGCTCCAGGACTCGCGGGAAATTCTGGGCGCCGTACCCGTAACGCTTGCAATGGCCCTCACGATCTTCGTGCTCTCGACGATGGTCGGCAGCCTGTTTGCGCTTGTGGAATATAGACGGATTCCCGCACTGCGAGAGCTCGTCATGGCCTACAAGGTCGTCTTCAAGGGCGTTCCGATGGTGATCGTGATCTTCCTCGCCTATTTCGGTCTTCCCCCCGCGCTTCAGTTTCTGTTTTCATTGGTTGGCATAGACTTCAACGCCCACCAAACGCCCAATTGGGTTATCCTTGTCATTGCGGTGACCGGCTGTGTCGCCGCGTTCCAGGCCGAGATTATCAAAGGAGCCCTCAACGCCTTTGACACCGGTCAGGCAGACGCAGCCTATTCGCTTGGCTATACAAGGGGCCAATTGTTTCGACGGGTGCTATTTCCCCAGGTCGCCCTGACAGCAATTCCCGATCTGACAACCTCGATGATGGTTATCATGAAGGCGCTTTCACTCGGATTCGCCATCGAGGTTGTCGATATCTTCGCGCAATCACAACTGACCGCCGCGTTGAATTTCTACTATCTCGAAGCCTTCGTGATTGCCGTCGTGATCTACATGGTGATTGCCTATATCGTCACACAGATCGCCGACAGGATGGAGCAAGCGCTTAGGGTACGGACCTGAGGATGTGGAATAGAATCTTCTAGCAAGATCGACTTGTCTTCCGCGGAAGCATCCTGGTAGTCGATGCCGCAATCGATGCGCGCCTCGAGCCGTGCGGCGTTCCGCGAACCGTCACGGCGGCCGACCTTATCTGGTGCGGAATCGAGGGATAGAGCCGAGACAATTTGAGGCCTCTCGTTAAGAATGCGATAACCAATTGGTAACGGTGCCTGCCTAGCTTCGTGATCCGATGGCCGGCTCGCCCGGCCACATTTTACACGGAGCGGCGACGGGCGGGCGGATGTATCTGGTAATGGAGAAGCTTGTCGCCTTCCCGGCGTCATTGTTGAAATTCGCCTTGAGGATCTCGGTCGTCATCGTGTTTTGCGCCGCCTCTGCTTCCGCCGTGCAGGCCAATTCCAGATTTTCAGGCATTGTCATCGATGCCAAGACAGGCAAGACCCTCTACAGAGATCATGCGGACGCTCCGCGCTATCCAGCGTCTCTCACCAAGATGATGACGCTCTACCTCATCTTCGACGCGCTCGAGAGCGGCAGGATCTCGAAAGGCACGGCGATACCGGTGTCGGCCAATGCCGCCAACGAGGCTCCCTCCAAACTCGGACTGAAGCAGGGTCAAACGATCACCGTCGAACAGGTCATATTGGCGCTGGTAACGAAGTCCGCCAACGATGCCGCGACGGCCATTGGCGAGTTCCTCGGCGGGTCGGAGGTCGGCTTTGCACGTCTCATGACGCAAAAAGCACGACAGTTGGGAATGACCTCCACCACGTTCAGGAACGCTAACGGACTGCCCGACACAGCCCAGAAGACCACGGCGCGCGACATGGCACGCCTTGGCCTGGCGCTCAGGGATCATCACCCTGGCTATTATTCCTACTTCAACACCCGATCCTTCAAATACAAAGGTCGGCGCTTCGGCAATCACAACCATCTGCTCGGCCGGGTGAAGGGCGTGGATGGGATCAAAACGGGATACACGAATGCCTCGGGCTTCAACCTGGTTTCTTCCGTCGAGGCGCAGGGCCGCAGCATCGTCGCGGTGGTGATGGGCGGACATACGGTCAGGAGCCGAGATGCACGCATGAAGCGTCTCATCAGCCGCTATCTGGCTAAGGCTTCCAACGGTCCGGACCGGTTCAGGATCGATCGTGGCGGAGAAAGCGCATTGGTCGCCTCCGCGGCTTCGAACGCATCGGTGCCCACTCCGACGTGGAAGCCAGCCCGGGTGGCCGATTCCCGAGCCGCTTTCGCCGCTGAGGCGATGGGCGATGTGTCCAGGGAGCAGGCCTTGTCTGCCGATGCCATCGATCCGATCAGCACCGCTTCCACCCAAGAAGGTCAATGGATCATCCAGATTGGATCGATGCCAAGCAAGGCCGCAGCTCGTGAAATCCTTTCACTCGCGGCTCGCAAAGCGCCAAAACTGCTTTCGAACACTTCTGCTTTTACCGAGGCCTTCGAAAAAGATGGCGATGTGTACTACCGCGCCCGATATGCCGGCTTCGATAACAAGTCGGAAGCGTGGCGCGCTTGCGGGCGACTGGCGCTCAAAAAAATCGATTGCTACGCGCTCACTCGGTAGGTGGGATCGAACGCCCATGCGAACGCTGCAACTCGCCTCTCCCGACGTTGTCTCACCAGGACCACGCGGCAATATCGAAAGATGTCCTCGAGCCCTCTTCAATCCTTCGCATGGGGCTTCGCTGTGAGACGCCGCGGTTGTGCGCCTCGGAGCAACGTCGTCTCGTCGACTTATCAAGACACCGGTTGCGGCTTTTTCGTCACGGGTAGCGTCCTTCGTTGTTGCCTCATCGCTGCACTATGTGTTGCAACTGTCACAAAGGCCGGCCCTCAAGCTGCTGTCAACGGGATTGCCTTGCCCCGCTTCGCGTCGTTGAAGAGTTCTCCTGTGAATATGCGGGTCGGACCGGGCACCCAATATGACGTCGAATGGGTTTATGTCCGGCCCAGGATTCCGCTTGAAATCTACCAGGAATATGGAAACTGGCGGCGCGTGCGAGATTGGCAGGGAACATCCGGCTGGGTCTTCGGTCCGCTTCTTTCGGGGCGAAGGACCGCTGTAACCGCCCCATGGAGCAAGGACAAGATCGCGCTGCGCGGGAAGCCTTCGGTTTCCAGCCTCGTTACCGCATGGCTGGCGCCGGAAGTAATTGTCGAACTGGTGCGCTGCGACGGCCAATGGTGCAGGGTCGCGGTCAATTCGCTGGCAGGCTTCGTCAGGCAAACCCGCCTTTGGGGCATCTATCCTAACGATATACTCTAACAGCAGCACTCGTCGGAAGGCTGCTGCTGGTCGGCCGGTGATCGCATCTCGCGTCGCCTTCAGCCAAATCAAACCTCGCGAGAAAAACGCCGAGTTGAAGGCGTTCCGCACAACTATGGCTGACATCTGGCCGCCGACAGAGCCCCTCCCACCTGTCGCGAGCCTTCGCGACGGCCTGCCCGACTATTCCGGCGGCCGTCGGACAATGGACTTCCTCAAGTCAGCCATCGCCCAACACCACCTCCGCGGGCAGTTTCCAAACGTCATTCGGCAGCTTCGACCGATCTCGATGCCGGCACGATCCGCGCGGCACAATATTTGAACTCGGGGATCTTGCCGTAAGGATCGAGCATAGGATTGGTAAGCATGTTGGCCGGGCTCTCGTTAAAGCAGAACGGCATGAACACCATGCCATCGGCGACCTCTCGATCGGCCCGCAGAATGGCTTCGACGACGCCGCGCCGCGTCTCCACGTTGATCACGTCTCCCTGCGCAAGGCCGCGGCGCTTGATCTCGTAGGGATTCATCGCGGCAATGCCGTAGGGCTCGATCGCGTTGAGCACCCCGGCGCGGCGCGTCATGGCGCCCGTGTGCCAGTGCTCCAGCAAGCGACCAGTGGTTAGCACCAGAGGATATTCGTCGTCGGGCACCTCGTCGGGAGGCAGGAGGTCGGCGGGCACGATGCGCCCGCGGCCATCCGCGGTCGGAAACCCGGTGGTGAAGACGATCTCGTTGCCAGGAACATCAGGACCATCGGCAGGATAGACGACGGACTCCTCGCGTTCGATGCGCTCCCAGGAAATGTGCTTCAGCGACGGCATTACTTGCGCCATTTCGGCGAAGACATCCGAAACGTGCCTGTAGTTCCAGTCCAGCCCCATGCGTCCGGCAAGCTCGATGATGAGATCGAGGTCCTGCCGCGCCTCGCCCGGCAGGTTGACGGCCGGCCGGCCGATCTGCACCTGCCGATTGGTATTGGTGTAAGTGCCGAGCTTCTCAGCATGCGCGGAGGCAGGGAGCACCACGTCGGCATGCCACGCTGTTTCGGTCAGGAAGATGTCCTGAACAACCAGATGCTCTAGCTTGGCGAGTGCGGCGCGCGCATGGCTCTGGTCCGGATCGGACATGGCCGGGTTCTCGCCCATGATGTACATGCCCCGGATCTCGCCGTCATGGATCGCGTCGACGATCTCGACGACGGTCAAGCCGCGTTTGGGGTCGAGCGTCTGGCCCCAGAAATTCTCGTACTGGCCGCGGATATCGGCATTCTCCACCGATTTGTAGTCGGGGAAATACATCGGGATGAGGCCCGCGTCCGAGGCGCCCTGGACATTGTTCTGGCCGCGCAGCGGATGCAGGCCTGTGCCGGCGCGCCCGACATGCCCCGTGATCAGCGCCAGCGCGATCAGGCAGCGCGAATTGTCCGTGCCGTGGGTGTGCTGCGAAATGCCCATGCCCCAAAAAATCATCGAGCGCTCCGCCTTGGCATAGGTGCGCGCCACCTCGCGCAGTACACCGGCCTCGATGCCGCAGACGGGAGCCATCGCCTCGGGCGAAAAATCCTTCACCTTGGCCTTCAATGCCTCGAAGCCGGAGACATTGGCCTGGATGTACTGCTCGTCATAGAGCCTCTCTTCTATGATGACGTGCAGCAGCGCGTTGAGCATCGCCACGTCGCTGCCCGGCTTGAAGCGCAGCGCATAGCTGGCGTGGCGCATCAGTTCCTGGCCGCGCGGATCCATCACGATCAGCTTGGTGCCGCGCTTTGCCGCTTGCTTGAAATAGGTGGCGGCCACTGGATGGTTTGTCGCCGGCCGCGCCCCGATGATGATCACGCATTCGGCCTTCATGGCGTCCATGAAAGGCGCCGAGACCGCGCCAGAGCCGACGCCCTCCATCAGAGCGGCCACGGAAGAGGCGTGGCAGAGCCGGGTGCAGTGGTCGATATTGTTGGTGCCGAAACCCTGCCGGACGAATTTCTGGAAGAGATAGGCCTCCTCATTCGACCCCTTTGCCGAGCCGAAGCCAGCCAGCGCCTTGCCACCATGCTGGTCGCGGATGCGTTTCAGCCCGCTGGCAGCGCGCTCCAGCGCCTCTTCCCAGCTGGCCTCGCGGAACACTGTCAGCGGGTCGACACTGCGCAGATCAATGTCGCCGGCCTTCGGCGCGTCGTCGCGACGGATCAGCGGCTTCGTCAGCCGTTCGGGCGACATCACATAGTCGAAGCCAAAGCGCCCCTTGACGCAGAGCCGGTTCTCGTTCGCCGGACCGTTACGGCCGTCAACCTGGACGATTTTATTGTCCTTGACAGCGACCTGCGTCTGGCAGCCAACGCCGCAAAACGGGCAAACCGTATCGACGACCTTGTCGAACGCCTGGACGACACGCGTCTTGCCGGTCTCGTCCATCAGCGATTTCTCGTAGAGCGCACCAGTCGGGCAAGCCTGGACGCATTCGCCACACGTGACGCAGGTCGACAGGCCCATCGGATCGTGCATATCGAAGACAGGAATCGAGTGATTGCCGCGCTCGGCCATGCCGATCACGTCGTTGACCTGCACCTCGCGGCAGGCGCGCACGCAAGCGCCGCAGGTGATGCACGCGTCGAGATTGACGGCAATGGCCGGATTGGTGATGTCGAATTCTGGCGCTAGCCCCTCCTCGGTGAACTTGGAACGGTATCGGCTGCCCGAAATCCCCATCGAACCGGCCCATTGCCAGAATGCCGACTGGTTGTCTGGACCGTCGCTCGCCGGTCGCATGTTGCTTGCGAGAAGCTCGAATACCATCTCGCGCGATTTGCGGGCGCGTTCGGTATCGGTTTTCACGACCATGCCGGCGGAAGGCTGGCGAACGCAGGAGGCAGCCAGCACGCGCTCGCCTTCGATGTCGACCATGCAGGCGCGGCAATTGCCGTCGGGACGATAGCCCGGCATGTCGACATGGCACAGATGCGGAATCTTTGTTCCCTGGCGCTTGGCGACATCCCAGATAGTCTCGCCAGGGGCGGCGCTCACGGTTTGCCCATTGAGGGTGAATACCACGCTCTCGGCCATCAGAGGTCACTCCGGAAATGCGTCAGCAGATGGTTGATCGGATTGGGCGCCGCCTGGCCCAGGCCGCAGATCGACGAATCGCGCATCACGGCTTCGAGGTCGCGAATCTTATCTTCCGGCATCGGGCCCTGCTCCTGCAAGATAGCCACCAACTTTTCGGTTCCCTCGCGACAAGGCGTGCACTTCCCGCAGCTCTCATGTTTGAAGAATTTCATGAGGTTGAGCGTGACCTGCTTTATATTGTCGGCCCGCGAGAACACGACTATAGCATGGGAGCCGACGAAGGCGCCCTGCTTGGCCAGATCGCCGCCGAAATCGAGCGGAATGTCCCCCAGTGCTGCTGGCAGGATGCCGCCTGAGGCGCCACCCGGCAAATAGGCCTTGAACTCATGACCGTCCGCCATACCGCCGCAATAGTCGTCGATCAATTCGCGTACCGTGACGCCGGCCGGCGCCAGCTTGACGCCGGGATTTTTCACCCGGCCGGATACGGACCATGAGCGGATGCCAGGGTGGCCGGGCCTGCCCTGCGCAGCGAACCATTGCGCGCCCTTTTCGACGATGTCGCGGATCCACCAGAGCGTCTCGACATTATGGTTGAGCGTCGGTCGTCCGAACAGGCCGACCTCGGCGATGTAGGGGGGGCGGTGGCGCGGCATGCCGCGCTTGCCCTCGATGCTTTCCAGCATCGCACTCTCCTCGCCGCAGATATACGCACCAGCGCCGCGGCGGAGCTCGATGAAGCCCGGCTTGACGATGCCGGTGGCCTCGAGTGCGGCGATCTCCTGACGAAGAATGGCGAGCACCGCAGGGTATTCGTCACGCATGTAAAGATAGATCCGTTCCGCCTCGACGGCGTGCGCCGCGATCAATGCACCCTCAAAGGCACGGTGCGGATCTCGCTCGAGATAGATGCGGTCCTTGAAGGTGCCGGGCTCCCCCTCGTCGCCATTGATCGACATCAGACGCGGGCCCGGATAGGAACGCACGAACTGCCACTTCTTGCCAGCGGGAAAGCCCGCACCGCCCAGACCCCTCAAGCCTGCATCGCCCAGGGTGGCGATGAGCTCGTCCGTGGTCAGCGCCCCAATCCGTACCCGCTGCAAAAGCTGGTAGCCGCCCGCCTGCCGATACGCCTCCAGCCCGACATAATCGGGCAGGCTCACACCGGTCTCCGCTGCCGCGGCCATGCGCCTCAGGCCCTCGGCGGTTGCCTGGTCGACCTCGCGATCACCGATACGCGCGGCAGGCGCGCCAGCGCAACGGCCCATGCAGGGCGCGCGCATGACCCTGATCGCCGCTGGATCGGCACCCGCTTGCAATTCAGCCAGGAGCGTGTCGGCGCCCGCCAGCATGCAACTCACTGAATCGCACACGCGGATTGTCAACAGCGCAGGCGGCGTCTCGCCTTCCTTCACAACGTCGAAATGGTCATAGAAGGTCGCCACCTCGTAGATCTCGGCCTGCGACAAGCGCATGTCTTGCGCCAGCGCCCGCAAATGCCGCGCCGACAGGCAGCCATATCGGTCCTGGATCAGATGAAGGAATTCGATCAGCAAATCGCGCCGTCGCTGGCGCGCGCCCAGGAGCGCCTGGACCTCGGCGAGCGCGGCGTCATCCAGCGGCCTGCCCTTTGGTCCGCGATCACGCGGCCGTCGTTCCTGGATCGTCATGTGCTCACCTCCCCGAGTGAAACGCCCTTACCTCTTAACGATACCCCGCGGACCAGGATGTCGACTATGAGGCACGACATGTCCCCTGCACGACCAGCGCAAGCATTGCCTCGCAAATCTTGGGGCCGCCGCCGACGGGGTGCAACTCGTCACATCGTCGCGGGCTGCGTCTTTTCGATCATGAACACGACGCGATCGCCGTCGCGTTCCGTCACTTCAAGTCGCTCGCCCATCTCGTTGAGCAGATTGGGGATATCGATGACCGCCAGCGGGTCCGTGCAGTGAACCTCGAGCCGCTCGCCTGGCTTCAAGGCTTTCAGCGCCTTACGAGTCTTCAGTGCTGGCAAAGGGCACTTAAGCCCGGTCAGATCCAACTTCGTCGTGGTTATCATGGTCGGCATGATGCCCGACGGGACCTGGCCGCGTCAATCGAGCCTGGGTTCCGGCTCTCGTTTCGAGGACGCGATCCGACGGCGCTCACATAAGACTGGAATAGGGTAGGAACTGGACCGTGTGACCTGGCTCGACACGGACTATCTCCTCTCCCAACTCGACGAGACCGTCGGTCGCGACCAGGGATGACAACAGTCCTGCGCCTTCCCTGGGAAACTTCGTCGCTTCGTAGCATCCATCCGCGGCCGCGCGTACGCTTGCTCGCACATACTCGCGCCGTCCCTGCTTTTTGCTATAGGAAAAGGCGGCCCGCATAGCGATCGGGGTCGGTGGTTGCTGGAGGGCCCCCGCAAGGGCGAGGATTGCCGGGCGGGCAATATGCGCGAAGGTGACGAAGCTCGCCACCGGATTGCCAGGAAGTCCGATCAGCGGGGTTCCATCGATCACCCCCATGGCGACCGGCCGGCCCGGCTTGATCGCGACGCGCCAGAACACCAGGGTTCCGGCACTCTCGACGGCGGCCTTCACGCAATCTGCCTCGCCCGTCGACACACCGCCCGAAGTCAGGATCAGGTCATGGCTCAATGCCGCTTCGCTCAGCTTTTCAGCGATCAGACTACTATCGTCCACGAGGATACCGAGATCGGTGATGTCGCAGCAGAGTCGAGCGAGCATCGCCGTCAGCATGAAACGGTTGGAGTCGAAAAGCTGCGCCGGTCCGCGCATGTCTCCCGGCGCGACGATTTCGTCCCCGGTCGAGAACACTGCGACGCGTATCCTGCGCCTAACCTGGAGTTCCGTGAACCCCAATGCGGCGGCGAGCGCGATATCTTGCGGCCGCATCCGATGGCCCGCCGGGAGGACGGCCTCGCCCAATGCGACATCTTCACCCGCAGGGCGCACATTGGCACCCTTTTTCAGGCCGGGCGGGAGAAGGATCCTGCCGGAGCCGTCGATGCTCACGTCTTCCTGCATGAACACCGTGTCGACCCCGTCGGGCATTGGAGCGCCAGTGAAGATGCGTACCGTCTGGCCCGGCCGCACAGGTTCATTCGCCGCCATGCCGGCCTGAACCCTCCCGGCAACGGCGAATGCCGTCTCGACGGTCTGCGGCAGATCTGCCCCTCGCACGGCGTAGCCGTCGACCGCGGAATTCGTGAAGGGCGGCAGCGGCAGCGATGCCACCATCTTTTTTGCCAGGACGCGCCCATCCGCCAGCAAGAGCGGGACCGTCTCGACCTCCTGTACGGCGCTGAGTTTCGAGGCGATCAGCGCGGCAGTCTCGTCGATGGGCCGCATCTGTCCGCCGAAAGCGAAGCAGTCATCCGAGATTTGCGCCATTTATATTCCCACTCTACGAGCGTGTCGGCTTCTTCGTAATCGCATCAATCCGGCTTTTTTTAATCAGCTTCGGTTGAACAGCCTGTAAGATACGGCAAGCTAGCGCAGGCGCGAGCCAGAATACGACGTCAGGAGACTGCCATGCCTTTGATGCTACGCCAACCGGAACACGCTATCATCACACCCGATCCGCAAGACCAACGGCTGACGGAGCTGGTTGCGGGCGTCGACCATACAGGCGCGGCGGTAGAGGTCCGCGTACCGATCGAACGTGCCCTGACGCTCTATCTCAACGCTCAGGAGATCGTCACGATGATGACGGTCAACGACTATCCGGAATATCTTGCGCTCGGCTATCTGCTGAACCAGAACATGCTTCTGCCCACCGATATGGTGACGGACGTCGAGTATGACGAGGACCTCCAGGTCGTGGTCGTTCGCACCGAGCGCAACACCGACTACGAGCAGAAGCTCAGAAAGCGAACGCAGACTTCGGGTTGCGCCCAAGGCACTGCCTTCGGCGACGTGCTGGAGGCGATCGAGGACATCACGCTCCCGCCCGCTGAGCTTCGCACCTCCTGGCTCTACGAGCTGACGCACAAAATCAACACCACGCCGTCGCTCTATCTGGAGGCAGGCGCGATCCATGGCTGCGTCCTTTGCAGGAAGGGCACGCCAATCTGCTATATGGAAGACGTCGGCCGCCATAACGCTGTCGACAAGATCGCCGGCTGGATGTACCGCCACGCCATCGATCCGGGGGACAAGATCATGTACACGACCGGGCGGCTGACCTCCGAGATGACGATCAAGACGGTTCGGATGGGCATTCCCATCCTGGTTTCGCGTTCCGGCTTCACCGCCTGGGGTGTGGCGCTGGCCCGCCAAGTGGGGCTGACGCTGGTCGGCCGGGCGCGCGGCAAGCGCTTCACCGCACTTTCGGGCCAGGAGCGGATCGTCTTCGACCAGGATATCGCTTCGGTCGATGAGGAAGCGCCGCGCCACCGCCGCAAGGGTGCCGAGCATGACGACTGAGCGGCCCATGACGCTGGGCGTCGTGCTCGCCGGCGGTCTGGGTCGGCGCATGGGCGGCGGGGACAAGCCGACGCGCGTGATCGGCGGACGCACGATGCTCGAGCATGTCATCGAACGGCTAGGACCTCAATGCGACGGGCTCGTGCTTAATGCCAATGGCGACCCCGTTCGCTTTGCCCGTTTTGGCCTGCCAGTCGTTGCCGACACGATCGAGGATTATCCTGGGCCGCTCGCCGGCATGCTCGCCGCGCTCGATTGGACGGCGGACAACAGGCCCGACGTCGAGTGGGTGGTCAGCGCCGCCGGTGATTGTCCTTTCCTGCCGCGCGACCTCGTTGCACGCCTCCAGCGGGCGCGCATGACCGAGGGGGCGGATTTGGCGGTGGCGGCGTCCGGCGGTCAGGCGCATCCGGTCATCGGGCTCTGGAAAGTCGCCCTGCGGGACGAATTGCGGCATGCGTTGACCAACGAGGGCCTGCGCAAGATCGACCGGTGGACCAGTCGCTACGGCCTTGCCACCGTATCCTGGCCGGTAGAGCCGGTGGACCCGTTCTTCAACGCCAACACAGTCGATGACCTCGCCGAAGCCGAGCGGCTGGCCGCGTTGCTTGCCGCTAACCCGGCCGGCTGAACCCCGCGCGCTCCAGCGCCGAATGCACCTCGTCGGCCTGGAGGACTTCGAGGAACGCGTGCACCGCGGGCCGATCCTTTCGCGCGCAAACCAGCGCGAAGTCGTAGTGCTCTTCGGTCAACGGGATAAGACCGAGCCCGGCCGCACGCGCGACCGGCGCGATGGTGACGCCCCAGTCAGCGCGCTTCTGCGCTACCGCCGCGGCCACGGCATTGTGTGTGCGCGGCTGGTTCCAGTAGCCGTCCGGGCGTTCCGCGCCGAGGAGTTGGTCGATCAGGATACGCGTTCCCGAGCCTTGGTTGCGGTTGACCATCATGCAATCGGGATCGGCGAGCGCGGCACGGACCGCGTCCTCCGCGCCGAGGCCCTCGAAGCGCTCGTCCCCTCGGCGGAACACCAAACCTTGCATGCGGCGCCAGCCTGGCACGAGTTCGAGACCGTCACCGAGGAAGGGCGCGTTGTAGTTCCGCGTCTTCGGGTCGAAGAGATGGATGGGAGCGAGATCGCACTCGCCGCGCTTGGCCGCCGCAAGACCGCCCAGGCTTCCCACAGAAAGCGAGCGCACCGAAATCCCGCGACGCGAAAGTTCGCCAACGACCAGATCGAGGCCGACGCAATGACTGCCGATGACGACGAGGTCGGGAACGCGGACCCGCGGCGTGAACAGCGTCACCGCTACGTCGGCACCGGCAGGCACGTGATCGGCCAGGGCCTCGATGCGCATGAAGCCATCCGCCTGCGTAAAGGATGTTATCGCTCCCGAGCCCTTACCAGTCGGATAGGCCGTCAATCCTCCCTGCCCTTGCACAAGGGAGACCATCGCGAATTCGGTCCGTCCGAGTTCTGAAGGAACCCGCAACGGAAGGCTTGCGGTGACCTGAGCATCGACGCGCGGCGGCAGCCCCGCCATGCGCCGCAGGGCGGGTACCACCATGTCATGGAAGGTGAACATGGCCGAGGTCGGAAATCCCGGCAGGACGATGACCGGCTTGCCCCCGCACACCGCCAGGCAAAGCGGCTTTCCGGGCTTCAGCGCCACGCCGTGGGCGATGATGCCGGGTTTGCCCAGTCGGCCGATAATGCGATGCGTGATATCCCCTGCTCCTTTGGACGTGCCGCCCGACAGGATCATTACGTCGTGGGCGGCGAGCGCCTCGCGCATAGCCGTCTCAAGTGTTGCCTCGTCGTCCGGGAAGGCGCCGATAAAATGCGCTTCGCCGCCATTTTCAGTGACCGCCGCAGCGATGATCGGTCCGTTGGCATCATAGATGCCGGCCGCCCGCAGCGGCTCGCCCGGCTGAACGAGTTCATCGCCAGTGGAGAGCACGGCCACGCGTGGCCTGCGCGCCACGGCCACTTGTGCGATTCCGCACGCGGCGAGCATGCCGATTTCGCGCGAGCCGATTTGCGTTCCGGTGCGCAGCACGACCTCTCCTCGCGCCATGTCGGATCCTGCATTGGAGACAAACTGGCCGGGCGAGATGCCGCGCCCCACCTCGATGGCACTCAACCCCACCGGATGCGTATGCTCCACCATGACGATGGCGTCCGCGCCACGCGGCAGCGGCCCGCCGGTTGCGATGGGCGTGGCGGTTCCGGTCAGAACGGGGAGTTGCGGAACCGTGCCGCAGGCAATCGCTTCCGCATTCAGCTCAAGCCGAACGGGACGGGTTTCAGAGGCGGCAGCCAGATCGGCCGCACGTACCGCGAAGCCATCGACATTGGAGCGGTCGAAGGGCGGCACGTCGACCGGCGCCGCCACGTCTTCGGCAAGAACCAGCCCGAGCGCGTCGGCCAGCGTCCGCGTCTCGGTCGGCAACGAGCGGGGAAACAGCGCTGCCTCGAAGCGCGCCAGCGCAGCTTCGCGCGACAATATCGTCAGGAACTGCTCCTGCCCGCTGTTCTGCCCGGCCGATGATGGAGAATTCGTCATAGCGGCTCACTCGATCAAAAGTTGCGGAGCGGAAAGGCGGAGACGGGCGTGCCGGCGGCATACCCTTCGCTATCGCCCGGGACCGCAAGCCAGGCGTCGGCAAGCCGCATGGCGTCCAGCGAAAAGTCGCCGACGGCGAGCGGCGTCCACATCTCCCGTTCCTTCCCGAGCAGAACGAGCTCGTAAAGTCCGACCGCGGATGAGATTTTCCGCGAGAGCGGCAAAATGATGCCGGACCGTTCAGATCTGCCCGACAGGCGGTCCAGGACTGGCTGGACAAGCGCAAGGAACCCGGCGAAGGCTTGGTACGGCGATCCGGCCAATGCGACCACCGGTGTCTTGCCGAGCCGGCCTATTGCCGTTGTCCCTCCGGGCCGTAAGGCAATGCCGTGCCCAATCAACACCCCGCGCCGCGCCAGAGCCTCGGCGGTCACGTCGGCGTGGCCGTCACCAGTACCGCCGATCAGGAGCAGAAAATCGCAGGCCTCGCCATCAAGAGCGACAATGATCGATGCCGCGTCGCGCTCTACGGTCTCTATACCGACGATCGAAACGCCCGAGGCACTCAGGCTCTCGACCACGAGCCGCATGGAGAATGTCTCGTGGCTGTCGGCAGCGACATCGATCACGCGCACGCGCGGGCTCCGTATGGCAAGCTGGCTCAGCCCCACTTTGCGGGCGACCAGCAGGTCGGCGACGCCGATCGCCTTTCCCTCAAGCATTGGCGGGCGGGCCGCCGCCAAATCCTCGCCCGCCCGGCGCACACCATGACCGGGCACCGCTTCAGCTGCTGCTTGGATCATCGGTCCACTGCAATCGACGAGGCCGGCCTGCAGCACACAGTCGCGATCTTCAGGCATGGCCTCACCCGTCTCGACCCAGATCGGCGCGACCGGCAAAACTAAGGGCGAATAGGCTGATGCCCCCACGAGGTCGAGGGCGCGACACGCCCAGCCGTCAATGGCAGCGATATCTCGCACAGGCTGAGCCGGCACGACAGGCGGCATCCCGGCAGCGACATAGCCCAAGGCTTGTTCAAGCGGCACCAAGCGGGGGGTGACGGGCATTACACCATCGAGCAGCGCGTCGAGCGCCGCTTCCAGGAGAGTCAGCGGGCCCGTCGAAGAAAACGTTCTCGTCATGGCGCGATATTGAAGCAGACGCGAGCCTGTTTGCAACCAGCTTCAGGAACGCCCGCGCTGCGCGTTCGGGAAGAAGAGCTGCTGGCCGTCGATCTTGTACTCTCCGATCGCCTTCTGGCCTTCCGGAGAAATCAGCCAATCGATGAAGCGCTGGCCGGCCTCCACTTTGACGCTTGGATGCTTGTGAGGATTCACCAGCATCACGCCGTACTGATTGAACAGCCGCTTGTCACCCTCGACGGCGATGTCCAACTCGCCACGATTCTTGAACGACAGCCAGGTGCCACGATCGGAAAGCGTATAGGCGTTCATGGCTGCCGCGGCGTTGAGCGCCGCCCCCATGCCCTGCCCGATCTCCTTGTACCACGGGCCCCTGGCCGCCTCGATGTCGATGCCGGCCGTCTTCCACAGACCCAATTCGGCCGAATGGGTGCCGGACCTGTCACCACGCGACACGAAGGCCGCCTTCTTGGCTTTGATGGCGATCAGCGCGGCTGCGATGTCCTTGGTCCCGCTGACGCCCGCCGGGTCGCTCTTGGGGCCAACGAGGACGAAGTCGTTGTACATCACGTCGAAGCGCTTCACCCCGAAGCCTTCCTCGATGAACTTCTCCTCCTGCGCCTTGGCATGGACGAAGACCACGTCGGCATCGCCGCGCCGACCGGTGTCGAGCGCCTGACCGGTGCCCTGAGCGACAATCTTCACGCCGATGCCGGTTTTCTTCTCGAACAGCGGCAGGATGTGATCGAACAGGCCGGAATCCTGGGTCGAGGTCGTCGACGCCACGACGATCGACTGGTCCTGGGCAGGCGCGCCGCCTGCTAGCATCAGAAGCACCACAAGCGCAGAGAATATTCGGCGGGTCAGCATCTCAATCTCGGTCCAGTTGATCAAAGCACGAGCTCGCCGCGCACGAAGGCAGCGGCTTGCGGGGTCGCGGGGCGGTCAAGGAAGTCGTCGGCGTCGGCATGCTCGCAAACGCGCCCTCGGAGCAGAAAGACGACGTCTCCCGCGATCCTGCGTACCTGGCCGAGGTGGTGCGACGCCATGATGATCTTCGTGCCCGATTGGGCAGCCGTGATGATGATCTGCTCGACAAAACGCGTCGCCGCCGGATCGAGGCTGGCTGTCGGCTCGTCGAGCAGCAGGATCTCGGGCTGGCGCGCCAGGGCGCGGGCGAGGGCCAGCCGCTGCTGCTCGCCACCGGAGAGATGCCGTGCCGGACGTGTCGCGAGATCGAGAAGACCGACGCGCTCGAGCAGTTCCTCCACGCGCGGGGCCCGGAGCCGGCGCGGACAGCCCGCTTGAGCCAGTGCATAGGCGACATTCGCGGCCGCCGAGCGACGCAGCATCACCGGCTTCTGGAACAGGATTGCACGCCGTGTCGGCGGGGAAAACGTTCGTCCCCCCCAAGTCAGGGTTCCAGCAGAAGGTGCAACAAGCCCCATGCAGAGCCGCAGCAGGGAGGTTTTGCCCGACCCGTTCGGGCCGACGACCAGAGTCGGCGCGCGCGGCCCGATCGTCAGGTTCACCCGGTCCAGGATGGTCGTCGCACCGGCGACCAGCGACACGTCATCGAGGACAAGTGGAAGATCGCTCTGAGCAGCCCGCATCCCTAGCCAGCCCGTTGCTCGGACCAAACTCGCACGCCCCAGGCGGCGGCGTTGATCAGCAAGATGAGGAAAATCAGCATCAGGCCGAGCCCCATGGCGAGCGGCAGGTTTCCCTTCGAGGTTTCAAGTGCGATTGCCGTCGTCATGGTGCGGGTGAAGCCATCAATGTTGCCGCCGACGATCATCACGGTGCCGACCTCGGCCGCCGCCCTGCCGAAACCCGCGAGCAGAGCCGTGACGAGGCTGAAGCGGCCGTCCCACAAAAGCGTGGCGACCAGGCTCGCCGGCCCGACCTGCATCGCAGTCAGTTCCTCACGGTACTCGCGCCACAGATCCTCGACCGTCTGGCGAGTCAGCACGGCAACGATGGGCAGCACCAATAGCGCCTGTGCGATGACCATGGCGGCGGGTGTGAACAAGAGGCCGAATTCACCCAGCGGCCCGGATCGCGATAGCAGCAGATAGACCGTCAGCCCGACCACCACCGGCGGCAGGCCCATGAAACCGTTCAGCAGCACGACGATCGCCGAACGACCGGGAAAACGTGCCAGCGCGATAATTGCGCCCAGCGGCAGGCCTGCGACCATGGCGATCGCGACAGCCGAAAGGCTCACGGCGAGCGACAGGCGCACGATGGCAAACAGCGTGGCGTCGCCGCTCGCGATCAGTTGCCATATGCCCAGCCCTTCCGACATTGCTCCTCGCAGTCCTGTCCCGTGTTCAATGTCCTGCAACTCCTCCGTCACTGTCAAATCCTTGAACCTGAACAGGAATATGCATATCAATGCAGGATGGATTTGCTGACGACGTCCGAAGCCGCCGACTATCTGCGCATTGGTGAGCGCAAGCTTTATGAGCTGATTGCGGAGGAGCGTGTCCCGTGCAGCAAGGTGGCGGGCAAGTGGCTGTTTCCTCGGCATGAACTCGACCGTTGGGTCATGTCGGGGTTGATCCGGCCCGCAGGAATTACGCAATCCGAGCCGCCGCCGATCGTCGGTGGCAGCCAGGACGACCTGCTCGAATGGGCTCTCCGCCAATCAGCCTCCGGCCTGGCCTTTCTGACGGAAGGCACGGAAGCCGGCGTGACACGCCTGCTGCGCGGCGAGGTGTCTGTCGCCGCGATTCATTTCCACAGCCCCGACCCGGACCCGAATGTCGCCGCGATTGCGGCCAGACCGCGGCTTTACGATGCGGTGCTGGTCGGATTCGCCCGCCGCGAGCAAGGCCTGCTGCTCGCGCCAGGCAATCCAAAATCGCTCAACAACCTGACCGACGTACTTGCGACCGGCGCACGCATCGCGGTTCGTCAACGCGGCGCAGGCGCGGACATGCTGCTCACGCAATTGCTGGCGGACTCCGGCGCGAAACAGGACGACGTCAACCGGTTGGAGCCGCCCTGCCTGACCGGACCCGATCTCGCGGCTGCCGTGCGCATTGGTAGGGCCGATTGCGGAATTGCCACGCGCGCGGCCGCCCGCGCCGCTGGCCTCGATTTCGTTCCATTGGCCTGGGAAAGCTTCGATCTCCTGATGCGGCAGCGGACCTACTTCCAGCAACCGATCCAGGCGCTCCTGCGTTTGCTAGGGCAGGAAATCTTCGCCAGCCGCGCCGCCGAGCTTGGCGGATACGATCCATCGCCCGCCGGGCAGATACGGTTCTTCAAGTAGCAGCCGACCCCGATCAAGCCGCAGCTCTCATCCAAGATCGATCTCGCCCTCCACGACATGGCGCAAGCCTGCCGGCTCCGAGGTGATGACGGCCCTCACGGTCAGTCGGCCCTGTCCTTTCAGGCCCTTCTCCGCCACGGCTTTCTCGATTGCCTGCTGCGAAGTCACGCCGACCTGCTTCAGGAACTTGCGCATGGAGACGTTGAAGGGATCGGTTTCCATATTCTGGGTCATATGATTGCCTCGAACGGTGTGGACGATATGGCCGGTCCGGCAAGCTTGGTGCCCGCAACGGCGGCGCTGCGCTAACGGAGCACGGAATGGCCCGGGGTGCAACGAGGACGACGCCCGCACTATGTCTGACGCGGTCCGTTCCTCTGTGGCGTAACAACGCGTGGTGCCGAAATCCCTGGTCATGCCGGAGCGCCGCGGGCGATTGCCGTGACGGCCGATGGGCAAACGGCGATCACCGGTGGTTTCGCAGCAAGTGGCAACTGATGAAGGGCATGATGGGATAGGCCGTTTTTCGCCCGTCAGCGCGCCCTAAGCAATCCTGGTGCCACTACGAGCATCGAACAGATGCACCTTGGATACCATGATCTCCAACCCAACCTCTTGATCAAGTTTGAAGGGCGGCTGATCCCGCACCTCGGCCACGAGGTCGACTCCACCTGCACTTAATGTAAGCTCCTGGGCCTCACCGGTCGGCTCGACCACTTGCACCCTCGCCTGAGAGTGGTCGCCACCAACCGAAATGTGCTGCGGACGAATCCCATAAACTACCCCATCCTTGTCGCCCATCCGAGCATCCGCCGGCAAGGGTAAGCGCAAGCCCTGATCGGCGACGAATGCGCCGTTGTCGATGCGGCCCTCGATCAGGTTCATTTCCGGCGAGCCGATAAAGCTTGCGACGAACAGATTGACTGGGTTCTCGTAGAGCTCGGAGGGGCGGCCGATCTGTTCGATCCGGCCTTTGTTCAACACCACGATGCGGTCGGCGAGCGTCATCGCCTCGGTCTGGTCATGCGTGACATAGATGCTTGTTCGGCCGAGCCGTTGGTGAAGCTTCTTGATTTCGGCGCGCATCTTAACACGCAACTTGGCATCGAGGTTGCTGAGCGGCTCATCAAACAGGAAAGCGGCTGGATCGCGCACGATGGCGCGGCCCATGGCGACACGTTGGCGCTGGCCGCCGGACAACTGCCGCGGCATGCGGCCAAGCAGATCCTGCAGGCCAAGGATTTCGGCCGCCGCCTTGACCCACGAGACAATCTCTTCCCTAGGGACCTTCGCCAGTCGAAGCGCGAAGCAACGACAATGGTGGCCCCGGAGGGTCAACGTTTTCTAGAGGAAGTCAACAAATTAGCGGACGGTTCGGCAACCCGTTTCCTTCATATTCTCTGGTATGGTCTGGCGAACCTAAGGAACCGGGGGAGCACTAGTTTTTACTACGCGTAGTATCTCTGTCTTGTCCCGCAAAGGGGTCGATGCATGTTGACCCAGGGCATGAGCCCGACTGGTTAGGAGGCCAATAGCGGACGCGCGACTCCGAAGATATAAAAACCATAGGCCAACGTTATCCTGCGGTCCAACTCGAGGCGTAACACCCAAGTGACAACTACTCGTTTCCTTAGTATCTGGCGATCGCTCTCCGGTGTCGGCATGGCCCTCGGCATGCTGTTCTTCGCGGCCGCCCTGACGCCGACGCTCGTTCCCCGCACCGACCTGACGCAAGGCGTACTGGCGGGCGCGTGCTTCGCCATCGGCTACAGCCTTGGCGTCGCCTTGCGGTGGTTGTGGAAATATCTCGAGATTCCGGAACTGCCGCCACGGCCGCGTTTGCTGTCCAAGGCGATCATCCTGGTCCCGTGCCTCGGCCTTGCCGTTGTGGCGCTGTGGCGATCCGGTGCCTGGCAGAACTCCATCCGCGCGGTGATGGGCATGCCGGCTGTCGATGGCGCTCATCCCCTCAATGTCTGCGCCCTGGCCATTTGCACCTTCATCGTCGTGCTCGCGCTGGCGCGCCTTGTCGCTTGGCTGGTGCGCGCCATCGCCGGGGCACTGAGACGCTACATACCCCGGCGCCTGGCGAATGTCGCCGGCGCCGCTGTCGCCGTGCTGCTCATCTGGTTGCTGGTGAGCGACGTTGCGATCCGCGCGATCTTCGGCGCGCTCGATTCCTCGTTCGCCAAGTTCGACGCACTCATGGAACCGGAGCGCCAGCAGCCGAGCGAACCCTCCAGGACCGGAAGCCCCGCCTCGCTGGTCAGGTGGGACGAGCTCGGCCGCGCCGGCCGCGAGTTCATCGCGGACGGTCCCGCCGCCGCCGAGATAGGGACCTTCACCGGCCGGCCGGCGCAACAGCCGGTCCGGGTCTATGTCGGGCTGGGAGCGGCGAACAGTGCGCAAGCCCGCGCGAAACTCGCGCTGGAGGAGCTGAAGCGGGCGGGCGGCTTCAGCAAATCCACGCTTGTGGTCATCACGCCGACCGGGACCGGATGGATCGATCCGGCCTCGATGGATGCGCTCGAATATCTGTGCCGCGGCGATGTCGCCAGCGTCGCCGCGCAATATTCCTATCTGAGCAGTCCGCTGTCGCTGCTGGCGCAGCCGGAATACGGCGCCGAGACGGCCCGGGCGCTGTTCCTCGAAATCTACGGCTACTGGACCACCCTGCCGAAGCAGTGGCGGCCGAGGCTTTACCTGCACGGGCTCAGCCTTGGCGCCATGAACTCCGAAAGATCGGCCGGGCTGTTCGAGATATTCAGCGATCCGATCAGCGGCGCACTCTGGAGCGGCCCGCCCTTCGAAAGCCGCATCTGGCGCTCGGTGAGCGATACGCGCAACAACGGCTCGCCGCAGTGGCTGCCGATCTTCCGCAATAGCAGCCTGGTCCGGTTCATGAACCAAAGCGGCCCGGCGGTGGCGCCCGACACGCCCTGGGGCCCGCTGAGGATCGTCTACCTGCAATATGCCAGCGACCCGATCGTATTCTTCGATTATCGCGACGCCTACCGGCAGCCGGATTGGATGAAGGCGCCGCGCGGGCCGGACGTCTCGCCGCAACTGAGCTGGTACCCGGTGGTGACCATGCTGCAGCTCGGTCTCGATATGGCCGTGGCGACAACCACGCCGATCGGCTACGGCCATGTCTACGCGCCGCAGGACTATGTGGAAGCCTGGAGTGCGGTGTTGGGCGTGAAGGACTGGTCGCGACAGGACCTCGCCGCCCTCAAAACCCATCTTGCCAGCAAGGTTGCAGCACAGGCCGACAGAGGCGGCTAGCTGGGGCTTCAGGGCACGGCCGAAATCAGCAGGAACATGGCGAGTATGCCGAGATGGACCACTCCCTGGAGTCTCGTCGTGCGGCCCGTGCCGAGCGTGGGCGTGCTGACGAACATGGTGAGCAGAAGAAACACCGCGAGCCCCGACATCTGTTTAGGTTCACGCCGCAGTCGATTTGCCACTGATGTAAATGGCGGAAAACGGCAGCGGGCGTAAGGGAGCCCGCTGCCGCCAGGAGCGAGGCACGACGACGGACTGACGTGCTCGGCTCCTTGTTCCCGCAGCGGCTTGGCGGCAGACATCGCCGCGGGAAATTGCTGGATGTTCCGCGGCTATCGCGGCGGCATTTGGGGCGGGCGCCCTGAAACCGCCAGGCTCCAGGCCGCCTTCTGTCAGGCCTTGCCCACGGGCAGCGCGACGAACCGGCTCGAGTCGTCGCGGGTGATCTGCATCAGTACGGCCTTGCGGCCAGCCTTGGCTGCCTCGGCCATGGCCTTGGAGACGTCATCAGTGGTGTTCACCTTGGCCGAACTGACGGCGGTGATGACATCGCCCGGCTGGATGCCACGATCGGCCGCATCGCTGTTGGGATCCACATCGGTGACGACCAGTCCTTTGCCATCGTCTGACTTGGTGATGGTCAGGCCAAGATCGGCCAATGCGTCGGCCTTGGCAGGCGCGACCTGCTTGCCGTCATCGCCGGAGGCCCGCTTGTCGCTGGACGGCAGTGTGCCGAGATCGACCTTGATCGTCCGGCTTTTGCCGTCACGAAATACGGTAAGATCGACCGATTTTCCCGGCGCATAGGCGCCGATCGTGCGGGCGAGTTCCTTCGGCGAGGCGACATCCTTGCCGTCGACCTGGGTGATGACGTCACCGGCGGCAATGCCTGCCTTGTTGCCGGGACCAGCGTCCTGGGCGTTCGAGACCAGTGTGCCCTTGTCGGATTTCAGACCAAGGGATTCAGCAATTTCAGCGGTGACCGGCTGGATCTGGACGCCGAGCCAACCTCGCTTGATGGAGCCTTCCTTCATCAGGTCTTCCACGACCTGCTTGGCGGTCGAGGCCGGGATGTCGAAACCAATGCCGACACTGCCGCCCGACGGCGAGAAGATGGCTGTGTTGATACCGATCACCTGGCCATTGAGATTGAAAGTCGGGCCCCCCGAATTGCCATGATTGACCGGAGCATCGATCTGGATGAAGTCGTCATAGGGGCCGGCGCCGATATCGCGGCCCCGAGCGGATACAATGCCGGAAGTGACGGTGCCGCCGAGGCCGAACGGGTTGCCGACTGCCACCACCCAATCACCGATGCGGATCTTGGAGTCGTCGGCGAAGTCGACATAGGTGAACTTGCCGCCGCCATCGACCTTCAGCACAGCCAGGTCCGTCCGCGGATCGGTGCCGACCAGCTTGGCGTCGAGTTCCTTACCGTCACTGGTGACGATGGTGAAGGACGAGCCTTCCGAGACGACGTGATTGTTGGTGACGAGATATCCGTCCTCCGAGATGAAGAAGCCTGAACCCTGTGCCACCGGGCGCGGCTTGCCGTCACCATGTTTGAAGCCGCCCTGCTGCCGGTTGTCGGGCAGGTTCTCGAAACCATCCTGATCGTCGGAACCGTCGTCGGCGACCGGCTGGACCGTGGACTTGACCTTGACGCTGACGACCGCCGGCGAAACCTGCTCGACGACATCGGCGAAGCTCGGCATCTGCGGCGCCTGGACATGCACCGCGTCGGCCAGCACGGGGGCAGTGCCGGAAACAACAGCTCCGACGCCTACAGCGCCTACAGCGCTCAGCGACACTACAGCCGCCGCCAGGCGCCGACGAGTTCCGGAATACGAATTGGGGACAATATTCATGGGGTTCCATCCTTTTGAGTGAGATGCACTGAGCATCCTTGGCCAGGATGGTTAGAAGAACCTACATTACGGCATCATTGCCATATCATGAAAGTTTTGTCATTTTCATTCCATAGTATTTATAAAGACGATATGTATAGTTATTTTCACTAATACTGCAAATTTGTAACTTGCACGTTCGATTATTATTCAATTCTGTGACATCGAATTCGGTGGATTTGCGATGTCACGACAATCTAAATCGACACTAGAAAAAGTGAATGTGCCTTCCGATTTATTCGGAGTTTACGCGACATTGGGCCGGGGCTTGCCGGGCGGCGATTTCAGATCGAATTTCATCGCGAGTTCTCTATGTGTTGATTGCATGGCAGGCCATTTGAAGGTAGCGCGCATGGCATTGGGCGCGCCTTTGTCGCCGGGACGCCAAGAGGCCGCTCCGGGCGGTGATTTTCCGCAGGGTGAGAGCCTCCCCAGGAGGTGATTATCGTCCAAGCGAGGCGTCGAGAGGGTCTGTCGCTAGCTCGCTAAAGACCGGCGCACCGCTACCATACCACTGGCCCTCCGTCCCGCATCGCCACCGGCATTCGAGCAACACTGGTGGCGCCTGTCGCGACGGGCGTCATTGGCGGAAAGACATGCTGTTCGACTAGCCTCATTCATGCCGCAAGCAAGAAATAAACGCTCGATCCACGTTTGGGATTCACCGCATATTCCAAGAAAACCAGGTACTGCCTTAAATTACTCGGCTTTGATGCCATCCGCAGCAGCAGGTCGCACGGCGGGATGAAGTCCACGGAGAAGCATATGAGGCGCATCATCGTCGCTGCGATCATCGCAAGCATGGCAGCCCCCACCTGGGCAATGCCCGTCGGAGCGCTAAGGCCGTCGGTTTCCGATACGGTCACGAACATCGACCTAAGGAGGCCTTCCCGCCATCGACCGGGACATGGAGTACGGCCACCGCACCACAGGCCGCCCCATTATCGGCCCTCGCGTCCGCCACGCCATCACCGGCATTCGAGGAACAATAGCGGCGCCGTCGCCGCGGGCCTCATTGGCGGAATGCTGCTCGGCGGGATGGCGATCTCGGCTGCCCGCCAGCACAATCACAGCGCTTGGAACAACCATGTGAACTGGTGCTCGCAGCGGTACCGCTCCTACCGGGTCTCGGACAATAGCTGGCAGCCCTACAATGGCCCACGCCGGCAGTGCATCTCGCCCTTCTGAGTGCGCTCTGGGCTCGCTGGTGCTAGGAAGCCTACTGGGATTTGTTGAAACGGCTGAATGCAAGCTTGGACGGGAGCAAAAGCGAGCCTGGCAAAGGCCGGCGGGGCCATTGGCGTGAGCCAGCGGAAGTATCCCGCCTGTTCAAAGAGCATCTCCGCGAAGGCGTTTGCCGATCAATTGATACATGTCCGGCGTTCTGGTCGATGCGACGAATCTCGGTCCGAAAGTCGCAGGTCCGCAGGGAAGACATGGTTCTCTGTTTTCATCCACGTCGATGCGCCAGTTGGGAGGACTATTGTGCTAAAAAATCTATCGATCGCGGCAATCAGCGCCATCATGATTGTAAGCTTCAAGCATTCCGCGTTTGGCACGTCGATCGGCGTGGGCAATCCCTACCCAGTCAGTCACTACGAGTGCCAGGACGGCACGCGTCTGGCAGTGCGTCTCCTCGGGGATCGCGCTTCTGTATCCGTCAACGACGCGGCCGAGGTCGATCTGCCCTCCAAGGGACCGGAAGGAACGACGTATTCGAACGGTCAGTGGACGCTGACCATCATACAGGGACGCCTGTCCTGGGGTGTTGGCCGAGCTGTGCCATCTCTATGCGCCGGCGGTTGAGCCTCCCACCTCAGGAAAACTGATGAAGACTATCCAGTTCGGTCGCGCACTTCATCGCAGCTTTCGAGATCCAGATACGCGTCGGCTCCTCGTGCATTGCAGTGTTTCTGGACGCCTGGTGCCTCGGCGCGGCCGGCGGCAGGAACAATGGCACCCATGACAATCTCCATCCGTCAAACCAGCGGTTAATGCATGTCGCCCAGAAGTGCGCAGCGGTTCTGGGACAACGATATGCATCAAAACAAAGACTTAAAGCGAGTCGCCTGAATCTGTTTCGACGCGACACGCTTTAATCCCAAGAGATGCGCTTCGACAATAATACCGAAAACGCACGCGCTCTGACGGCAGTGCATAAATGCAAAGAATCCAGAAACTAGGCATTGTGTCTCCAAATATCCGAGCCACCATGCAGAATTATTGACAACGTGTTCGCATGCGCGTGATGTCGGCTTAATTCACCAAAGAGGACGAAAGATATGCGGAGATATGCACTAGCTGCCCTGTTAAGTGCCGCACTCGGCTTTGGTATTCCTCTTGCCGCTGTGTCCCCAGCGGGAGCTGTGACCGTAAATATAAATATCGGATCAAACCTTAACAACGGCCGCGCGATTACTTGCGCTCAAGGCCAGCGATTGATTCAGAGCAGAGGCTTCAGGGACGTGCGTCGCGTGGACTGCCGGGGACGCAATTTTGTTTATCACGCGCGTCGCATTGGCGGCAGCACTTTCGAAATAGTGCTGAATGCCCGTACTGGCCGCGTGGTGGATTTCCACCGCATTCGTAGATGACTCAGAGAGGCAAGGGAATGACGCAGTTGTCCGAGACCCAGCAACCCAGACGATCTGCGTGGACGAACTCGGCGATCGGAATCGTCTTTATCCTGGCAGGGATCTTCGTGTTGGGCGATCTGGCGCTGGCCACGACCATCAGCGCGCTTGTCCTGGGAATTGCGATCGTATGCGCCGGCTTTGTCGAGATCGCCCTCGCCATCTGGGCCGGCGGGTGGCGTGGTTTTCTCTGGCAGACGATGCTCGGCATCCTGTACGTCGTTTTTGGCTGCCTGCTCATCAGCTTGCCGGTGCTGGGATCTATCATCCTCACATGGGTGCTCGGTGTCGTGCTCGTGATATCTGGGCTCGGAAGAATGTCTTTGAGCCTGCGCTACCTGTCCACCGACCGATGGATGATGCTTGTTTCCGGCCTGTTCGGTCTCGCGGCTGGCTTCTTGATACTCATCGGATGGCCATCGACCGGGGTTTGGGTGATTGGGGCGTTCATGGGTATCGACCTAGTTCTTCACGGCCTGGGCTGGCTCGTTACAGGCTTTCGGCCAACGGATACGACCCGATGATCCAACCATTTTCACCGTGACCGTTACCCGCTTTGCGGCATTGGCTCCTGTCCTGCCGCGACGGTTCCCAAGCGCGGCAAGCTTTTTGCGTAGGGTTTCATTTTGTCCTGGACGTCGCGAACGGCCCGTCGATGCGCACGATGCCGCATGATCGGGATCAGCCACCCCTCGAGACCAGCAGCGCGCCTCTGATCACATAGGAGAAGTTCGGGCGGCTCCGGACGAGAATTCGTCGCGACAAAGCCGAGCGCAACGGACGAAGCGGCCGACAACCAATGTCGAGACCGCAGGCTTGCCAGTCGGACAGGCAAGCAAAATGAGACGTGCTGCACACTATTCGGATTTCCGGCTCAATCTTTCACCTTCTAGGATGTGTATTACGTGCCCTTGGAAAGTCTTAGCCTAGGAGGGTCCCATGTCCGATCTGATCGTCATCGTCTATCCAAACGAGGCCAAGGCTGAAGAGGTACGTCAACGGCTCATAGGACTTCAAAAGGAATACGTTATTAAACTTGGCGACGCGGTTATTGCCACCAAGACCGAGGCGGGTGCGATAAAGCTCAATCAACTTGTGAATACGACGGCGGCAGGCGCTGTATCCGGTAGCTTCTGGGGCTTGCTTATCGGTGTTCTCTTCCTGAATCCGTTGATCGGACTTGCGGTCGGCGCCACCTCCGGAGCCCTTGGCGGCGCTTTGACGGACGTGGGTATCAACGATGCGTTCATGCGCGATCTGTCAGCCAGCATCCAGCCTGGGGACGCTGCCCTGTTCGTGCTCGCGCACGAGATGACAGCGGACAAGGTGCTCAAGGAGATCCAGGCCTTTGGCGGCGTGGTGCTTAAGACGTCGCTGGATGAGACGAAGGAGCAGGTTCTGCGCGATGCGCTTCAACGCGCTTCGGCGATGGCCGGCCAAGGCGCGGCCGCGACCGCCTGACCGCGGTCACGGAACATCCCGGAATCGGAACTCTGCTGGTCGGCAAGGGCGATGGATGGCCCGATAGTAAGTGGGCGATGCAAGCATGTCCGGCCTTGAGACAGCGGCCCTGCTTTTGATTGAAGCCATCTGCGGCGCGGGCGGAGCTTTCGCTACGACTTGGTTTTGGCGCATGGCTGCGCTGGGTTGGAAATCTGTCGCGGCGGCTGGCGTCGTGGGAGGACTGACCCTGACAGCGCTGGCCGGTCGGATTCCCGCCTTGGCAAACTTCCTCGGCAACGTCGAAAATGCTGTCGATGCCACCGCTCGTGGTGTCGGCACCCTCACGCCCGGCGTGCTGATTGGCGTCGGCATTGCCGGCCTTCTTGGCGGCATCCTGTCGGTTTGTATCATCGGCCTCGTCCGGGGCGCGGGATCCGGACGTCGCTAGGGGCCCGGCCAATCGAATTTCCTGGCGGCAATCACGCGTTCCGCCGATCGGCGGACCCAAGCAACTGAGCGATCCAAAGGGTCGCCGGCGATTGCGAGCAAAAAGTAACCAGCGCGATGGTGATGGGCACACCTATGAACGCGCCGAACACACCCCAAAGAAACGACCAGAAGAAGACCGAAAACAGCACCACAAAAGGCGACATCGCCAACACGTAACCGGCAACCCGCGGTTCTATGTAGCTGCCGATGACGAACTGAATGATGTTGAGGCCGGCAAAAATCGAGACGGCGGCCTGTGGCGATCCGAACTGCGCGAGCGCGTAAAGCGTCGGCAAGAATGTCGCGACGAACGGCCCGATAAACGGAATATAGTTCAAGGTGAAGGCGATAACGCCCCACTCGGCGGCAAACCGCAGTCCGAAAGCCGCCGAAAGCGCGCACACCATCGAACCGGTCGCAAGGCTCATCAATGTCCGAACCAGCATGTAACGTCGCCATTTCGATGCTGTCTGACTGCTGCCATTGATCAGTGCGGCCGCCGCCTGGGCGCTCAGCGCTACACGAGCATTGCGAGCCGCCGCTTCAGCGTCGAGAAGACCCAGAAGCACGTAAACGACGACAACGATCCAGAACGAGATCACGGTATTCAGCCTTGCGGTCACGCCCTGAGCTATCCGCACGAACCAGCCGACATTGAAATGCTCGGCCCAGGCGCCGGCCATCACGACACCGTGCCCTTCCAACCACTCGGCGAGTTGACTGTAGAGTCCTTGAAAGCGGGCGCTGTCGGCGAGGACCGATCGGCCAATGCGGCCAAAACCCCAACTGGCGATCGATGCAAAGGCGAAGAATGCCAGGACGACGACACAGACGACTATCGCCAGTGCGATCAGCTTTGGAAGAAGCCGCTGCAGGCTGCGCTGCAATGGCCACACCAGCGCGATGAGGAAAAGAGCGCACACGACTGGCGCGAAAATTGAGGCAGCGGCCTGCAGCGCCCATATGACGGCGATAACCGCCAGAATATACGTAGGCGCAAAGAGCGTTCGCTTCGCCATGGTATAGTCTGTTCCCGGCCGGCTGGATGACGTTACAGACAACTCCGAAATTGGTCCGGAAGCTTGCTCAGCGCCCAGACCAATGTTCATCGATATCGCTCAACCAGCTCGATTCATGCTGAATAAAGCTGATCTTACGCATCGCGCCTAGCAACGTTCTGTGATGGGTCGACCCTGACGATCGCGAACCGTGTGGCCCCAGCGATCACGAACCCAGCATTCGCGATGATGCGCGCGCGGTGCCGTCGCAGCGCCGACCACAGCCCCTGTGCCGCCACCGACCGCCGCGCCTACAAGGGCACCTCGACTGCCGTTTGCAAGGCCGCCGATGACCGCACCCGTTCCGGCTCCTGCCAGCGCCGTGCCTGCTGTTCGCTGTTCCGTGGCAGTACAACCCGCAGCCATCAGAGCCAAAGCAGAAACAAATATAATACTTCTCATGATTTCATCTCCTGGGTACATTTACATCCGCTCGCCAACAACGAGCATTCCGTCCAAACAATGTGCCGATTGTTCCTAAAGGATTGGGAGCGACTCCAACGCTCTATGAGCAATTCTGGGGTAGACGGTCTTTATGTGCTGGAGGCCGTCCGACAGGCATGGCCTTCAGACTATTTGGGAGCCGACCGGCCGCCTGTACCGAGCCTGGCCGGATTGCTATCAATAGTCGACCGCATCACGAATGATGGGACATGTCATGCAATGACCCCCGCCTCGGCCACGGCCGAGCTCCGCGCCTGAGATAGTGATGACTTCTATGCCTTCCTTGCGCAGCAGCGTATTTGTGTACGTGTTGCGATCGTAGGCAAAGACGACACCAGGCGAGGCGCAAACCAAGTTGGCGCCGCTGTCCCACTGGGTGCGCTCGCGCATGTAGTCGTTGCCGCCGGTTTCAACGACGCGCATCTTCTTGAGACCAAGCGAGTCACGCACCGTCTCAATGAAACTGCCTTTGTCCTTGTGGAGTTCGACGCCCCCCTTGCCGTCAGGGCGATAGGAGAATGCGTCAATGCCGTTGACGATGTCCGGATACATCAGCACGCAGTCGCGATCGGCAAACGTGAATACCGTGTCGAGATGCATCGCCGCGCGCAGCTTAGGCATTGCGGCGACGATCACACGTTCGGCAGCTCCTTTCTCAAACAGGGCCGCCGCCACTTGGCTGATAGCCTGGCGCGAAGTGCGCTCGCTCATGCCGATAAGCACATTGCCCTTGCCGATAGGCATGACGTCCCCACCCTCGAATGTGGCAAGCCCCCAATCCCTGGTCGGGTCACCCCACCAGACATTGACCTTGCCGGCGAAGTCCGGGTGGAACTTGTATATCGACGTGGTGAGGATGGTCTCCTCGTGGCGCGCAGGCCAATAAAGGGCGTTCAGCGTCACGCCGCCATAGATCCAGCAGGTGGTGTCCCGGGTGTAGAGCGTGTTGGGCAAAGGCGGCAGCAGATATTCGTTGACGCCGGCCGCGTCACGGATCAGCGCCAGTTGTTCGCCGCCGATGCTTTCCGGGAATTCGAAGGTCGACAGCCCGCCGATCAGTGTTTCAGCGAGGTCGCGATTAGAGAGGCCGTCGAGATAGGAGCGGACCTCGTCGATGAGGCCGAGGCCGACCTGGTTCGGTACGATCTGCTGGTCGAGGATCCACTTCTTGGCTTCCGGAATGGCGACCGTCTCGGCGAGCAGATTGTGCATCTCGACCACCTCGACGCCCCTGTCGCGCATCTTGGTCATGAAGTCGAAATGATCGCGCTTGGCATTGTCTACCCAGAGCACGTCGTCGAAGAGGAGTGCGTCACAATTGCTGGGTGTCAGCCGCTGGTGGGCGCGGCCGGGAGCGCACACCATGACCTTGCGCAACTGACCAACCTCTGAATGAACGCCGAATGAAGTATTGTTTGTCATGACCTTCCTTCTTTCTGTTCAAGGTGCGATGGCGCCCGTCAGCAGCCCGTAGGCTCCGATCAGGCCAGCGATGAGCGTGACGGCGAACACGAAGAGTTCGGCGAGCGTGAACAGCTGCAATTTCTGCTCGCGCCGCGCCCAGACGTAGAGGATAGTTCCGGGCGCGAAGAGGACGGCAACAAGCAGCACGTATTTGAGCCCGGCGGCGACGAACATGAAGACCGTGTAAATCGCCGCGATCCAGGCGAAGATCTGGTCGCGGCCGCGCTGATCCGGCGTCTTTTCGTAGCCAACGCCGCTACGAGCGAGCAGGATGCCGTAGCCGGCCACGAGCAGGTAGGGCAGCAACGCGGTGACGCTCGTCATGTCGAGCATGAAGTTGAACGCGTCCCGCGACCAGTAGGTGGAGATCACGAAGAGCGATACGACGATGTTGGTGAGCCAGAGTGCGTTAGCGGGAACCTTGTTGCCATTCTGCGCTGCGAAGAGCCTTGGCATGTCCTCCGACTTCGCCGCCGCGAACAGCACCTCGGCGCAGATTAGGGACCAGGCGAGATAGGCGCCGAGCACCGAGATCAGAACGCCGATCGAGATGAAGACCGCACCCCAGTGACCGACGACCGCTTCGAGAACGCCGGCCATCGACGGCTGCTGGACACCGGCGACAGCCGATTGCGGCAGAGCCGCGTAGGGCAGCAGCGTGACCGCTACCATCAGGCCTGTGACGCCGACGAAACCGAGAATCGTCGCCGTACCGACGTCGGAACGCACCTTGGCAAAGCGGGAATAGACGCTGGCGCCCTCGATGCCGAGGAAGACGAAGACCGTGATCAGCATTGTGTCGCGCACCTGGGCGATCAGGGACTTTGGCGGCATGTCCAAGCCGCCAAAGAAATTCTCGCGGAACTGCCCGAAATGGAAGAAGAAGATCAGGAGCAGGATGAAGACCAGGATCGGCACGATCTTGGCGATCGTCACGACAGTATTGATGAAGGTCGCCTGCTCGACGCCGCGCAGGATCATGAAGTGGAAAGCCCAGATGCCGATCAACGAGACGATGATGGCGATGGCGCTGCTGCCGTCCCCAAAGATCCCGGGAAAGAACCGCCCCAGCGTCGAGCCGATGAGCACCCAATAGAAGACGTTGCCTAGGCAACTACCGAGCCAGTAGCCGAAGGCGGACAGGAAGCCCATGTAGTTGCCGAAGCCGGCCTTGGCATAGGCGAAGACGCCTGAGTCGATGTCTGGCCTCTTCTCGGCCAACGCCTGGAACACCCGCGCCAGCATGTACATGCCGGTTCCCGCAATTGCCCAGGCAATGATTGCGCCGAACGGACCTGTCGCAGTCGCGAACCGGCCAGGCAGATTGAAGATGCCCGCGCCGACCATCGATCCCACCACCATGCTGGTCAGCGCAAACAGCGAAAGCTTCTGATTTTCGTTTGAAGTCATAAACCGCTCTCCTGGCTGCGCGAACCAGAGTTCGCAATCAGACGCCTCGCCGACACGTCTCGGTCCAGCAAGGTTAGGTCTGATCAGAAGCAGTAAATGCGAATGTCGGCAACCGGTTAAACGAGCCAAGGCAAAGGTTTTGGACGTCAGGTATACTAGTGGGATTTTATGCCAATCACGTGGGCGCTAGATTCGAGATAGGTTGCAGGCGTAACAATGAGGCCGCTGGACCGCCGTCCGCTAAGGAATTGTTGATCCAAATTCAATGAACTCGACCGTTCAGCAAAAATTCTCGATATGGACCCTGACGGCTATGGTCGTCGGTTCGATGGTCGGCGCGGGCATCTTCTCTTTGCCGCAGGCTTTTGGTCGCGAGACCGGTCCGTTCGGGGCCATGATCGCTTGGGCCATCGCTGGCGTCGGAATGCTGATGTTGGCCTTCGTCTTCCAGACCTTGTCGGTTCGCAAGCCGGACCTCGATGCGGGCGTGTATGCCTATGCCAAGGCCGGCTTTGGCAACTATCTCGGCTTCCTCTCGGCCCTCGGTTACTGGTCTGCCGCCGTTCTCGGCAACGTTTCCTATTTCGTGCTGATAAAGTCGACGCTGGGGCTTTTCTTTCCTGTGTTCGGCGATGGCAATACCATCACGGCGATCGTCATTTCCTCGATGCTTCTGTGGATCGTACATTCGGTGATCCTGCGGGGCGTCAAGGAAGCGGCGGCGATCAACACCATTGTCACTTACGCCAAGATCATTCCGATCTTTCTCTTTATCATCTTCGTTATCTACGGCTTCAGCGCCGATGTCTTCACGGCCAATTTCTGGGGCGGGGAAGAAGTCAGCGTTGGCAGCATCGCGAGCCAGGTTCGCGGGACCATGTTGGTGACCGTATTCGTCTTTGTCGGAATCGAAGGCGCGAGCGTCTATTCGCGTTACGCACGCAACCGCGGGGATGTCGGGGTCGCGACGCTCCTTGGTTTTCTCGGCGTGCTCTGTCTGCTTGTGCTGGTCACCATTCCCTCCTACGGGATCATGCTTCGTCCTGAACTGACAGCGCTGCGCAATCCCTCCATGGCCGGCGTATTGGAAGCGGTGGTCGGGCCATGGGGCGCCAAGTTCGTCAGCTTCGGCCTGCTGATCTCCGTTGCCGGTGCCTATCTGTCCTGGGTGCTGCTGGCCGCTGAAATCCTGTTCACCGCATCACATCACCAGACCATGCCGCGTTTTCTTGCGTATAGAAACAAGCATGGCGTGCCGTCGCGGGCGCTCTGGCTGACCAATACGGTCGTGCAGGTTTTTCTGGTCCTGACGCTCTTTGCTCAACAGGCCTTCAGGCTCGCTCTCGAGCTGACCAGTTCCATGATCCTCATCCCATATCTTCTTGTCGCCGCTTACGGGGTCAAGCTCGCATGGGGCGGCGAGAGCTACGAGAACGACCCCGTAGCGCGGCGTGTCGACTTCGCAAGGGCGGCGATAGCATTGATCTATACGGCCGGTCTCATCTACGCCGCCAGCGCCAAGCACCTGCTGCTCTCGGCCGTCATCTACGGACCGGGCACGATCCTCTTCGTCATGGCTCGGAAGGAGCGGGGGCAGAGGGTGTTTACTCCCGCCGAGATGGGGATGTTCGTCGTCGCCGCACTTGGCGCGGTCGCGGCAATCTACGGCATCCTTGCCGGCGCCATCGCAGTCTAGGGCCCAAAGCTGTTTCGCAGCAGAAGACCACTCAGCGTGTGCGCCCTGCTGTCAGGCTGGCTGATCTGCTGCGAGCTCGTGGCCTGGGCGCCTTGCCAGCCTTCCACGCGTGCCTCCTTTGGCGTAATGCCGAATTCCTTCCTGAACATCCGGCTATACGCCGATGGATCCGTGAAGCCCCAATCCCCGGCAATGGCGGAGATCGGGCGCCCATCCAAGCTGTCGGAAAGTATATCGCGTGTCTTGAGCAGGCGTTTGTGGCGAATATAATTCGAAACACCTCCGGCCGGTTCGAATATCCGGTAGAGGCGAGAGCGGGACACACCGAGTTCGCGGCAAAGCCTGTCGGATGCCAAGGACTGATCATTCAAACTTTGTGCAATGATTTTGGCAGCGCGCTCGGCGATCACGGCGTCGATCACACGCTTCGCCTCGGTGATGCGGTCATGTGATGGCGACACGCACGCAGCCAGCAGATTGGTGGTGGCAGTGGCAATGTGCGACACATCCACGGCCCTCAGATCGGAAAAGGAACGGTGCAGCAGAAGCATGTAGTCTGCCAGGAGTCTTTTCGACTCCTCACGTATTTCAATCCTGGACGATTGGATGAAAGGCAGGTCGCGTGGCAGGAAAACGGCAAGGAGGGCGTCGTTCTCCATCACGCATTCGTAGGGCTCTGCAAAAGATTGCAGGGTCGTTCTCACGACCTGCCAACTTCCAGGAAGCCTGCCCTTGGACAAGGGCAGGCTCAAATACCAATTGTCCACCGAAGGGTTTTTCAAATGCCGCCAGCGACAGCGGTAGCCACTGCCAGGCAATTCGAGGAACATGACAGCCAACGTTCCCAGATCCCACACTGTTTCATGTGCTGGAAACGAATGGCTCCGTTCTTGCATAAGTTCAGTGTCGGCAACGCCTTGATACCAGGTTCGAAACAGGTCGAATTGCTTAGCAGGTGGTGCCGTGGAGGTATCGATGTCGACGGCGCATTGCAGGGACTTCTCGGCACCTGCTCCTCCAGATAGCCCGGCGGCATGAACCATAGCATCCATAGCAACTATCCGTCTTTGTTGGTGCAACACGGGTTATTGCAAGAACATTAGTTCATTCTAATATATACAACTCCGGCAAGCAATGTTGAAGGTGGATGTAATACCCTGTCTACTACCAGCATAGAAGCATGTTAATCAATCGTTAACATGCCATCTGGCCCATTTGAGGTATCCACCAGCAATTCGTGAACTGGGCTTAATTGTACCCGACGGAAGTTGTGGAGGTGGCTGCGTGATATCCGAGGCTTATCAGACCGGTTGTGGTGGCTCTCAACTCAGTATGCAAGGCATCCCAATCATAGACCACCAGTCCATTTTTCTTGTTGGAGGCTATACTCCCTGAAATGTCTTGTGGGACTAATGCCCGGATACCACGCGCACAACGGGAATAGGTAAGGACGATCTAGCCGCCCTCGCAGGCGTCACCGCGAGATCTGCAGCATGATCCTCATCGGCAGGGACCACACAGCCATGGCGCATGAAACCAGCGAGGGCCTCGGACGTCGCGACTTCATGATCGCATCGGTCGCTACCATCGGCGCTGCCGCTGCGCTCATGGCCGGGCCGGCGCAGGCGCAAACGGGCTCGGCACCTGCAAGCGCGTCTCCCGCAGGGACGTCGGGGACCGTCTATACCGGCGATGTCATCGACGGAAAGAAGGTCATCAGTTCGCTTGACATCTCGGATCTGAAACCAGGCAAGCACAGCTTTTATTTCCAGGGCGTACAGATGCCGACGGGCCAGCACTGGTACGTCTCGGTGATGGTCGCCAAGGGGGCAGCCCCAGGCAAACGACTGGGGCTGATGAGCGGCGTGCATGGCGATGAAATGAGCCCCATTCAAACCGTGCAATCCGTAATGCGTGAGCTCGATCCGGCCGCGATGTCGGGATCGGTGATGGCGGTACTCGACATTTCGCGCCCCGCAATGGAAGGCATGGAACGGAGATGGCCGAATTCGGGGCGCGGGATCGACCTGATCGACATCAATCGGTTGTTCCCTGGCAACGAGGACGCTCCCGACGCGCCGACGCGCCACGCCGGCCTGATATTCAACCGGCTTCTGCGGTCAAACCTCGACTACGGGATCGATTTTCATACAGCCGCCACGGGCATGGACGCGACGGCGTTCCACCTTGCGCGCATGGATCTCCCCGAAGTGCGGGCGATGGCGGAACTCTATCCGGTCGATCAGATTTTCGACAACTTTGGCGAGCGAGGTCTTCTCGCCAATGCCCTCATCGATGCCGGCATTCCCGCCTTCACGCCCGAGATCGGCAAGCCGCGGATCTTCGATCACGACATGATCGCCCTGTTCGTCGAAGGAACGATGAACGTCATCAAGCACCACGGAATAATTTCAGGCCCTATCGGCAGAACCAGCAAGGATTCGAGCGTTTTCGTCGCGGACGGCATGTTTCCCGTCACCGCGACGCATGGCGGTTTCATCGAATTGTTGGTCGAACTCAATGAGACCGTTCGGCCCGGACAGAAAGTTGCAGTCCAAAGGAACACCTTCGGGGAAATCGTCGCGGAATACTCCGTGCCTCTCGGCGGCGAAGTCGGCGCCAGGCGGACCGATGCAACAGCGGAGTCGGGGACTCCGATCGTATTCCTCATCTTTGACAGCGCCAATCCTGTCGGCGGCGATGTGTTGGTCGAGTAACGGGACCTGAAACGACAAGAACCGCGACACGAAGCGCCGTCCGGCAGGTGTCAGTGTCGCTCAACCGAAAGCAAAAGACATGCTGCGGCTAGGCTCGAAGTACGGTCACCTCGTTCACAGTTCTGGTTGCGGTTGTCTCAATCCCGATCTTCAACGAGTCTCTCGTCGTCTGGAGGCCTTTTCCAGGCGTAGTTTTCTCTCCGGTTTCGGGGCTGCCGCCATCGCCGGGGTGCTGACAAAGCCGTCCTTCGCGCAGACGGCCGCGCCCCCTTCCAAGATCCTGTTTCGCGAAGTCCGGCTATTCGACGGCAAGTCGGGTACGGTGAAGGACGGAGCGCAAATCCTGGTGGAGGGCGGCAGGATTTCCGGAATCGATATGACGAACGCCCCTCCCCCGGAGGACGCCACCGTCATCAAATGCCGCAATGGCGTCCTCATGCCAGGGCTCATCGACGCGCATTGGCATGCGATCTTCGCGGCGGTCCCGGTCAACATCCTGCTTAACGGCGACCCGGGGATTATCTTCGCAGCGTCCACCGCCGAGGCGGATCGCACGCTCAGTCGCGGCTTCACCACCATACGCGATCTGGGAGGTCCCTCCTTCTCCTTCAAGCAGGCTATCGACACCGGGCTGATCCCTGGCCCGCGCATCTATCCCTCCGGCGCGATGATCACGACCTCCGGGGGTCACGCCGATCTTCGCCTGCCAAGCGAGATTCCGCGCGACGGCGGCAAGCTCAGCAAAGGTGAACTCCTGGGGGGAGCGGCCATCGTCGACGATATCGGCGACCTGAAGATGCGGATCCGGGAGCAGCTTCTCCAAGGCGCGTCACAGATAAAGTTGGTGGGCGGCGGTGGCGTATCGTCGCCCCGCAGTCCGCTGGACATCGTCACCTTCAGCGAAGAAGAGCTGCGGGCAGGCGTCGAGGTGGCACAGGATTGGAGCACCTACGTTACCGTGCACGCCTATACGTCTCGCGCGATACGACGCGCGCTGGCAGCTGGGGTGCAGTCGATCGAGCACGCGCATCTGATGGACGAGGACACGGCGGCGATGATCGCCGAGAAGGGCACATGGCTAAGCACCCAGCCCTTCCTGACGGCGGAGGACACCGGCCCGCTGACGGGACCTAGCGCCGACCGCGCCCAGGAGCTTTTCTCAGGGACGCCGAGGATATATGCCTTTGCTCGCAAGCATGGCATAAAGACGGCCTGGGGTTCCGACGTGCTGTTCTCGCCTGCGTTGGGTCCGCGCCAGAGCATGATGCTCACGCATTTGGCCAACTGGTACAAGAACGCCGAAGTCCTGCAGATGGCCACCTCCGGCAATGCCGAACTGCTCGCACTCTCCAATCTGCGCAACCCTTATCCGGGCAAGCTCGGCGTCATCGAAGAAGGAGCTTTCGCGGACCTTCTGATCGTGGACGGCAACCCGCTCGACGACATCCGGCTGATCGAGGATCCGCATAAGAACTTCGTCGTCATCATGAAGGACGGCCGGCTTCACAAGAGCACCCTTTGAGAGTCAGCGGAAAACCGTATGCCGCCTTCACTTCCCAGCAATCAGTTAATCCGACACGGCCTCATGGTCCTGACGAAGCAAGGCCGTGAGAAAATCTCGACTAGGCAGTGGTCGTCATCGGGAAATCTCGCCGCGAGGCAACCAGACAGGCTCCTGACGCTCCGTCCGGCAGACTTCTTCCTGATACTTTCCATTGAGCGCTCTCGGCTCTCTTCTCTGCCCGCAGGGTGCGAGATCGATATTTAGAACCTGCATGGAACGGGGACATGCCAGAAAAATCGGATCACCCACCTGCAACGCCATATGAACGGGCCGAAATCGAGCAGGGCAAGTGGCGCAGGTTTCTGCTCTTTGGGCTCCTCCTGCTTGCGGGCGGCGTGTTTTCAGTCGCAGTTCCCAGCGTTTCCAATTTCGCATCCAACGTCGTGTTCGCCGTGGCCCTGATGGCAGTCGGCGTCATCAAGGTCATCCAATCGCTCTGGATCAAAAGTTGGGTGGGCTTCGTGTGGCAGGAACTGACCGGCTTCTTCGAGCTCATCGGCGGCATCATGATTTACTTCAATCCTATCAAAGCATCGGCCGCAATATCACTGTTCATAGCGTTTGTACTATTTGTCCACGGTGTTCTTCAATTAATCATCGCCGCTGAAGTCAGGAAAGTCGGCGGCTGGTATTGGTTCGCCGTTTCCGGAATCGTGGCCATATTCGCTGCTTTCTCCATACTGCTGAAGTGGCCGATCGTCAGAGAGATGCCGACTGGCTTGGTGGCCGGATTTTCCATGATGATTGCTGGACTGGCGTATCTCGTCATTGCCCTGAGCGTGCGCAGGACGAAGATTTTGTCTTGAGAGCAGGATCCGACGATGATGAAAAGCAATTTTGACTTTCGAGCCAGGGTCGTGGCGGCCGCATTGCTAGTCAGCGTGGGTGGCTTCGCGGGAGCGGCACGTGCGCAGACCGCGGCGACGGTGCCAGTGGTCGTGCAGAAGGTCCAGTCCGGTCCGGCAAACGCGCCGCTGACATACAACGCGCAGGTCGAGGCGATCGATGCGGTCGACATTCAGGCGCGCGCGTCCGGCCTGCTCAAGGAGATCAGGTTCTCCGAAGGCCAGCACGTGAACGAGGGCGATCTGCTTTTCGAAATCGAGCCGGATCAACTGTCGGCGGCGGTAATGTCCGCACAGGCGCAGGTGGCCAGGACCGAAGCCACCCGCAACGCCGCGCGACAAAGCCTCTCACGCGCCAGGGACCTGCTCAGCCGCAGGACTATTTCTCAGGCCACGTTGGATGACGCGCAGGCTGCATTCGATGTCGCCGCGGCGGATGTTCAAAGCGCCAATGCAGCCCTCAATACGGCCGAACTCAATCTTTCCTATGCTCAGATCAGGTCTCCCATCAATGGCACCATCGGCCGCTCCCTGGCGACGCGCGGTAATCTCGTGGGGCCCGGCTCCGGATCATTGGCGCGCATCGTACAACTCGATCCTATCCGCGTCGCATTCTCGATCGCTGACAGCACTTTGGTCGACATCAGGCAGAAACTTGCCGGTGGCCAGAAGATCGATGCGAACAAATTCCACCTGAGTCTGTCTCTCGCCAACGGCACACAATTTGCTTTGCCGGGGCGGGTGCAGTTCATCGACAACGAGGTCAATCAGCAGACCGGTACCGTCGCTGTCCGCGCGCTGTTCCCCAACCCCGACCACATTTTGGCGCCTGGCCAGTTCGTCCGGCTAACAATCGTCGACGAAGAAGCCCGGAAATTGCCGATGGTGCCGATGGCGTCCGTTCTTCAGGACCGCCAGGGCAAGTTCGTCTTCGTGCTCAACGACAACAATACCGTGACCAGGCAGGCGATCACGACCGGTGCGCGCATCGACAATCGCTGGGCGGCGACGAGCGGATTGGAAGGCGGCGAAACGATCGTCGTCGAGGGCCTGCAACGCGTTTCCGATGGTCAGCAGGTCACCCCCCGCGAAGCGGAGGGTACGCAATGATCTCGGACCTCTTCATCAGCCGCACCCGGCTCGCGATCGTCGTCTCGATCATCATTTCGATCGCCGGCGGGATCGCGGTGTTTTCCCTTCCCATACAGCAGTATCCGCAGATCACCCCTCCAACGGTGACGGTGTCGGCCTCCTATCCGGGAGCAAGCGCGGAAGTCATCGCCGACGTGGTGGGCGGCCCGCTGGAGACGGCCATCAATGGCGTGGACCACATGATGTACATGTCGTCCACCAGCTCCAATGCCGGCCAATACACGCTATCGGTGACCTTCGAGGTCGGAACCGATCCCGAGACAGCACAGATCAACGTGCAGAACCGCGCTCAGCTGGCGATCTCGCGCCTGCCGGCAGCGGTCGCGCAGCAAGGTGTCTCCGTGCGTGCCCGCTCGCCGGATTTTATCCTCGGCATCGCTTTCTATTCGCCGGACGACAGCCTCGATGCGCTGGCGATCACTAATTTCATCACCACGACCGTCGCCGACACGATATCGCGCGTGCGGGGCGTCGGCGAGGCTTCGGTCGCCGGGGCTTCGGAATACTCGATGAGGGTGTGGCTCAACCCGCAGCGCATGGACGCGCTTAGCCTGACGCCCGACGATGTCTCGGCCGCCATCCAGCGGCAAAACATCCAGGCGACGCTCGGACAGGCCGGCGCCCCCCCGCAGGCGCAGGGCTCGGAGCTGCAATACACTCTGGTCGCGCAGGGGCGGCTGAGAAGCGTCGAGGAATTCGGGGACATCGTCGTGCGCACGGGCTCGGCGGGGGCCAAGGTCTACCTGCGCGATATCGCGCGGCTCGAGCTTGGCGCGCTAAGCTATGCTTCGAGCGCCAGCTTCGCCGGACACGCCTCGGCGATGATGCAGATCAACCAGTCGCCCGGCGCCAACGCCATCCAGACCGCGGCGTCGGTCCGCGCCGAACTGGAGCGCCTCTCGTCACGCTTTCCCAAAGGCATGCAGTATCACATCGTCTACGACGCGACCCGCTTCGTGAATGCCAGCATCTCGCTGACGGCCAGAACCCTGCTTGAGGCGTTCCTGATCGTTCTCGCAGTCACCTACGTCTTCCTGCAGGATTGGCGCGCCATGTTCATCTCGGCGCTTGCCATCCCGGTTTCCATGCTCGGCGCCTTGGCGGTGCTGTTTGCCGCCGGCTATTCGCTGAACATGATTTCTCTTTTGGCGCTGGTGCTGGCGATCGGCCTGGTGGTGGACGATGCCATCCTTGTCGTCGAGAACGTCAAGCATGTGCTGGAGGATACCCCTGACATCGCGGTCGCCGACGCCACGCGCAAGGCGATGCACCAGATCACCGGGCCGATCATTTCCACGACCTTGGTGCTGCTTGCCGTGGTGACGCCGACTGCGTTTCTCGGCGGCATAGGCGGCCAGCTCTACCGGCAGTTCGCCGTGACGCTGTCTTCGGCGCTGGTGATTTCCTCCTTTGTCGGATTGACCCTAAGCCCGGCGCTGGCCGCACTGCTTTTGCGGCGCGATGTGGGCCATTTCAAGCGTGGCCCGCTGGCCTGGTTCACGGCATTCATGAACAAGACGCGCGACGGCTATGGACGCCTCGTCGGGTTTCTGGTGCGGCATTGGTACGTGCCGGTGGCGGGATTGCTTGCCTGTTTTGCCGCCGCCTATCTGATCTTCACCGGGCTACCGTCGACTTTCCTGCCCGACGAGGACCAAGGCGCGCTGTTCGTCGACATCCAGTTGCCCAATGCCGCTTCGCTCGACCGCACGAAAGCCATCGTGGAGGACGTGCGCAAGATTCTGACCGACACCGGAGGCGTGCAAGACGTCATCACGGTTGCGGGGTTCAGCATCCTTCAGTCGACGAGTTCGCCGAGCGGCGCAATGGCGGTCGCGGCGCTGAAGCCCTGGGACGAGCGCAGGTCCAGCGAACTGCAGCTCGCCGGCATCCTGCAGGCGCTGCGGGTGAAGTTCTCCCAAATTCCGGGCGCGAACGTCGCCGTATTCGCGCCGCCGGCGATTGCCGGCATCGGCTCGGTCGGTGGCCTGGACTTCCGCCTGCAAGCGCTTGAAGGACAGCCGCCGCAGGAGATCGCGCAGGTCGTCGGCGCCCTACTCGGTGCCTTCAATCACCTGCCGGAGCTCGGCGGCGCCGCCACCACCTTCAGCGCCAATGTCCCGCAGGTCTATGTCGATGTCGACAGGACGCGCGCCGAAGCGCTTGGGGTAAGCGTGTCGGACGTCTATTCCACCATCGGCGCGGCCTTCGGATCGCGCTACGTAAATGATTTTACGCTCAATGGCCGCGTGTTCCAGGTTAATCTGCAGGCCGATGCCGATTTCCGTGCCCATGCGGAAGACATCTTGAACCTGCATGTGCGCAGCCGGAACGGCACCATGGTGCCCTTGAACAATCTGGCGTCGTTGACGACGATCCTGTCGCCATTCGCCATCCAGCGTTACAATCTGTCGGTCGCCGCTCCCATAAACGCCATTACCGCACCTGGAAGCAGCAGCGGCGGCGCCATGGACGCGATGGAGAAGACAGTGGCCCAACTGTTGCCGAATGGCTATGGCTTCGAGTGGTCAGGCCTGTCGTTTCAAGAGCGCCGCGGCAGTGGCCAGGAGGGGCTGGTCTTTGCGCTGGCGTTCCTCTTTGCCTATCTTTTCCTTGTCGCCCAATACGAGAGCTGGTCGCTTCCGTTGATCGTCATCCTTTCGCTCGGAGCGGCTCTCTTCGGCGCCATAGCGGCATTGAAGGTTTTCGGGTTGCAGAACAGCCTCTACGTGCAGATCGCCATCGTGCTGCTGATCGGACTGGCGGCGAAGAATGCCATCCTGATCGTGGAATTCGCCAAGGAGCGGCGCGATGAGGGACTAAGCATAATGGAGGCGGCGCGGATCGGGGCCGAGCAGCGCTTCCGGGCCGTCATGATGACCGCGGTTTCCTTCATCCTCGGGATCATTCCTCTTGTCGTGTCGACTGGCGCCGGCGCGGGCGCGCGGCGGGCTGTTGGCGTCACAATTTTCGGGGGCATGGCCGCGGCTACGACGATTGGCCTGTTGATCATCCCCTCCGTCTATTTTGTCGTCCAGAAAGCAACCGAGTATCTGTCGTCCCGGCGTCCGGGAGATCGTACGGAACGCCTCGACACCATCGAACCATCACATTGAGGTTCGTTCTCGCCAAAGGGCGGTCGAGATGGCCCGCGGCAACCATTTATGTTCTTGGAATCTCAATTCTTGGCTTTGCGTCCATTTCTTCGCCGAATGGACTCGTTCTCCGAACCGCGGCGATGGACTGACGGCCGGATGCAAGTACATTCGGCGCAATATTTGGCGAAGTTGCCCCCAGAGGCCGGTTTCCGGGCGGCCTTCGAGTTCAGTGACGCATCGTCTGGAGGCTGCAACCGTGAGTCCAGAGTCCTGCTCATCCTTGCCGTTGGCCGCTTCGCTCGCGGTGTTGTCGCTGTACGCCACCGCAACGAGCAATGCGGAGGCTGCCTCGTTGGCTGCACGCGGCAACGAACCCGGTTGGCAAATCAGCATCTCGGACACCGCGCTCAGCTTTAACGCCTTAGGGGGCGAGACCTTCACAGTTCAGCCGGCTCCGCGTCCCACAAGGCAAGGCGACGCCGACACCTATCTGGCGACGGTAGACGGCCGGCAACTCGCGCTGACCATCGCTGCCAAAATATGCGTCGATACCATGAGCGGAATGCCATACCCCCAAACCGCGACCGTCATCCTTGGCGACCGGAAATTTGGGGGCTGCGCCGGAGAGCCGGGCGACCTCCTTCACGGAGATTGGCTCGTGGACGAAATTCGAGAAGAAACCACGGTCTCCGATTCGAAACCCACCCTTGCCTTCGAGCCAGATGGACGCATCCATGGGAATGGCTCGTGCAATCGGTTCTTTGGCGGCTTCGCCTTGACCGGAGAAGCGCTGACGATCTCGGAAACCGGCTCGTCCAGGATGATCTGCGATCAGCCCCTCATGGATCAAGAGCGCAGTCTTCTGAAGGCACTCGGGTCCGTCCATCGTTTTGAAGCCCCACAGACAGGACGAGTGCAACTGTTGGACAAGGATGGCCAAACGCTGGTGAGTTTACGAAGATAAGCCGGCGCGGCCAGCAGCATGCAGAACCCCGCAGGACGATTTGTGTTGGTTATCTCGCTGGCGTTGCTGGTGCAAAGCTGCGCCGGTCCAAGAGCCGTGACGGGCCTTGCCTCGCCTGTACAAATTAGCAACGAAATGTCGGCTATTTCCTTCCTGATTGCCACCACGCGCACAAGGTTCCCCACCTCCGAACCGCCCTATTCGCGGGATCGTTCCCCGACATTGAGTTTTTCGCAGTTGACTGTCGTCGTGCCGGCCACACACCGGCCGGGCGTCGTCGAGACGTCATCGACATCACCCGATCCGAAGCGCCATTTTTCCGCTCGTGATCTTGTCCGCTTCGAGAACAGAGCATCCTTCGCAGGTCGGTTGAACGGGATGCTGGCGAAGCGTCCGCCTTCGGAGCGCGAGGTGTTTATCTTCGTGCACGGCTACAACAACAATTTTGCCGAAGGCCTGTTTCGTAATGCCCAAGTCGTCCACGACTACCGCATCTCCTCGGTTCCGGTTCATTTCTCCTGGGCGTCGGCGGGATCTATCGGCGCCTATCTTTTCGATCGCGATAGCGCTCTCCAGGCGCGGGACGGCTTGGCCGAAACGATCGAAATCGCAGCTCGATCGAACGCTAGCGGTGTTTTCATCGTCGGCCATTCCATGGGCGCGTATGTCGTAATGGAGGCGCTTCGCACCCTTGTATTGCAAGGTAAGGCGGCGGTTACCTCAAGAATCCGCGGCGTCTTGCTTGCCGCGCCCGATATCGATCCAGATGTCTTCAGCAGCCAAGTCAGGGACATACCCCAACTGCCGCACCCCTTCACGATCGTTGTCTCTCGGCGAGATCGCGCCTTGAGCCTGTCGCGGCGCATTGCAGGTGGCCAGCCACGAGTCGGCAGTGGCTTCGATATCCCGCTCCTTCAGAAAAAGGACATTCAGGTTATCGACATTTCCGACGTGGACGGCGGCGGCCACAGCGGCTTTGCAACGTCGGAAACACTGATGAAGCTGTTGAGGTCCGGGCCCCTGCTGCGCCGTCTCATCGTGAACGAAGATATGCCGGTCGAAGACAAAGCCGAAGAGACCCGGCAGATCATCTTCGATAACGCCTCCCTCGTTCTCCATCTGCCGCTCACAATCCTGAAGCTGTCGGCATCCCGGCAATCCGTGTCCCAGCAGCCGGCGTCCGAGATCGGCGCCATGTGATGAAAGCCCCTGCATTTTGAATCAGACGGAATGAACATTTGGAAGCTGAAGTCGCGATAACTCAATCAATCCTGCTGAAGCTCGTGCTTGCGTTGCTGCTCGGCGCGCTGATCGGTGCGGAACGCCAGTACCGGCAACAATATACAGGACTTGTGACGCACGCGCTGGTCGCACTGGGCGCGGCGGCATACTCCTCGCTGCCGGGCGCTCTTGGCTCAGGTCTCGATCTTAGAATGGGGGCTCAGGTCGTAACCGGCATTGGCTTCCTTGGCGCCGGCCTGATCATCAGGGACGGTTCCAACATAAGAGGGTTGAGTACGTCCGCGACGATCTGGAGCACTGGCTCTGTCGGGGTCTTCGTAGGCTTTGGCTTTCTGCTGCTGGCCGCGGAAACCGCAATGCTCATTATTATACTCAATTCGCTTCTTCCTAATTTCTCAAGATTCTTTCGAAGGCACTCTCAGGAACAACCTGCCGTCGAATACACGTACACCGTAGAGATCGTATGCTCACGAGATAATGTTTATTTGCTCAGATCGATTCTGCTTCAGACCATCAATACAAACCTCCTCCGCCTACGCTCCCTTAACAGCCATCCCATCAATGAGGGCGACGCCATGAGAATAGAAGCAACGTTGTTCAGCAACCGTGATGATGCGCAATCAGTCGAACGCGTCGTCGCTCACCTCGCGCTCGACTCGAATGTTCAGTCGGCTTCCTGGGAGCCGGAAGAAAAGACCGAATAGAGCGAAAGCCAGAAAGACCCTCGACACCACCTCGAAACGTCAAATTTTAAGGAGCTGCTACAATGGAAGGAAACACCAAGGCCTTGTTGGCAAACAAATTGATAGCTATCGGCCTCTTGCTCATAGGCTTTCTCATTTTTGCATCGGGCTATCGCTATGGCTCTCCATCGAGCATCATGGTTGGCTGTCTTCTCTTTGCTATCGGAATCATTCTTCTGATTATAAAGATCGCCCGCAGAAACAAGCCGGACTCGGTTGCTTGACTTATCGAGTTGGACGAAAGCGATCGCGTCCAACTCCAGTCCGGACAAAAGACTTGGAGAGGCCCTCGTTGTTGGAGGCTCCTAACTGGTACGCCCGCCAGTATAATTCCGTGGTCGCGCGCACCCGCGAGTCCGATCCCGACGCGGAATTCCATATCCAGCAGATTGGCGAGCAGCGCCATGCATCGAGCCTTGCAACGATAGACTATGGCGACGCGTTCGTCCTCGATTTGCGGGACAAGGGTGGCATCGCCATGTCCGGGGCGATCAATGACGATGCGTTGACGGCGGTGTTCCTCTGGGGCGAAGGCACGACCTTCAACGGACAACGGAGTGAAGTACCGCAGTTGCGGATCATCGGCCCGGGAACAGAATTCAAGCTGGAGATGCCAGGAAGCTATCGCCTCATGCGGATCGGTCTGCGTGGGTCCGCGCTCGAGTCTCTGCGCACGGCATCAGCCTCCCACCTGGGCCAGAGGACCGCGCTGATGCCAGGGATACATGAGCAACGCCTCACGGCAGGAGCCGAGCTGGAGCTTCAGCAGAGGCTGCTGCGAACCGTCGGGTTCGCGGAAGCTGCAGCACAGCGTGGCTATGACCTAAGTGCCGGCCTGGCCGTTGCGGCGAGCGAAGCGGGCGCCGCGCTCGCGCGGGTGCTTTCCCTCACGGAGCAACCATCCCCCCGCGCCCTCGGCTCCAGCGATCGGCGCGATATCGTTGATGCCACCCTGGCCATTCTGGAGGCAAGGCCTCATAGCCCTGTTTCCGTCAGTGCAGTCTGCGAGGTACTGGGCATTGGCGAGCGAATGTTGGAGCGCGCCTTTCAGGAACGTCTGGGAGTCAGCCCTCGAGCTTACGAGCGGGAGCGGCGGCTTCGGGCCGCGCACGGCCTTATCCTGACGCAGGGCGATCGCCTCTCGATCACCGACATCGCCATGAGCTTTGGTTTCTGGCACCTGGGCCGTTTCGCTGGAGCCTATACGTCAATCTTCGGATGCTCCCCCAGTGAGGCGCGTCGGCGCTTCTGGAGACACGCAGCACCAGACTGATGGGATGCTCAAACCTGCCGATCCGAGGCTGGTTAACGCGGTGCCCCAGGCATTTTGATCAGGATGGAAGACGATGAAGCCGTCGGCTCCTGTGGACGGAGGCAGTCGGCAGAAATGCCGGATCCCCCGCGGTCGGCGAATCCTAAAGCCAACGACACACCTACGCGTAGGGCCTCATCACAGCTATGTGCAGCCCGCATTCGGCCTAGTTGCCTACTGAACCACCCCAATCCGAGAGCTTTCGGGCACTCCGTCGGAAAGTGGATAGAAATTGGTTGGCCGTCAGGAGATTCTGATGGCGCGACCTCAGTGGGGCCGCGACAAACCTTCCGACCGGTTGGTCGCAAGCAAGAGAAACGCAAGGTCACTCCACATGGCGCGCTCGGCGCCGATGAGAATGGCCATAGTCGCAAGGGTAAATACGATGCGAAAACGCTGTCCTAGCTTCCACGAGAAATAAACGCATTGTCTACGTTTGGGATTCCTAGCCCACTCTAGGGGAGCATCTCCGGCTTAAGATTGCCTCAAAATCAATCTCATCCGCGGCGGCAGGTTGAGGGTGTGTTTTATTGTCGGTTTCCTTGCGGGAAACGGCCTGCCGACCTCTTGAGCTGCCTATACTTCGGCGTCTCATGTACGACAGGAGTTTGTTATGGACGCGAGAGTAACCGCTGCCGGCATTCCCACCGACCCTTTTGCGGATGAGCCTCTAAGATGCGCCATCGACGTAAATAGCTTGTCGGCACCCCCAGCCGAACAGTTTGATTTCTATCGATCATGGTTTGCCGGGGTTGCCGAAATACAGCTTCTTCGGGCCGAGCACGCCGTGTTCCCGGCTCGTCATCAGGTATGGCAGTTGGGCGATCTGGCGTTGAGTTCCATCGAAATCCCAGGCTCCGGCTACGAGATACAATGGGAACATCGCAGACGGTCCCTGTTGGATCACTGGATGCTGTCCGTGCCGTTCTCGCAGTCTGCTGCCGGCGAGATGATATCTCGTCGGCCCCGCATGAGGTGTCTGGCCTTGCCCGATGTTGGAGTGAGCAACGATGATCTGTTCATCACACTGTTTCTGCCCCGCACATGGCCGGCAACCAGATCATCGAAAATCGAAGTCAGCGACGAGGCACTGGATTTTCTTGCGCACTACGCCGTTCTGCTGCACCGCTCACTTCCTCATTTGAGAGAAGCGGATCTGCCTCATATCGTCACCGCGACTGCCAACATTTCCGCGGCTGCTCTTATGCCGACAAAAGATCATCTGGCAGAGGCGCAAGGGCCTGTGAACGCGGTGTCTGCCGCTCGGATTGCCAAGCGTATCGCAGAGAGGTTGAGCGATCCCGACTTGACGCCCAACAAACTCTGCCGTGCGGTCGGTGTCTCACGCTCCCGTCTCTACCGGATTTTCGAGCCGGTGGGCGGTGTGTCCAACTATGTGCGGCGCAAGCGGCTGCTGAAAACGCGCGACGCTCTAGCGGACAGTTCGGACAGGCGAACGATCTCCAGCATTGCCGAAGTATGGGGCTTCCAAGATCCGTCTACCTACAGCCGGATGTTCAAAACAGAGTTCGGCATCTCTCCAAGGGAAGCGCGCGAACTCGGGTGGCAGGGCGTCAAGCATTCGACCTGGCTGACTGTGGATGAGCCCCTCGCGGATGCTGGCATCCTGAGCAACCTTCTGATCAACAATTCATTGGGATTGTCCCTTTCTTCAAGACAGTGACGGATTCCTGGCCTAGGTCGGGGCGCCTGGAGATCATCCCACAAGCTACAAGAAATATACGTCAAACCCATATTATGGATTCCTCGCATATTTTTCAAAAATCGATGACCGTTTAAGCTCGGCCGTGTCCTCGTCATTAGCATCACGATTTTCGATAACTCCACTCTGGATTTTTAATTGTCAGGACCGTCTCCTTGCGAAAAGCACATCGTTCATTGTTGATCTGCTAGCTCGATAGGAGCTTGTGATGGAGGTAACAGTACGAAGCGATACTCTTGGCGAGCCGATCGCTGGAGCAGTTGCCATACACGCTGCCGACATCCGCACATCATCGATTCTGCTGGCTGGGCGAGATGTTCTTGTCGACTGGTTCTATACCACCCAAGCAGGTGCGGGTGTCAGGATTTCAAGTCCCATAACCTCGATCTCGCCGCGGCTACATCCGCCGGGGATGAGCCCGATACGTCTGGTCTCTTGATCGAGAATTCCATGGGGTTGCCGTCACCCTCTTTCAAGCAATGAGTTTGCCTCAATGCAAGACAAGCCATCAATTGTCAGCGAAAGCGAAACGATCGGGACCCCAGAACCTCTAAGATGCGTCGTAGACGTTGATACCTCGCAGGCGCCACCGCCCGAGCAATTCGACCTTTTCCGGAGTTGGCACTCAAATATAGCCGACGTCGAATTGCTGCGAGACGAGTTCGGCTCGTTCTCTGCGCGCGAGCGGGCGTGGCGGTTGGAGAGCCTCGTGCTGGCTTTCATCGAATACCCCGGGATGGGGTACCGTCGGCGGTGGCGCAGCAGAAAGAATCCGGTGTTCGACCACTGGGCTCTTTCGGTGCCCCAGACAATCCCCGCGGGCGGCGGCACGCCAAGAATGGGACAGCTGCGCTGGCAATGCCTGGGTGCACCCCATGAAGACCAGGGTGAGGATGACGGTGTCCTTGCGCTATTCCTTCCGCGGGATTTCGCCTTCTCGCAACCCTTCACGCTCGATATCCGGCCCGAGATGGCCGCATTCGTCGCCGACTATGTTCTGCTGCTCTATCATTCCTTCCCCCATCGCACGGAAAGCGACGTCCCGTATGTCGCATCGGCGACCACCAGCCTGCTTGCCGCGTGCATTTCCCCGTCCCGGGATCACTTTTTCGAAGCACAGGAGCCGATCGACGCGGTCATCATGGCCCGCGCGAACAAGATCATAATAGCCAATCTGGCCGACCGGAATCTGACACCGGGAAAGCTCTCGCAAGACCTCGGCATTTCACGCTCTCGACTTTATCGGATTTTCGAACCAGCCGGAGGAATCTCGCACTATATCCGGCGACAGCGGCTGCTGAAAACGAGGGACGCGCTCGGAAACATCGCGGATGGACGCCCGATTTCGAGCATTGCGGAGGAGTGGGGCTTCATGGATCCCTCGACATATAGCCGGACATTCAGGCGCGAGTTCGGAATCTCGCCCAAAGAGGCGCGGGAGGCGGGCTGGCTGGGCCTCAAGCACCCTCCGTTGGCGGAGCGGTCGAACAACGGCAAACCTTCTCTGAACAGCCTCCTGGCCAACAATTGCCTTCTCAGCCATCAGCTTTCGACTACGTGATTGGAGTCTTCGGCTGAGGTAATCTTGTCGAAGACAAGAGTGAACCCATTCCTTGGCGAAGCTGGAGATTGGACGCCGGTTCGAACTGCCCGCCGGGAACACCACGCAGTCTGACGAGGCGCTCGTATGACATAAGAGATTGCACCCTCAGCGGAGAGGCCGATGTCAGAAATGTTTGTCCCGATAGCGCAGGCTCATCGAAGCTCATAAAATGCCAGCCAAGAAGTCATTAAATTTCGGAGGTTCATTTGGTGAATTCTTTGAGCAGACGATCCGTGATCGTTGGGGGAATATCATTTCTGGCGCTGTCCGGGCATGCGGAAGCTTCCCAAAAGAGTTGGTATATCGGGAGAATTCCAGATAAGCCTTTTGACATCCCTCTCGTAGACAAGACGCGCATCCCCCAGCAATTCCGTCGGCAAACAGTGCCTTACTTGGGTAGGGAAACCGCCGGAACAATCCTAATCAACAAGCAGGAGCGCTTCCTGTACTATGTCGAAGACGCAGGCAGGGCGATCCGCTTCGGCATCGCTGTCGGTCGGGATGGACAGCGATGGGGTGGAGAGGCCATCGTTGAACGAAGAGCCCAATGGCCGACCTGGACCCCCACCGCCAACATGCGACGCCGTAATCCGAGCTTGCCGCAGCGCGTTCCGGGAGGCCCAAACAATCCTCTCGGCGCCCGGGCGCTGTATCTGTATCGCAATGGCCAGGACACGCTGTATCGCATTCATGGGACCAATGAGCCGTGGACCATTGGAAAAGCTGCATCATCCGGCTGCATCAGGATGTTGAACGAGCATATTTTTGAACTCTTCGGAACGGTGCGCAACGGCGCGCGCGTTATCGTTGTCTAGCCTGCGGCAATCATGAATGCCATTGAGCGGCACCTCTAAATGCCGAGGCCGACGCGTGGAGACATCCTCGTCACAGGACACCGTCTCTCCGGAAGGTTGAGCGCAAAGGAAGCCGGCGCTTCTCCGGTTTCGTTTGGCTACCGCACGACCAATACAGGCACACTTCCATCCGCGAGAACCTCCGACGTCTGGCTTCCCAGCAAAAGCTTTCTGATGCCACGACGGCCATGGGAAGCCATCACAATCAGGTCGCAGCCTCGTGACTTGGCGGTGTCGATAATCGCCTTGGCCGGGTAGGTATCCGGGACATGTAGAAATTCTGCGGAAACCCCCATCCGGTCGGCTGCCTCCCTGACTTGATCGAGGACTTGCCCTGCGAATTCCTTGCTCGCGGCCTCAAAACTATCAACCTCCTCCTGCGAAGGAATAGACCCGGAGGTAAATCCGGTTCCATAGTCAATCAGCATTGGCTCCGTGACCGTGACAACTGTCGCCTTGGCAGCCAAGGCTTTCGCCAGGGCTATCCCCTGCTCAACGCCCTTCCTGGCGACGTCGGAGCCATCCGTGCTCACGAGGATATGAGTGTACATCTGAGTTCTCCCTGCCTGGTCGACCACGGTTCCGGCAACACCAACACTCGTCGAGATATGCACGTTGGTGCACTGCAAGCCCTCTCTTGGACATCCAACTCACGCCGCTTGTATCGCGACGCTGGGCACATTCGGGAGCGGACGCACCATCTCCAAACCGCGGAGGAATAGCGCTAGCCCGGCCCGACGATCACCAATTGCCTTTTCGTGTACCAGCTATGGTTAAATCACAGACAAGACGACAGATGTTCGCAATGCCTTTGTTGCCCGCTCAACCTACAATTCATCGAGTCATTGCGTTATGTGCAATTTATCCCAATGAATTGCATCTCGTCCAATTCTCCTTATTGCGACGTGCATATGTTGGCGATTCCCCTTTCGACCCCAAAATCGAACAATATGATTTGATCAATGTATCTTTCGGTGAGTATCTCCATGTGAAAAGAAGCACATTATTGACTGAAGGGGCGGCAGCCGTCACCGCCTGTCTGCAAAGCCCGCCTTTTCGCAGTCGATGGGACGTGCATCTTGGGGTTAAAGGCGACGCGCCCCTGCACCGCGCGAATGACTCGGGCGGAAGCCCCGAGCCCGAGCGACCAATCGATCTTTTCTGATCCCGGCACAGGATCGTTTTCGGTCATAATTCGAAGAAAGCAGACAACCAGATCCGCGACTATGCCGATTTGCGTCCGGCTTTGGCTTTGGGGCGGTCCTTGATCCCTTCCTTGGCGAGACTCTTGCGGAGAACCGACGCCAGATCGATAACGTTCTCCTTGGGCGGGAGCACCGGTTTGGGCGGCTGCTTGCCCTTGCGTTTTGCGTCAATCAACGCGATGAGCGCATCCTCGTAGGTGTCTTCAAATTTCGACGGATCAAACTTGGTCACTTTTTTGTCGATCAGCAGGCCTGCGATTTCGAGCAGTTCCTGGTCATATTCATGGCTTTCCAGGTCTTTGAATACGGTCTCTTCCGAGATCATCTCGTCATGGGTCCGCAACTCGGTAAGCAGCATTCCCTTGCCATATGGCTGTATCACGACTTCGCGCCCGCGTTGGTACAGCACCACGCAGGACCGCGCCGCCACGCCCTTCTTGGCCATCGCTTCGCGCAGCACGGAGAAGGCCTCGGTGGAAGCACCGTCGGCAGGGATCAGGTAATAAGGCTTTTCCAGGTAGCGAGTATCGATATCCTTGATGGCGACAAACTCGTCGACCTCAAGCGTGTGCTCAGACGTCATCTTTAGCTTTTTGATCTCGTCCGGTTCGACCTTGATGAAATCGCCCGCGTCTGCCTCGTAGCCTTTGACTTGGTTTTCGCTATCGACGACATCGCCCGTCTCTTCGTCAACATAGGCAGCCTTGACGGGCAATCCATCTTTCCGATTCAAAATCTTGAAGTGGATTTTCGATGCCTCACTGGTTGCACCCACAAGCTTCACTCCGCACGACACGGACCCGACTTTCAGAAACCCTTTCCAAACTGCTCGTGGGGCCGCCATGCAGTCCTCCTGTCGCGCCGATCCTTGGCACAAACGTCAGCCAGATCGTTCCGTTCCGCCCGCCTGATCAGCATCGACGCACGCGATCGCATCACGGATGGTGCGGCTTTCCATGCCAACGGTGCCCCCGCGCGGCGTCAATCCTGCTTTCGCCGCGACAAATGCGAGAGCAGCGCGGTGATCAGGCTGCTTACCACAATCCATGCGCCGATCTCGCCGTCATGCACCTCAGGCCGGCGCGGCGTGTCTATCTTGTCGCCGCTCAACGCCACTACCGGCGCAAGGTCTGGCCGGCTTCCGCGCCTGACCGAGTAAGCGCGCGTAATTTCTGCACCGAAGAGGAATATCTGCGCTGAATAGTAGACCCAAAGCAGCACCACCATAAGCGCGCCTGCCGCTCCGTAGGAAGTCGCTATCGCGCTGGTGCCGATATACCAGCCGATCAGCGACTTGCCGATGGTGAACAGCAACGCAGTAACCACCGAACCGACGGCAACATCGCGCCATTTGAGCGTGCGATCCGGCAAGACCTTGTAGATCGCGGCGAAGAGCAGCCCAATTAGCAAGAAAGAGACAACGGTGTTGACGGTGCCGAGCACCAGTTCGCCGAACGGCAGGTGGTGATTGATGACATCGCTCAGCGCGGTGATCGCTGCGCTTGCCGCCAGCGATACCAGCAGCATGAAGCCCAACGCGGCAACCAGGCCGAGGCTTGCCGCCCGCGCCCGCACCAGGCGCGAAAGCGACAGGCCGTCGGCTTTTACCTTCCAGATCTCGTTCAACGACTGTTGCATCTCACCGAAAACACCGGAGGCAGTGAAGAAGAGCGTCACCAATCCGATGAGCGTGGCAAGCGTCCCGGACCATCTGTGCGAAGCCGTCTCGATCGTCGCCTTGAGCAGATCGGCACTCTGCGCGCCCATCGCGCCGGATATCTCCGCTGACAGGGCGAGCTGGGCCGCATCCTTGCCCACGGCCAGACCGGCGATCGCCACGACGATCAGAAGGATCGGCGCCAGCGATGTCGTGGCGTAGAAAGCCACCGCCGCCCCGTGGCTCAACGCATTATCGTCGATGAAGCCGGTGACGGCGTCCTTCAAGAGAATCCAGGTACCGCGAACCCAGTGTGGCATCTCCCCTCACCAGTCACGCCATATGGGACGCGGAGCGTCGCGACCTATCTCGATCATGCCTGTCACGGCTCGTCGCACAGGGCTTCCCGTAGCCGATACAGCGCGCGGGTTGGGGTCAAGCTTCATCGAGCGCAGCCCGTCGGTAAGGCTGGCGCGGTGAGATGGCGTGGATAATCCCATCCCGCGAGCTCGGCCTCGTTGGCGAGCCTTACGTCGCAGGGTGATGCGTCAGCCATTTCGGGCCGCGCAATTTTTCTTGAGCCTTATGATCGCCGATTTGTGGACGGTAACCACCCCGCCACAGTCAATCCGTACGCTCAGCTTGTTGGTTTCAGGATCGACCCGAGTGACGTCCCCAACAAGAACGACTTTGTCTCCGACGTGAGTTCTGGGGGGCGCATCGATCGCATAAGGACGATCATAGGAGGGGATGCTCACCCTGGCGCGCCCACTGGGAAGCATGTCCATGACCGTACTCGTCAGGGCAACTTCATCACCGATTGCAACTTCTCGAGGCAGGTTTAATTGCAGCATGGCATTTCTCCCGAGACTATCCCAAATCAATGCTGGCAGCTCGAGTTGGTTGCCTGAAATCGCACCTACATAGCAGGCAATCGGAGACGTGCCGACGCGGATCGCGAGCCGCGGGCTCAACAGCTCGCCGGGGAGGAGCACACGGGGGCGGAACCTTTAAGAGCCAAGCCAACCGATATTGCGTGATCGCGAAACGTCCCAGCGCGCAACGGCGTCTCGCCCGAGGTTGGGTTGCATCTTGTAGGGCTCGCGTTCGCCGTAGCACCGGCGGTACCCCCGAGTTGGACATTTGCTGTCCGTTTCCGCAGGAGAAGCATCCAGCCTGCAGCACGTTAGGCGCGGTCTCTTTTCGCGAAATGTTGAGGCGAATTGCGTGGCCGACAAGGCAGGCCGACCACACGGGCGCCAGCTTGCCGTAACGCTGACGTAGAACAAGTTGAGATCGGAGCATGGGGCGCGCGAGACGCTCCGTCATCTCGATGCAGCGCCCTTCGCCGTTGGAGACAAAAGCGCATCTTTGCGGAACAAGCAGCCCGCGCCTCAGTTATGCAGGTACTCATCCCCGGGACGGCGGCTGGCTAAGATGTTTTCCAGTGTTACACCGTTGTAGTCGAGGCCTATCGCTTCTCTGGATTTTCGCGGCGGTAACCCTGTCGGGTTGCGCGGGAGGCGTGCTCGACCCGCAGGGACCGGTCGGCGCGGGGAACCGCACGATCCTCCTGAACTCACTGGCCGTCATGCTGGTCATCGTCATTCCGACGCTGGTCGCGCTGCTTGCCTTCGCCTGGATATACCGTGCCTCGAACCGCAGGGCTCGGTATGATCCAGAGTTCACCTATTCCGGCCGGATCGAGCTCATCGTCTGGTCGATTCCGACGCTGACCATCCTCTTCCTCGGTGGCTTGATCTATTATGGATCGTACCATCTCGATCCTCGCAAGCCGATCGACTCCAGCCGGCCGCCACTCGAAATCCAAGTGGTGGCGCTCGACTGGAAGTGGCTGTTCCTCTATCCCGATCAAGGTGTCGGAACGGTCAACCAGCTGGTTATTCCAACCGGCATGCCGGTGCGTTTCAGATTGACCTCGGCCAGCGTCATGAACACCTTCTTTGTGCCCCAGCTCGGCAGCATGGTCTATGCCATGAACGGCATGCAGACCGAGGTCAACCTGCAGGCTGATCGCGAGGGCGAGTATTTCGGCCTGTCGGCGCATTTCAGTGGCGATGGCTTTTCGGACATGAATTTCCGTGTCAGGGCAGTCTCGGCTGACGCCTTCGCCAGTTGGGCCTCCTCCTTGCATGGCGGAGGCGGCGTGCTCAACGCCAGCGCCTATCGCCAGCTTGCCAGGCAAAGCATCAACGCGCCGGCATCCTCGTTCGGCCATGTGCAGCCGGGCTTGTTCGATGCGGTCGTGCACCAGACGCTACCTCCGGGGCCGGGACCTGCTGGAACCGCCGCCGGAGAGCCGCAGGTGAGCCCGAAAGCTGAGCCCAAGGCGGGAGCGCCGCCCATGGCTCACCAGCACGATGAAGGAGGATGACGATGCTCGGCAAGCTCGACTGGTCGGCCGTTCCCTTTGACCAGCCTATTCCGCTCGGCGCGGCCCTGATCGTCTTCCTGGCCGCCGCCGCCGTTCTGATCTGGGTAACGATCAAAGGCTACTGGCCTTATCTTTGGCATGAGTGGATAACCTCCGTCGACCACAAGCGGATCGGCGTCATGTATATCGTGCTGGCGGCACTGATGCTTCTGCGCGGCTTCGTTGACGCCGTCATGATGCGCACCCAGCAGGTGCTCGCCATCCACGGGCCGGGATACCTGCCGCCGGAGCACTACGACCAGGTCTTTTCGGCCCACGGCACGATCATGATCTTCTTCGCCGCGATGCCCTTTGTCATTGGGCTGATGAATTTCGTCATCCCGCTGCAGCTCGGCATCCGCGACGTCGCCTTCCCGACGCTGAACTCAGTCAGCTTCTGGCTGACCGCGACCGGCGCGCTGCTTGTCAACATTTCGCTCGTCGTCGGCGAGTTCGCGCGCACCGGGTGGCTGCCTTATGCGCCGCTGTCGGAGACGACCTACTCGCCAGGCGTCGGCGTCGACTACTATTTGTGGTCGATCCAGATCTCCGGCGTCGGCACCCTGCTCACGGGCGTCAACCTGGCGACCACCATCCTCAAGATGCGTGCGCCAGGCATGGGCTATCTGCGCATGCCGATGTTCTGCTGGACCTCGCTTGCCTCCAACATGCTCATCGTCGCCGCATTCCCTATCCTTACCGCAACCCTGGCCATGCTAACCCTCGACCGTTATCTCGGCTTCCATTTTTTCACCAACGAAGCCGGCGGTAACCAGATGATGTTCGTCAATCTCATCTGGGCCTGGGGTCACCCCGAGGTCTACATCCTCGTGCTTCCCGCCTTCGGGATCTATTCGGAGATCTTCTCGACCTTCTCGTCGAAACCGCTGTTCGGCTATCGTTCGATGGTTGCGGCGACGATGTTCATCTGCATCGTCTCCTTCATGGTCTGGCTGCACCACTTCTTCACCATGGGCGCCGGCGCTGATGTCAATGCGGCTTTCGGCATCGCCACCTCGGTTATCGCCGTCGGCACCGGGGTCAAGATCTACAACTGGCTCTTCACCATGTATGGCGGGCGCGTGCGCTTCGAAACGCCAATGCTGTGGGCGCTGGGCTTTGTCACCACTTTCATCATCGGCGGCATGACCGGCGTGCTGCTCGCCGTTCCGCCGGCCGATTTCATGCTGCACAATTCGCTCTTTCTCGTGGCGCATTTTCACAACGTCATCATCTCGGGCGTGCTGTTCGCGGCCTTTGCCGGCTTCACCTACTGGTTCCCGAAAGCCTTCGGGTTCCGGCTGCATGAGGGTTGGGGCAAGGCGGCGTTCTGGGTCACGCTTGCCGGCTACATTCTGGTGTTCGTGCCGCTCTATATCGTCGGCCTTCTCGGCATGACCCGCCGCCTTCAGCATATCGACATGGATATGTGGGCGCCGTGGCTTGTCGTGGCGGCCTTCGGAATCGTGGTGATGATCGTCGGCGCCGCATGCCAGATCACGCAGCTCGTCGTCTCGATCAGGCATCGCGACGAGTTGCGCGACGAGACCGGCGACCCTTGGGACGGGCGCTCGCTGGAATGGTCGACATCCTCGCCGCCGCCCGTCTTCAACTACGCGCGGCTGCCGCATGTCGAAAACGAGGAGCCCTACTGGACCATCAAGCAAAGGGCAATGGACGAGCAGAGTCAGGAGACCGAAGAGGACTACGAGGCGATCGAGATGCCGCGCAATAGCCCCACAGGCTTCGTCACCGCCTTCTTCAGCACTCTGATTGGCTTCGCGCTCATCTGGCACATCTGGTGGTTGGCGGTTGTCGGCTTCATCGGGGCCTATGCCACCTTCGTTGTATTCGCCTGGCGCGAGCATGGCGATTACGAGATCCCTGCCGACGAGGTCGGCCGCATCGATCTTGACCGCAAGGCAGCCCAGCTTGCCTGGATGCGTAGACGCGAGCGTGTGGCATGAGCGACATCCCCGCCGGCACCGCAACGCGCGATCCCTACCGGCTGGGCCGCACCGCAGGGCATGGCCATCACGTATTCTCGGCGACCGGCCACGGCGAGGGAGGCCCGGCCTCGAAGTTCGTCACGGTTGCCTACGGCTTTTGGATCTTCCTGTTGTCGGACATCATAATGTTCTCGGCTTTCTTCGCCGCGTATGCCGTCCTGTCCAATTCGGCGGCGGGCGGGCCAACAGGCAAGGAGCTGTTTGAGTTGACGCGCGTCGCGGCACAGACGGCGCTGCTGCTCACCTCGAGCTTCACCGGCGGCCTTGCGATGCTCGCGACCCACCGCCGGTCAATGGCCGCCGCCCAGTTCTGGTTGCTGGTGACCGGCCTGCTTGGTGCGGCCTTCCTGTTCCTGGAGGTGCAGGAATTCGCGGCCATGGTGAATGAGCAGGCGGGCCCATCACGCAGCGCCTTCCTGTCCGCGTTCTTCGCCCTTGTGGGCTGCCACGGAACCCATGTTGGACTTGGCCTGCTTTGGCTCGGCACCATGATGGCGCAGCTCTGGATAAAAGGCTTTCGTCCCGACATATTGCGCCGGCTTCACTGCTTCAGCCTGTTCTGGCACGCGCTGGACATTATCTGGATCGCCATCTTCACCCTGGTCTATCTGCTGGGAGCGTCATCATGAGCGAAATGGACAGCCGGAACGAGGACATGCTTGACCGCCGCGATTCCGCACCAGGCGAAGAACGCAGCGAGGAACACGAGGTGGCGGGAGGCCTTTCCGGCTATCTGCTGGGCTTTGGCCTGGCAATCCTGTTGTCAGTGGCGTCCTTCATTGCGGCACAAACCGATCTAATTTACCAGCCGGCCGTGATCTCGGCCCTGACGGTGCTTGCCATCGCACAAATGGGCGTCCATCTCGTCTTTTTCCTGCACCTGACGACAGGACCTGACAACACCAACAACGTGCTCGCGCTCGCTTTCGGTGTGCTGATCGTGACCTTGGTCGTTTTGGGCTCGGTGTGGATCATGAACCATCTCAGCCAGAACATGGGAGCGATGGATGCGCATCAGGCTCAGATGATGCCATAACGCTGTTCCAGGTCTGTGGCCTGGGCGCAAAACCGCCTGTCCATCGGTTCGGTTATCTTGCGCATAGCGTCCGCACTTTCAGGCGTCGAAAATCCATAGGTGCGAAGAGCCGTGAGGAACTAGTCGAGCTGTTTGGCCCGGCAATGTCTATATCGGCCCGCTCACGGTCGGCGGCAGAGTGAACTGCTGCCCATGGTCGCAACGTCTGTGCCTTCCATCATAATTTCAGGAATTAGGAACATAGGGGCCTCGTCCGAGTTCCATTGAAAGCGTGGGAACATAGCTCAGTTTGCCAAGGGATCGGGCGAGGATTCCTTGCTCTGTGAGCGCTCCCACTTTCCACATTGTGTTCAACGAATGCTCCGGATCATGGGTCGCCCACAGCTTTCCTCCCTGGCTTTCAGCCTCCTGGTACTCGTTAATTGTGCATTGCTGCAAAGCAGGGCCTGGGCACAGCTACCCTGCCCCGCCGACCACGCCAAGCTCCTGGCTGCCCTCAAGGCAAACGTCAAAGCAAGCGGAGGCCCCGCCAATGGCGGCTTCGAGACCAATGAATGGGCGGCGATCGTTACGCGTGACGGGACAGTTTGCGCCGTTGCTTTCAGCGGCCCCACCAGCGATGCGCAGTGGCCCGGCAGCCGGCTGATCGCAGCCGAAAAGGCCAGCACGGCCAACGGGCTCAGCGTTGCCCAGATGGCTCTCTCGACGGCGAATCTATATGCTTCTGTTCAGCCGGGTGGCCCCTTGTTCGGCTTGCAGCTTACCAATCCTGTCAACCAGGCAGCCGCTTATGCCGGCGACAGCAAGAACTTTGGGAGTGCGAGCGATCCGCTGATTGGCAAGCCGATCGGCGGCGTCGTGGCATTTGGCGGCGGCCTTGCTCTCTACGACGGCAAAACGATTGTCGGCGGGCTTGGCATCAGCGGCGACTCCTCCTGCGCCGATCACAATGTCGCTTGGCGCCTGCGTGCGGCCCTGGGCCTGGACAAGGTTCCGGCGGGCGTCAACCCCAACGCCAAGGACGCCATCGTCTACGATCTCGATCCTGGCGGAAAGAGCGCCTCCGGCTGGGGTCATCCGTTGTGCGCGGGAACCGAGGCGGACGTCGCGGCCGAACTCGGCGCCGGAGTGGGAGGTTCGATCCGCAAATGAGGGGATCTCTGAAAGTGGCGGGGAAATACGCATCTGCGACACCAGACGGCCGAGGAGCGGAAAGGGGCCGCGGTTTCGACTTTAGGCCGTTGAAGTGGCTGGTGCTGGCCGCAGGCTGCTCATTGCTGAACGCCGCGGCCGCGCAGTCCGCGGTGACACCCGCCATCACACCGCCCGCCGCGGCCGCGCCACCTGATGACGGCCAATGGACAATGCCGGCTAAGAATTATGCCTCGACGCGCTACAGCGAACTGGCGGACATTAACGAGGACAATGTCAAGAACCTTCAAGTTGCCTTCACTTTTTCGACCGGAGTGAACAAGGGTCAGGAAGCGGCGCCACTCGTCGTCGGCAACACGATGTATATCGTGACACCTTTTCCAAACATCGTCTACGCGCTCGATCTTTCCAAACCGGGCGCGCCGATGAAATGGAAGTACGAGCCAAATCCTGAGCCTGCCGCGCAGGGCGTTGCCTGCTGCGACGTGGTCAACCGCGGTGCGGTCTTCGCCGACGGGCGCCTCTTCTTCAACACGCTGGATGGTCACACGATCGCGCTGGATGCCGCCACTGGCCAACCGGTGTGGAACGCCCATGTCGGCAACATCAATATCGGCGAGACCATAACCATGGCGCCGCTTGTGGTGAAGGGCAAAGTGCTGGTCGGCAATTCCGGCGGCGAGATGGGTGTGCGCGGCTGGGTCAAGGCGCTGGACGCGGGCGACGGACATGTCGTCTGGACGGCTTACGGCACCGGACCGGACAAGGACGTGCTGATCGGGCCGGATTTCAAGCCGCACTACGAAATGGACAATGGCAAAGACCTTGGCGTGACCACATGGCCGCCGGAAGCCTGGAAGATCGGCGGCGGCAACATGTGGGGCTGGATCTCTTACGATCCGGACCTCAACTTGATCTATCACGGGACCGGCAATCCAGGGCCGTGGAATCCGGACCTTCGGCCCGGCGACAACAAATGGACCTCCGGGATTTTCGCGCGCGATCCCGATACCGGAGCCGCGAAATGGTTCTACCAATGGAGCCCGCACGACCTGCACGACTACGACGGCATCAACGAGCAGATCCTGCTCGATATGAATTGGCAGGGTAAGCCGCGCAAAGTGCTCGTCCGCCCGGAGCGCAACGGCTATCTCTACATTCTGGATCGGACCACCGGGGAAGTCCTGTCAGCGACACCCTATGGGGCCGTCAATTCCAGCAAGGGCGTCGATCTGAAAACCGGGCGCCTGATCGAAAACCCGGACAAGAAAACCGGCACCGGCAGGGTGATCCGGGATATCTGCCCGACAGCATCCGGGCTCAAGGATTGGCAGCCATCTGCGTTCTCGCCGAAGACAGGACTGCTCTACATCCCACACAACAATCTGTGCATGGACGAAGAAGGCCTCGAGGTGAACTACATCGCCGGCACCCCCTATGTCGGCATGAATGTGCGCATGATCCCGGGCCCGGGTGGCAACCGCGGTGCCTTCACCGCCTGGGACATCGCGGCCGCAAAGCCGGCTTGGAACCTTAAAGAGAATTTTCCGGTGTGGAGTGGCGCGGTCGCCACCGCCGGCAACGTCGTGTTCTACGGCACAATGGAGGGCTGGTTCAAAGCTGTGAGCGCAAGGACAGGGGAATTGCTTTGGCAGTTCAAGACCTCGTCCGGGATCATCGGCCAGCCGGTCACCTATCGCGGCCCCGACGGGCACCAATACGTCGCGATCCTGTCGGGCGTCGGCGGTTGGGCCGGCGCGATCGTATCGGGCGACCTCGACCCGCGCGACGCTACCGCCGCGCTCGGCTTCGTCAATGCGATGAAAGACCTGAAGAACGCGACCACGGCGGGAGGCACGCTCTATGTGTTCCGGCTCCCCTGATGCTTTCGAGTTGAAGGCAGTTCGAAGACGCGAGGCGAACGGGCGTCTTGTGGCCGCGGTGGTAGCGTTTGCCTCGCTGCTCTTCGCGGTTGCCGCCGACGCACGTGAACTCAAGGTATGTGCCGACCCTAACAACATGCCGTTTTCCAACGCCGCTGGACAGGGCTTCGAAAACAAGATTGCCCAGATCATCGCCAAAGAGCTGGATGCAAGACTTTCCTATACCTGGTGGGCCCAACGCCGCGGTTTCGTTCGCAACACGCTCAAGGCAGGCCTGTGCGATCTCATACCTGGCACTCCCGCCAATCTCGAAATTCTCCGCGCCACCGCTCCCTATTACCGCTCGACCTATGTCTTCGTGACGCGGCGGGACAGTCCCGAGATCACGTCTTTCAACGATCCACGCCTGCGCACTCTACGCATCGGCGTGCAGCTCATCGGCGATGACGGGGCCAACTCCCCACCGGCCCAGGCACTCGGCCGCCGCGGCATTGTCGGTCATCTCGTCGGCTATCCAGTCTATGGCGACTATTCGGCTCCCAACCCGCCCGCGCGCATTGTCGAGGCGGTGGCCAGCGGCGAGATCGATGTTGCCGTCGTCTGGGGCCCGCTCGCTGGTTATTTCGCCGCCAAGCAGAAGACACCGCTGCGCATCACGCCCGTGACACCTCGAATCGACGGGCCTCAATTGCCAATGGTCTACGACATCTCCATGGGCGTCCGACGCGGGGACGACGGGCTGCGCGACGAAGTGGATGCAGCCCTTGCCAAGCACAAGGCTGAGATCGACGCGACCCTGGCCCGATACGGTGTGCCGCGCCTTGATACCGGCGGGAGCGCGGACCGATGAGGCGGAACCTCACCGTGCTCTTGTCGGCGATGCTGGCCCTTGCCGCTTGCCAGCGGGAAGAGCGCGACACACGTCCGCAATCGGCCCTTGGGTCCGGCCAACAGCCAACGCCGGTGACTGCGCTGGAGCCAGGCGGCCAAAGGCCGCTCCCGAGCGACAACAAGGCGGCCAGCTTCGAGGCCAACGCCTTTCATCTTAGCGAGGGCAAGCGCCTGTTCAGCTGGTTCAATTGCTCGGGGTGCCATGCCAATGGCGGCGGCGGCATGGGACCGGCGCTGATGGATGAGAAGTGGGTTTACGGCAGCTCGATCGAGAGTATCCACGCAACTATCCGGGACGGGCGGCCTAACGGCATGCCTAGCTTCCGAAACAAGATACCCGATGATCAGATTTGGGAGCTTGCAGCCTTCGTACGTTCGCTGAGCGGCAACGCCCCCTCCTCCGCCGCACCACAGCGTAACGACGACATGATGGTCCATCCGTCGGAAAATCGCCTCCCCGATGCCGCGACGCTGGGGAAATCGCCGTGAAACGATTTTTTCCCAAAGCGAGTTGCGCAGCCGCTCTCCTGGCGCTTTCAGGTTGCAGCGGCTGGCAGTCCGCTCTCGATCCGAAAGGCCCGGCCGCGGGCGAGCTCGCCTGGCTGATCTGGTTTTTCACTGCCCTGTGCGCGGCCGTGTGGATGCTGGTGATGGTCGTGCTGGTCGCCACCCTGTTCCAGCGAGTTCGAACAGGAAAAGATCCGCTCGTGCTCGACCTCGCTTCCGAACATCGCAAAATGCGCGTGGTCTTGACCGCGGTTGGGGTGACTGCGGCGATCCTAATTGGGCTGACCCTGTTGAGCTTTTTCGCCAACAGGACGCTTGCCGGGATCGGCTCGGATGAGGCGCTGACGGTCCGCGTGACCGGCCATCAATGGTGGTGGGAAGTGCGCTACGAGAATGCCCAGCCAAGCCGCATCCTGACGACGGCGAACGAAATCCATATTCCGGCCGGCGAGCCGGTTCGGCTTCTTTTGACTTCAACAGACGTAATCCACTCCTTCTGGGTGCCGAGCCTTGCCGGCAAGCTCGACCTCATCCCCGGACATATGAATGTGCTGGACATCAGGGCTGACAAGCCAGGCGTCTATCGTGGTCAATGTGCTGAGTTCTGCGGCGCGCAGCACGCCAACATGGGCACCTTCATCATTGCCGAGCCGCGGCCGCAGTTCGATGCCTGGCTGGACGACCAGTTGCGGCCTGCCGCCGCTCCGACCAATGCCGAAGCCAAGGCCGGCGCGGATCTTTTCCTCCAGCGGCCCTGCGTGATGTGCCACAGGATCGGCGGCACACCCGCAGGTGGCACGGTAGCGCCCGATCTTACCCATATAGCCAGCCGGCAAACTCTCGCAGCCGGAACGCTGACGATGAGCCGCGGCAATCTCGCCGCTTGGATCGCCGACCCGCAAGGCATCAAGCCCGGCTCCCACATGCCTGTAACGGCTCTCAATGGCGACGAGCTCAATGCCATCATTGCCTACCTCGAGGGGCTGAAATGACCAGCGCCGACCTGACGAGCGGACGTGACCTGCGGGCGGAGGCGCAAGCAAAGGGAGATCTCGCTCCCGAGCATGACGGACCGCGCGATACCGGTATGGAGCAAGCCGATCTCCAGCGGTGGCTGGAGCGCACCTGGCGTACGCCCCCGGGCATCGTCGGCGCGCTGTCGAGCGTCGACCACAAGGTGATCGCCAGGCGCTATCTGATCACTGCCTTTGTCTTTCTGTGTCTGGGCGGGCTCAACGCAGTGGCTATGCGTGTTCAGCTCTCGGGACCACAGCGTGGGCTGATCGGGCCGGACCTCTACAACCAGCTGTTTACCATGCACGGCGTCACGATGATGTTCCTGTTCGCGGTACCGATCGTGCAGGCGACCGGCATTTATCTCGTGCCGCTGATGGTCGGCACCCGCAACATCGCGTTTCCGCGGCTGAATGCGTTCAGTTACTGGGTCTATGTCTCGGGCGGCCTGTTCGCCTGGGTGTCTTTCGCTCTCAACATGGCGCCGGACGTCGGCTGGTTCGCCTATGTGCCGCTGTCCGGTCCCGAATTCGCCCCTGGCAAGCGCGCCGACGTCTGGGCGCAGATGATTACCTATACCGAGGTGTCTTCATTGGCTGTGGCAGTGGCGACGATCGTCACGATCTTGAAGCAGCGTGCTCCCGGCATGTCGCTGGACAAGATCCCGCTATACGTCTGGGCGATGCTGGTCACCTCCTTTGTCATCGTCTTCGCAATGCCCGCGGTGATGATCACCTCGACATTCCTGATCCTCGACAGGCTGGTCGGCACACACATCTTCAACCCGGCCGAAGGCGGTGATGCCTTGCTGTTCCAGCATCTGTTCTGGTTCTTCGGTCACCCCGAGGTCTACATCATCTTCCTGCCGGCGACCGGCATGGTCTCCTCGATCATCCCGGCTTTCGCCCGGCGACCGGTGTTCGGCCATCTCGGCATGGTTCTGTCGTTGATCGCGGTCGGCTTCCTGTCCTTCGGCCTGTGGGTCCACCATATGTTCGCGACAGGCCTGCCCAAGCTCGGCGCCAGCTTCTTCACCGCTTCCAGCATGATGATCGCTATTCCCAACGGCGTACAGATCTTCTGCTGGCTGGCAACGATGTGGGACGGCAGACCGGTGATCCGCACGCCAATGTTGTTCGTGTTCGGCTTCTTCTTCATCTTCGTCATCGGCGGTCTCACCGGCGTCATGCTGGCCTCCGTACCGCTGGATCTGCAGGTGCACGACACCTACTTCGTCGTCGCGCATTTCCACTATGTGCTGATCGGCGGATCGGTATTCCCGCTGCTGGGTGCGGCCTATTTCTGGTTTCCTAAAATCACCGGCCGCATGATGAGCGAGCGCCTGGGCCGCTTGCATTTCTGGCTGGCCTTCATTGGCTTCAACGCCGCCTTTTTCCCGATGCACATCGTGGGGCTGTGGGGCATGCCGCGAAGGGTCTACACCTATCCGGCCGAGCTTGGCTGGGGGAACATCAACCTGTTCATAACAGCAGGCGCGGTGGTCTTCTTCCTGAGTTTCGTCCTGTTCACCTTCAATCTTGTGCATGGCGCGTTGAAAGGCGCAGCGGCAGGCAACAATCCCTGGGAGGCCGGCACCCTGGAATGGGCAACGCCCTCGCCGCCGCCGAGCTATAATTTCGCGCGCATTCCGGTCGTCACCAACGCGGAGCCACTCTGGGCCGAGCGCGACGCTCTTCCCGTAGCGACCGGGCTTCGCGTCGACGCGCGCGAGCTGCTGGTCTCGACAGTCGCTGAAGCGCATCCCGACATTCGCGAGAAATCGGCGACACCGTCGATCTGGCCGCTCTTTGCAGCGTTCGCCGTAGGCGGCACGTTTCTCTATTCGATCTTCACCCCCTGGGCCATCGTGTGGGGCGCCCTGCCAATCGCCGTCACCTTGATCGGCTGGTTCTGGCCAAAAGGTGATCTGGAGGACGAGGAATGAACGAGCGTCCCGTCACAGATGTTTCCGGTCTCCCCACCTTTGGGCATGGTCCGCGCAGCCCGACCTGGTGGGGCACGCTCGCTTTCATGGCTCTGGAGGGCACCGGCTTTGCGCTCGCCGCAGCCGCCTATCTCTACCTGGCGGTCTCTTGGCCTGAATGGCCGTTGAGTGCACCGCAGCCGAACCATTGGCCAGGAACGATCGTCACGCTGCTGCTGATCGCCAGCCTGGTGCCGAACCACATCCTCGATCGCTATGCCAAGCAATGCGCCATCGTGCCGGTGCGGATCGGACTGGTTGTCATGTCGCTGCTCGGCCTCGCCCCGCTCCTTGTGCGCTGGTTCGAGTTTCCGGCCTTGAACGTTTACTGGGATACGAACGCCTACGGCTCGATGCTTTGGGTGCTGCTCGGGCTCCACACCACGCATCTGATAACAGATGTCGGCGATACGATCGTGCTGACGGTGCTGATGTTCACGCGCCATGGCTATAGCGGGCGACGCTTCGGCGACGTCGGCGACAATGTTTTCTATTGGGATTTCGTGGTCGCAACCTGGCTTCCGATCTATCTGCTGATCTACTGGGTACCGAGGCTCGGCTGACATGCGCGCGGTCCGGTTGGGAACTTCTTGGGGTGGGCTTTTGTCGGGCCCGTTGGCTTGGGCGGTCTCGACGCAACTGAACTACTCGCTGGTTCCCTGGCAATGCAATCACCAGGTGCCGGTCGTGCTTCCCTTAGCGTTGCTGCTCGCCTTGTTCTCGCTTCTGGGCGGTGCTCTGTCCTGGCAGGCAAAGCGGCAAGGCGGCGCTGCTTTCAAAGCAGAACGCACGCGCGGTACCGAGCATTTTGTCGCCGATCTCGGCATGCTGGCGGCTCTCCTGTTTGCACTGGTCATCATCATGCAGGGAAGCGCCGCACTTATCCTGGACGAGTGTCTGCGATGAACCTGGCCACGCTCTTCTCCACCTCGATCTGCTATGGCTCCGACGCGCCCGAGGCCGGATGGACACTTGCGCTTCCCATCACGGTCCCGCTGACGGCCGTCGCGCTCATCTACATGGCCGGTGCGATGCGGCTGTGGCGCCGCAGCACTCGCGGCCGTCCGCTACGGATGCGTCAGGCGCTGCTGTTTGCCGCCGGCTGGAGCGTACTGACGGCAGCGTTGGTCAGTCCGATTCATGCTCTCGGCGAGCGGCTGTTTGTCGCGCACATGATCGAACACGAGTTTCTGATGGCGGTGGCGGCGCCGTTGCTGGTCATCGCCTGCCCCGCCCCTGCTCTGCTGTGGGCATTTCCCGTAACGTTCCGGCGTGCCCTGGGCACGGTCGGGCATGGCAAATCGCTGCGAGCGCTCTGGACCTTTGCGAGCCGGCCTGTCACCGCAACGATTGTTCACGGGATCGCGATATGGGTGTGGCACATTCCGGTCCTGTTTGAGGCAGCGCTCGAGCATGGCGTGCTGCATTATGCCCAACATGCGAGCTTCCTCGGCACAGGCCTGCTCTTCTGGTGGGCGTTGCTGCCGCGCCCAAGCCAACAGCAGGCCTATGGAAATGCCGTGATGCATCTTTTCTTCACCTCCCTGCACACCGGCCTGCTCGGTGTCCTGCTTCTTCTATCGCCGAAGCTCTGGTACCCGGAGAATGCTGCCGGGGCGGCAGTGTGGAATTTAAGCCCGATCGAGGACCAGCAGCTTGCCGGGCTCGTTATGTGGATCCCGGCCGGCCTTATCTATGGCGGGGCAGCGCTATTGCTGGCCGGCCTCTGGATAACGACGAGCGGAACCAGGAAGGTCGCGCATGCGCCCTGGCCCATCTAAATTGATCATTGCCGTGTGCATTCTGCTGGTCGTCGCGGGCGGCGCGCTCGCATTGTGGGCCGACCAAGCCCGTCGGGTGCAGCAAGAGGCGGATGCCGCTACCGGCGGCGTCGGTGCACGTGCAATACCGATCATGCTGGCGAATGGCTGCGCCGGCTGCCACACCATCACCGGTGTACCCGGTGCGGTAGGCCACGTCGGCCCACGCCTGGACGCCAGTCTATCTGACAGGATCTATGTTGGCGGTGTGCTGGCTAACAATCCGGAGAACATGATCCGCTGGATACGGTCAGCAAGGGACATTAATCCGCACACCGCCATGCCCTCCACCGGCATCACCGAGCAGCAAGCGCGTGACATCGCCGCCTATCTCTATGCTTTGAGATAGACCGCCGCCTCGGCGGGACTACGGGCTGCGCCCAGGACCATAGCCGACGACGGGGAACAAAGCTGCCCGATTACGGTTTGGACAGCAGCCGGCGCAGTACAAATTCAAGTCCGCCGTGCTGCTGGGCCATAAGCCCCCAGCCAAGAGCCCGCTTCCCCCTCCCTCAAGAGCGGGCTCTTTCCTTGTGGATCGATGCGGAGCGATCAGGGGCGAGGACTGAGGCGACATGAAGCAACTTCTGTCAGATCTCGCCGCAATGGCCGAACCCGGCTTCTGGATCGCCTTGGGGCTTTTAGCCCTGCCTTACTCCGTGGGAGTAATCTTCCTGATCAAGACATGCCACTGCCTCTGATCGCCCAGCCTTCCGATCGTACGGGCTTTGTTACCTGCCAGCGCAAGATGTGAGTGACCATCACGAACTGGAATCGTCGCCGAGGCCATCCGCGCCGCTCGAACACCCATAAGGTTGCCGACCACGCGTTGGAGGAGTTGCTGGGGGAGCATGCATTGCCGCGGAGGAGCCTTCCGCACTTGTATGTCGCCTTCGGTGGGCCCTGAACGATGCGCGGAAGCGCGCGTTCACAGCATCGAACTGGCCGGTTGAGCATACCGCGACGTTGGTCGAAGAATCCGGATTGCGGCGAGCACATTTCTCCCCTTTTTCGGTCACATTTTATCGGGGCGGATCCCACTCACACCGATGCGGCAACCATCGAGTCCGAGGAGACACTGGACAAGTCGTTCTGTTGCTGGCGGCGAAACCAGTCCAGGGTGAGGCGCACACCCTCTTCAAGAGGTATTTGACAGGCCCAGCCGGGGATGATCCTCCGCGCTAGGGTTAAGTCCGGACAGCGGTTCGTCGGATCTTGGGGAATCGGATCAACATGCACGATTTTGGTGCCTGGCACCAAGCCAGCGACGTAACGGGCAACATCGACAACGGAAATCTCACGATCGTTTCCGATGTTCAGGGGACCAATATAACCATGCTCCTTCCCCCAGAAGAATTGTTCTAGGCCGTCCACGATATCGCTGACGTATCCCCAACTCCGCGACTGCAAGCCGTCGCCAAAAACGATTATAGGTTTGCCGAACAGCGCATTCGTGATGAAATTTGATACTGCACGTCCATCGTCAGGTCGTGTCCTAGGTCCGTAGACGTTGAACAATCTTGCAACTCGAATGTCGAGCCCGCTCAATCGGTTACTCTCAAAAAGCAGGGCCTCGGCGCAACGCTTACCTTCGTCATACGATGAACGCGGCCCGGTGCAATCAACGGAGCCCCTATAAGTTTCCGGTTGCGGCGTTACCAGCGGATCGCCGTAAACCTCAGACGTGGACGTGAAACAGAAGCGGCCCCCGGCGCGAAGAAGGGTCAGAAGCCGCATAGTTCCTATTACGTTGGCCGAGATGGTTCGTACCGGATCTTGCATATACCAGGGAGGCGAAGCAGGCGAGGCGAGATGATAGATCTCGTCAAAAAGGCTCCCCTGCTGAAAATCTTCAACAGCCACATCTATCACGACCAAGCGAGGGTCGGCGATATGATCCAGATTGGCACGCGTACCAGTCCAGAAATTGTCAACAGCAACAATTCGATTGATTTCTTGCCTTAACAACAGTCGATCAACCAGGTGGGATCCGATGAACCCGGCTGCTCCCGCGACAAGAACACTTTTCATTTCCGACCCAAAGCTTTGCAGCTTGCTCAGGAGCTATGAACGCTGACTCGTCAAGCCGTCTGAATTTCCAATGAGATGTCACTCCCTCCACGCAATGATGGTTCGCGCAACGCGCATCGCCCGAACAACCCTAATCCGCGCAAATAGTACCACCCCATTGGACAATGGCACATCTTAAGGACCCTGTCACCAGCGGTGCAGTGCATACACTACACTGTAAAAACGACAGATTTCTGTAGCCTGACTATCTTCGATGGGCATAACATCACCACAAGTTCAATGGGAAATGTATCCTCGACAAACCCAGCACAGGTGGGAGAGTAGCGGTAGAAACTCAGACGGCCCGGGCAGGTGTTCGTTCGCATCCGGATCGAACGTAAAGTCCGTGTGCGAGAAATGCCCTCCTTCTTATCGAACAACGGGGATATGTGGCGCGATCTCGCGCCCCCGGAGGATCTGGTCGAGCATTAAGGGCGGCTGCTTGCGCTCTCGAATGGTGAGGTTCGTGGAACGGCAGGCACCATCAAAAGTGCTGATTGCACTGCGCGGAAATGTAGGCCTCAATGGGGCTGTCAAGGGAGGCGGACGCCATCATCGTGTCAGATCGGACAGGCGCGCAATCAGCTGTCGTGACAATCATCGATCCGTCCCGCAAGCGAGGACTGTTCGAACCTTCCGAGCTTTGGCGATATCGGGAAGTTGTGTTCTTCCTGGCCTGGCGTGATTTCAAGGTCAAATACCGGCAGACTTATCTGGGCATCCTTTGGGCAATGCTGCAGCCGCTCGTTGCTATGTCGGTCTTCAGCATCTTCTTCGGCAAGCTCGCAGGCATTTCGTCCAACGGCGCGCCATACCCGCTATTTGTTCTGTGTGGGCTTGTGCCATGGAGTTTTTTTTCGCGAGCCGTCGCCAGCATGACGGGCAGCCTCGTCAGAAACCAGGAACTGGTGAAACGCGTCTATTTCCCGCGTCTGATCATTCCCATCTCCACGATGGCCTCATGCCTGACCGATATGCTCGTCGGCTTCGCTCTTTTGTTCGCCGCCATGCTGGCATTCGGAAGCTGGCCGGCACCACAAGCAGTCTTCTTGCCGCTGTTCGTGCTCGTAATGGCTGCGTCAGCGACTGGAGTGGGCGTGGCATTGTCGGCGATCAACGTTCGCTTTCGCGATGTGGGCTATCTGTTGCCGTTCAGCCTTCAGATACTTCTGTTCATGACCCCGATCGTGTACCCAGCCAATCTCGTCCCTCAATTGTGGCGGCCGCTTTATAGTCTGAACCCAATGGTTGGGACAGTCGAGGCCATCCGCTGGAGCGTGCTGGGCACGCCTGCGGACTGGCTCATGATCTCGATATCAACGCTCTCCTCGCTAGCCCTTCTCGTTGCCGGACTGACTATCTTCTCAAAATCCGAACGCGCGTTTCCGGACCTGATCTGAGTGATGACCGACATCGTGATCCAGGCTGCCAATCTCTCCAAGGCGTATAGACTTGGTGTGGCGAACAACAGCTTCCCCACGCTGCGAGACGCGCTCGCCAGCAAAAGGCGGGGTCTTCGCGGGGAGGCCGATACAAGCCACCGCAAAGGTGCGGACGAGCCGTTCTGGGCGTTGAAAAACGTCTCCTTCGAGGTGCACGCAGGCGAAGTCCTTGCCGTGATCGGTCCCAACGGTGCAGGAAAGAGCACCATTCTCAAGATACTGGCGAAGATCGTGGAGCCGACTTCCGGCCGCGCGACGATACATGGACGGCTGGGAGCTTTGCTGGAGGTCGGCACGGGGTTCCATGCCGAACTGACCGGCCGTGAGAACATTTATCTCAACGGGGCCATACTCGGCATGCGGCGCATCGAGATCAATTCCAAGCTTGACGAGATCGTGGATTTCTCCGGGGTCGAGCCGTTTCTCGATACGCCTGTCAAACGATACTCAAGCGGCATGTACTTGCGTCTGGCCTTCGCGATTGCCGCCCACGTCAATCCCGACATTCTGGTGGTCGATGAGGTCTTGGCCGTCGGCGATGCCACGTTCCAGAAGAAATGCATCGCCAAGGCAGCGAGCATCGCCGGGACAGGCCGCACCGTGCTGATCGTCAGTCACCAGATGCCGGTTCTGCAGCGACTTTGCACCCGCGCAATCCTTATCGACGGCGGGATGATCCAGGCGGACGGTCCGACTCAGGACGTGGTCCGGGATTATCTCCAGACGCTTGAGGCCCGCGCAGGAACCGATCTGATTGTGCGATCCACGCGCACCGGGCGCGGCCGCCTCCGTGTGGTCGGCATCGAAGTTTTCAATGAAATGGGTCCCGTCGCGTCCGGGCAGCCGGCAACTTTTCGGCTTCAGGTTGATGGGCCGCGCGAAACATTGCAGTGCCTTGTGACTATCATTGATGATCTCGGGGATCCTGTGACCTCATTTGATAGCCGGGAGCATTCCCTGCATGACCGTCACGGCGAAGTCTACACGGTACATGTGGACAGCCTTATGCTGAGACCAGGGCGCTACAGGATTGACGTAGCGCTGGTGGCGGACGACAGGGTGGTCGAAGACCATGTCGAGACGGCCGCTGTGTTCGATGTCATGCCCGGTTTGCTCGACGATCGACCGGTCAGCGCCCAGCCTGGCTTTGGCAATGTCAGCTTCCCGCATCGATGGGTGGTCAGGAAGTGACGCCTGTTTTCACCTAGCCACGTGCGCAAGCTGTCGCCGAATCCTGCGCCGCTGCTTTGCTGTCCACATCATGATCTTCAGGGCAAGCCGTTCGGCTTTGCTTCCGATCGTTGCAGGCGTGACATAGGGCGCGCGTGCCAGCCGCAGCGCCAATTGGAGGCGGAAATCCCGCGTTCCACTTTCCATCATATGCTCCGCGATCCAGTCCAGAAAAGCGGCGCGGGCGGGGTGTTTCCCCATCCGATCGTAGAGCCCTCGCTGAGTGGCAATCGCCGAGGCCGAACTGGAATGCTGCCGGTAACGTGCGAGAGTTACAGGAGTGATAAAGGCTGGGAATCGCAGGAACAGCTTCGCCCACAGAGCCTGGTCTTCATAGAGCTCAAAGTGCTCCTCAAAGCCACCAACCGTGCCAACCGCGCTTCTCCGCAAGAGCACGGAACAGGTACACGGAACGTGGCCGTCCTGCATCAGCAGCAGCCGACCCAAAAGCCGGGGGGGCTGATGTAAGCGTGCGGCAAGTCCATCCGTCGGCTCGACCCAGTCGGAGCGCGCTCCATCCGGGTACCACCATTTGGTCGGCCCGAAAATCATTGCGGCATCCGGGTTGGCATCGGCTGCCGCCAGGACCGTCTGCAGCATATGCGGCTCGTACAAATCATCTGCATCCAGGAAGGCAAGCAAATCGCCGCAGCTGGCCGCTATTCCGGCGTTTCTCGCTGCCGCGGCGCCACGCTTGGATCCGGGAGGCCTGCGCAGCACCTTAATTCGAGGATCGATTGCCGCGGCATCATTGGCGATCCTGATACTGTCGTCCGTCGAATTGTCGTCAACCAGCAAGAGCTCCCAATCTGCAATCGTCTGGGCCCGGACGCTGGCGATCGCTTCACCCAGATTTGACGCCGCATTGAGGAAGGGGGTTATGATCGTCACCCGCGGCACGGAAGTCATCGCTGCAGCCGTCTTACGATGCTTCGCTTGCTCGTCTTCCAGGTTTCGCGCGCGAGCACTTTCCAGATTGCGGAACGAATGCGGAAGGAGGCGCCCTGATCCGCCATCACCCCATTCAGCCATCTGAGAAACGTGATACGCGCGGCTTCGTCAGCGCCTGCCCTGGCAGAAGCGGCAGAGCAGCTTTCGACGTGCTGGCGGTATCTCGCCCAGGTCTGGCCGGACACGTAGACGGGCGCGAATGCGAGCGCCTTCGCAAAGAATGTCTGGTCTTCGAACATCAGGCGAAAGCTGTTCTCGAATCCCCCGAGCGTTGCCAACAAACTTGAACGCATCAGGGCGTTGCAAGTTGTCGGCGTCTGGGCTTGGTTCTGCAGCAGCAGTTCCAGCAGCACGGGCGGATCGTATCGGGCGTTCGGTTCGACTCCGAGCGGGTAATAGTAGTCCGCACGACCAGCAAGCTTTGCCCAGCTATGCCAGATCAACGTCCGGCCGTAGATTAGACCGAGCGCCGGATCGTTTTCCATGATGCAGACTTGTTCGGACAGCTTTTCGGGCAGCCATGTATCGTCTGCATCGAGAAACGCGACATAGGCGCCCCGCGCCTCGGCCAGCCCGCGGTTGCGCGACGCGCTGATACCATGATTGCCGTTATCGGGATGGGAGAGTAGTCGCACCTTGCCTGGCAAGCGCTGCGCATAGTCGCGCACGATGACAGATGACCGGTCCGTCGAGCCATCGTCGACGACGAGGAGTTCCCAGTCGGTGAAGCTTTGACCTACAACGCTGTCAATAGCTTCTCGGAGATATTTCTCGCCGTTGAACACGACGATGATTCCCGTGACGCGCGGTTCTCGGCATGCATGGTCAGCCATGGCAAAGGACCGCGCGCCGGAACTCTATCTCACCCCAATCAGCGACCGTGACCCGCGGCAGTCGGAAAGGGTCGACCCTGAGCCCAGCTTCACGCGGCAGGGTGGTTACTGCATAGTCCATGCCAGCAGATCTTACCGCTTCGGCGGTGCTGTCGTCGAAGTCTCCGAAGGGGTATGCGAATCCCGCCACCCTCCGCCCTGTAATCTCTTCGCATTGTTGACGGCTAGCAGAGATCTCGCGTTCAAGACTGTCCCGTTTCAGCAACGGCAGGGATGGATGCGTGCAGGTGTGGGCACCGATCGAAACGCCATCGGTGTCGGCGAGATGCCGCAGCTCCGAATGAGTCATGGCGCGGTCACGCCTTCGGGGGCTGGCGTCGGTTCCTGCCCATCTTGCCAGCTGCTGCAGCGCCCTCCTCCGTTCGTGTACTCTCAACGGCTTCAGCAGTGCGTGCAAGCCGAAATGGAGCGCCGTGCGGCTGATGACGAGATTCGATTTCGCGCGCGTGGCGTCCTCCGTCACGAGCCAATCATAGTTTCGGCCTGCGATCTGGATCGCGAGCCTCTCCGGGAGAGCAGGCGTTTCCAAAGTGATGCGCGACAGAATATCCCACCAGAACACTGAGGGGTCGCTGAGCGCGTGGGTAGTGACGAAGACGGTCACAGGAGCGTTCATGCGTAGCATGACCGGCACGGCATTTTGCACGACATCCGCATAACCGTCGTCAAAGGTAACTGCCGCGGCATTTCTCGCTGGCTTTCCGTCCCGAAGCCGTTGTGCCAGCCATTGCAGGGGAACAATATCGCGCGCCTTTGTCAGGATTTCGATTTGGCGTGCGAAATTTTGTGGCGAGACCGAGAGTTCCCAAGGATCGACGCGTGGTTCTCCGACGCGATGATACATCAGCACGAGCGGCCGGTTGTAACCGGCAAGCAATCGGCCCCGTCGCAGGAGCTTGCTAAGAGCTTGACGCACTGTCACGCCGCTCGTCGCCTGAAAGCGCGCGCGGCGACAATCACCGGGCAACATGGGTCATGCACATCGAGCATTGCCGAATTCAGCTCATGCTCCGCCAAGCCATAGAGAAACCCGGTAGCCGAATAGGCGTTTCCATAGTGGCGGACTTCGACATTCTCCACCCCGAACCTGTCTGAGAGAAGCCGGCCCAGCGCCGCCGGGGTTATCGACCAGAACCAGCTCTCGCCCCATTCTCCTCGGTCAATCGGGCTTACCCAAGGGACCGTGACCAGAAGCACGCCTCCCGGTTTCAGCATCCGCCATAGGGTTGCAACCGCGACAGGCATGTTGAAAAGGAGGTGCAGGGTCTGGGTGAGCACGATGCAGTCAAATGTCTCGAGCGGCAGGTCGTCGCCGTTGGCCAGATCGCCAACGAAGGTCGTCAGCGGGTGGCCTTCATATCGGTTTAGAACGTCGCTCCTGGCAACTCGACTGCCTCCGAAGCGGGTCGTATAGGCGTTGTCCCCGATCTCCAGAACCCTGCCGGATATGTTCAGCGAACATGATGCGAGGAAAGTCTCGACATAGCGGCGGTCCACTGGCTTGCCGCGATCAAAACCGAAATTTGTACTGAAGGGCAGCGGGCGGCTGAGGTCACCGAACCGGACGCCCGATCGGCGCCGACTTGACCAGCCCTTGAAACGCTGCCGCAGCATCATGGTGGTCTGCAATGGCGCTGCGAGCGAAACGGCAATGGTGTTCAGGAGCTGACCGCCGAGCGAAGAACGGGATCGAACCGCTGTACTAAGCTGTCCCAGTTGCATGTGCGCATAATAGCGTTTCCAATTTTCGACGCCCTGATGGTAGGCGGCCGTCCAGTCTGGATTGGTCCGCGCAAGATTCCTCTGCCGGCCAAGGACTTTGAGCGCCGCGCGCAACATCATCGGATTGCTGTTGGACATATTCGTTGCGTGCCTGCGGTAATCTGCGAGACACTCCGGGGTGCATGCGGCCTTGTTTGCCCGAGACAGGCGAAGGTAGACGTCGTAATCCTCGCAAGCCCGCAGGGATCGGTCAAATCCGCCAGCAGCCTCCAATGTGCTACGCCGATAGAGCACTGTCGCATGCATTCCAATCAGGTTGCCGGTCAAGAATCCGGCATACGGGTCCTCTCCCACCGGCCTCAGCGGAACTGAATTCCTGACTGCGCCGGCCTCATCGATGTAGCAATAGGCTCCATAGACAAAGGCGCAATCCGGACTGTCATGGAACAAAGCAAGATTGGTAGCGAGCGCCGTCGGGCGCAGCCTGTCATCGGCATCCAGGAACGCGATGAATTCGCCACGTGCTGCCTTCATTCCCGTATTGCGGGCAGCGGCTAAACCCTGGTTTTCTTGGCGGATGTAGTGGACGTCGACATACCGGCGAACAACATTTTCGGGATTGTCCAACGAACCATCGTCCACAACGATGATCTCATCGGGCCGCACGCTCTGGTTCCGGACACTGTCGATCGCTTCCGCGAGAAATCGAGCATGGTTATAGGTCGTAATGACAACCGAGACACAGGCTGCGGCGGGTCTGACGGTCATCTTTCGCCCACTTGGCTCTGCGCAGTCGGGTAGCCGGCAAAGGTTAGCCATGCGACTGAGCGCCGACATGCCTCCTCGAAGCCGACCACCGGCTGGTATCCGAGCTCGCGCTCGGCCTTGGCCGACGGGAGTTTCACCCGACACCGGTGCAACAGCGCACGTTCTTCAGATACCTTGATCTTTGGAGCCATAGGCGGCCTCTGATCGAGCCCTGATTTCCGCCACTCGGCATAGCCTACCTTTAGTCCGCTACGAACGGGTCTCGGGAGGCTTCGGACAAGCCGCCGGTAAAGGTCGCCATCTCTCAGCCATTGTGTCCAGTTCGGCGCGAATGACAATGGCGCGGAAACCGAAATCGCAGCCAGGTCGAAGCCCAATGCCTCGGCTATCGGGCGGCAAAGATCTGCCCAACTTATCCTTTCGCGGTCCCCGACCAGATAAGTTCGCCCAGCCGCCTCGGGCACTTCGATGGCAAGCTTGATCGCATGAACGACATTGTCGACATAAGCGCTGTTGCAGATGCCATGGCCGCCATCCACCAGATAGGCAGAGCCGTCGAGGAGATCGTTGGCGAAGCCCCCCGTCCAGCTGGAGCGCGGGCCAAAGACAATTCCGGGCCGCAGCACCACCACCTGGACTGCACCGTCCCGTGACAATTCCCCGAGACGACGTTCAGCACGAACCTTGGCATTGTTGTACTCGACCGTCTGGCCGTCGTGCAGCGCGCTCGTTTCGTCCGTTCCGGGCAGCGGCGATTGGCCATGAACGGATGCGCTACTGAGGTAGACCAGGCGAACGACGCCCGCAGCGGCGGCGGCAAGATAGACAGGCTCGACGGCATCGACGATCGTGCGACTATCACCGGCAACTGCATGAACAACGGACTGACAGCCAAGAAGGGCCGCAGTAAGAGCCGGAACGTCATGCGCGTCCGCCACCCTTCCATCGATCGCAAAGCGGGACAGGCTGGCGAAAGCACTCGGCCTGCGAACGATCGGCCTCACCTCAGCCCAGCCGGAAAGATGCAGCAACTCCACTGTCCGGCAACCTATGAAGCCGTTGGCGCCAAGCACGGCAACAGTGCCGGTCATTGTCTGGTCTCGGCGGAAGCAATGACGTGGCGAAAGTCTTCTGCTCCGAGCCAAGGCATGTCCAGCCGTTTCCGTCTGGCATAGCATTCCTCGATTCGCTTGAGCACGTTGCGCCCCGCTGTGGCTGACCCGGAAAGGAGGGTTCCATTTCGGACCGTGTCGACCAAGTCCGAAATCTGATCGCAGAACGCGTCGACGAAATCGCGCGACCGGTCGTCGGTGTTGGTGAAGGAGGCGGTGGCTGCCGTGCGGCATCCTTTCAAGGCGATCTCTACAAGCTCCGTCTCATTGACTGCCCAAGAAATCGAGCCACGTTCGCCCTCAAGACGGTAAAGGTTCGGACGAGCCCAATCACGGCTCAGCCGGACCGTTGCCTCGAAGCCGCCAAAACCTAACCGGACAAGGCAGTTCGCCTCGACGCCGCCCATTGCGTCATCGGCGTAGTGGATTTCATGGGGCTCTCCGAACCACCAGGTCAGGAGGTCAAGGCAATGCGTGCCTATGTCCTGAAGCACGCCACCGCCGGATTCCGCGCGGCTGAAATAGCTCGTCGAAGCGACAGGCCACTGGAAAGGGCCACCCTCAAAACAACAGACACCTTGAATTTTTCCGATCAATCCGCCCTCGACCATGGCCTTTATCGATCGGGTGGCAGGGAACTGCCTTCTGACGAGGCCTGTTGCCACATGCAGATTGTTGGCTGCCGCTACCGCCAGGATAAGGTCTGCGTCGGAGCTGCTCGTGGCCATCGGCTTCTCGCACAGAACATGCATGCCGGCCCGCAACGCCTGCATCGACTGATCAAGATGGTATCGAGGCGGGGAAGCGATGATCGCCACATCGGCGCCCACAGCCAGAAGGCCGTCGAAACTGGCTGCAACCTTCGCTCCGGGCAGCCGCGCCTGTACGACCGCGGCGGATTTCGCTTCGGGATCAAAGATGGCTGCGACTGCGATCTGGCCTCTGCCTTGAAGGCGCGACAGCGCTTCCGCATAGTAGAGCTTCGTGACGGCGCCACATCCGGCCAAAACGAGACGGACAGGCTCACCTTGCCGCAGCCGTGCCGGCTGCCGTTGCACAGTTTCAATTTGGGCGGACAATCTCGCCTCCCTGCTTCGCAACGAGCCACAGCATACGTCCAATTGTCTTGAGCGACGGATCGAGGTGGAAGGCTTCACTCATTTGCGCGAGGCATCCAGCCCAATCACCAGAGCCAAGCAGCCGCCGTCCGGTTTCGAGAGCGCTTTGCGAATAAGTCCGCCGAGCCGATGCGGCGACATCGTCCGCGAGTTCGCTTGGAAGATAGCTCTTGAAAATATCAATCGCCATTCGCGTGTAGGCCATGTCCGCGGCATTCCGGATATGGCGCCCTGTGTTCGATTGCGGGTGCATCCGATAAAGCGCAAGGGCTTGCGGTTCGTACCAGACGGGAAAACGAGAAGCGATGCGTATCCACATCTCCCAGTCTTCGCTGCATTTCAGCCGCCGGTCGAAGCCGCCGAGTTCTTCGTAGACCGCGCGTCGGACCGCGATGGACGGCGTCATGATGCGCTGTTCGAGCGCCAATCGGATCACCGCATTCTCAAGCCTTCCGGAGACTGACTGCATTGCAGGTTCGATCGACAACTCCTGTCCGTGGGCGTCCATGAAGACCGTCCGGCAGAACGCCGCTCCTACTCTCGGATCCGCATCGAAACCCCGACCGAGCAATTCGTAAAATTCTGGTCGGACGGCATCGTCGCCGTGCAGGAGATGGACAAGTTCCCCCTGGGCTCGGCTCAGACAGGTATGGAAGTTGCCGATGTGGCCGAGGTTTTGCGGCTGGCGGAAAAAGCCGACACGCCTTCCCCCGATTTCGTTCACGACTTTTTGCGGATCGTCGGACGAACAATCGTCAACCACTTCGATCTGCATATGAGCCGGGTCAGGGGCTTGCGCGAGCACGCTTTGCAGCGTTGAGGCAAGAAAGCGGGCGCTATTATAGACGGGGATCATCACCGACCACTTCGGACGAACAGCCGCCTGTGGCAATGACGGGACCGGATCGCGATTCTCGAAGTTGCGGAAAGCCGTCATCTCCCGAGCACCGAGGATTTCAGCAGGAGCAGTGCCAACCGCGCGATATCGCGTTTCGGCACGTTGTTTCCGCCAGTGCCGCTTCGCAGCAATCGTAGGAAGCACGATCTGGCCGACGGCAAGTCACCTCCGTTCAGATACTGCTTCGACCATTCGTAAAAGTAGCGGGAACAGCCGCCACGGGCAAACTGTGCCCCACGGGCATCCATGACATTCGCCATTCGCCGGTAGAATCCCTCGATCGCATCAAGCCTGAGCGGGCTTGGCAGCGCCGATACAAGCCCACCCGGGTGCAGACGATAGATACCTGCCACCTCGTCGACAAAGGCGAGGTCTGCTGTCTTTGCGCAATGCACATACAGCGGCCAATCAGTAATCGGAAAGAAATCTGCATACCAAGACGGTACATCCCGAACGCACGCGGTTCGCATCATACCGCCGCAAGTGGCGAAGGGATTGCCTTCCCAAATTTCCCTTTGTGTGATTAAGGGCTTCTGATCCCGCGGCGTCCACCGCCGCGACGTGATCTCGTCGCCGTGCGCCACGAGCGCATTGTAAAATATGGCCGAGAGCTCAGGATGCGCGTCAAGATGGGCCACCTGATCTCGCAGCTTGGTCTTGGATGTCCACAGGTCGTCGCCATCAAGGATCGAGACATAGCGCCCGCGCGCAACCCGGAGTCCTCTCGCAACGACCTCGTTGGATCTCAAATTGCTGCCAGAATAGATCGCCGATAGTCTTTCGGGATAATCGGATACATACCGCTCCACGATCTCCCGGGTACCGTCCGTCGAAAAATCTTCGCTGATCAGGATCTCGACACCGGATTCCGTATCTTGCATGAGAACGCTGTCGATCGCTGCCGCTACGTAGCGAGCGTGATTGTAGGTGACAATGAGCACGGTCACACTGACCGTCGGTTCATTCACTGTCCGCTCAAAAGTGCATTCTGCCCTCTGAGCCAAATTGCGGCCCGACGACATCTGCTCTTCCGACAGCAGCAGCTTCTTCATTCCAAGCCTCTAAGGAGAAACGGGCTGTCTGAGCCGCTGCCCTCTTGGGGCATTGCAAAGGTTCCTCGTTCGGGATGCTGCGCCAAATAGCCTCCGCAGGGTCCAAGTTTGCTGTCCATTGCAGCCAGATTGTTGAGCAAGGCACGGTAATCGGTATTCTCGCCGCGATCGAAAAGCTCATCGACAGCGTAGTCCCAGAACGGTTTCCCGATCCCCGAGCTGCGGCCTTCGCGTTCCAGCTTGGTTCCTTGCTTCGCCTTGCGCCGGAAAATGGCAAGCGTCGCACCGACGACTTTCGCGAACTGCGAGGGCGATCGCCAGAGCACTCTGGCGAAGTTCATGCCGACGGCAGCAAAGCGGCGCCTTTTAAGCCCGAGCCTGGCGATCTCGACATCGTTACGGAACATCACATCCGATAGGATCGGGCTCACCATCTCGCTGCAGCGAGCAAAGAGGCTCTCGAGCACCATCCGACGCGAGATGAGCATTCGGACGAAATCTTGCGACATGGCTCCTGGCGTTCGGCGGTATCCGACCAAGTGCTCCTTGACGACATCGAATCGGTATTTCGAGGCGATACTCAATTGGAGGAAGAAGTCCTCACAACCCTCCGCACCGTTTTCGCGCAGTCGCGAGGAATAGCCACCCATTTCGAGTAAGACATCGCGCCGGAACATTGCCGAACTTCCGTGACCGATAAAGTTCTGTCCGAGATGCTGCATGAATACCCATCCGTGCGGGTGCATGCGCTTAGGCGTAATGATCGCCTTATCATCGGCATCAATCGTCCGGTAAAGCGTATAGACAAGCCCAACATCATTGCCTGCTGCAGCGAAAACACGCAACTGCTTTTCGAGTTTGGTCGGGTGCCAGAGATCGTCGGCGTCTATAGGAGCTATATAGATGCCCTTGCTTGCACGTATCCCCGTATTCCGCGCCGACGCGACGCCACTGTTCTTCTGTTGGAGCAGCTTGATACGCGGGTCGTCATTGGATAGTCGGCGGACGATTGATGCAGTTTCATCAGTCGAACCGTCATCAACGACTATTATTTCGATGTTTCTGTAGGTCTGGTTTATCACCGACGCCAAGGTGCGTTCGATAAATTGTTCTGCGTTGTAGGCAGGGATAATGACAGCCACGAATGCGTGAGTAGGACATTGTGAGTTGCTCGTAGAACAACTCCCCTTGGTGCGGCCACTTCCCTTCACTGTCACCCGGCCTCTGAGCTCTGCATGTACTGCTAAACGGCCGCTGTCCGGCTCACTAACATTTGGGGCCACGCACACTGGACGGCCCTCGCGCGGCCTTCTTAGGTGGCCGATCCATTCTCTTTGTGCCACAGCCCATAGCGTATTTTCCTTTCGCCCCTGGCCGACTTGGGGTTCGAAAACTCACGCAATAGCCCACGCTGCACCCTGACTAAGTGACCCAAAATGATCTCGCCCGTGCGTAGAGCCGCCCACGCAGAGTGGCGGATCCGAGAGTATCTGCTGTTTCCTGCAATCTATGCCCCTGGATGGCGAGTAGATAGATCGTCAAAAGCGGTACCCGTTAAGGAAAATTCGCGACCGTTTCGGGATGCCGCGAGAATAAACGGTCTCTTTGCTGCGCGCGTTCACGAATGTCACGAGCTGACTGAATCGCACCCAAGACTGCGGAAATTCGCCTTCCATCTGGAGTTCGCCCCTGGCACCGGACAAATTGAACAAGCAGGATTGCCGGCTGATGGCGCGCGATCAACCTACTACGATCAGCCCGACACCGCCGTGGATGACACAGCGCTCGTCGAGACGATGGGTCAAATCTCCGACAGCTTCGAAGCTTACGGCTATCGCCGCATGCAGGCGGCGCTGGCAGCGCGGCATCGTCGTCAGCCCCAAGAAGGTCAAGCGGTTGATGCGCGAGCGTGATCTGCAGCCCAGGATCAGGCGCCGCTTTGTCGCTGGCTGCCTCCGCCCGCCCGATGATGAAGAGCGGGGGTGCCTCGCCCTGATCGATGCGGCACAGGAATTTCCAGATAGACCTTACTGCCATCGTCGAAGGGCGCGCGTCGGCCTCACCCGGTGCCCCGGCGACGGCCGCCTTCAGCGGCAGGACATCGCCGTATATGTCACGACCTTTGCCGGGAAGAATGCTTGCGAATCGCTGCGGAGATCGCCGCCAGGCCACCCCGCAGTTCGTCCTCAAGAGGATAGAGGAAGCCGACACGCATGTGGTTGCGCGGCATCTCGAACCAGTGGCCCGGACCGACATAGGTGCCATAGCTTTCCAGCAGGTCTGCGTAAAAGTCGTCGAAATCGAATCCCGGACCATGACGGAAACGGGGGAAGCAGACCACGCCGCCCTGGGGCTCGACCCATTCGATCAGCTCGTCGCTCTCAATCCAATCGCGCATGATGGCAAGGCGTCCGGCTAGCACTGGCGCCTGCGCGGCGAGGAAGGCGTCGCGGCCTTCCAGGATGCGGGCGCCGATCCACTCGTCGACGACGCTGCCGCAGATGCCGATCTGCTCCTTCGCCGCCAGGAAGCGCTCCATCAAGTGCACGTCGCGCGTCATGATCCAGCCCACGCGGATGCCCGGCGCGCCGTAAGCCTTGGACAGCGAAGCCACACTGATCGCGGCGGGGCTGAGCGAGGCGGCGGGGGGCAGCATCTCGCCATGGGTCAGGTCGCGGTAGGTTTCGTCCACCAGTAGCCTGCATCCCGCCTTTTCGACCAAGGCGATCAGCGCGTCCAGTTGAGGGCGGCCGATCATCGTGCCGGTTGGGTTATGCGGGCAGGTGATGCTGACATAGCGGGTGTTCGGGCGCAGAGCGCTGGCGACGGCATCGATGTCGAGGCCGAACCGATCGTCGAATTTGAGGTCGATAAAGGTGATGCCGCAGCCGATGGCGCGCGGCGTCTCGATATTAGTGGCATAGTTCGGCCGCACCACGACAAGATGGTCGTCGCGCGATAGAAGCGTGGTGGCGATGATGAACAGCGCGCCAGCGGCGCCGGCGGCCACCAAAACGTTGTTGGGGCCGAGGCCCTTGCCCTGCGCGGCTACCAACGCCCGAAGCTCAGGGTCGCCGCGATGCTCGCCATAGGGCAGCAGCAGGTCAGGGACGGAGAGATGGAAATCGGACAGCTTACGGTCTCGTACGGAGCTTTCCGACAGGTTGAAGCGAATGCGGTCATAGCCGTATTCCTCCGGTGATTCCTTCTCGATCACCATGCGTGCGTAGTCCATGCTTTCCCCCGTCAGGCTGCCAGCCGGGCGACGGCCAAAACGGCCTGGTCGACCTCGTCTGCTGTGGTGTAATGCGATAGGCCGAGCCGAGCGACGCCGCCTTGCTCGCGCAGGCCGAGCAGGCCGGAGGCTTCATAAGCGTAGAAATCGCCGGCCCAGCCGAAGATGTTTTCGCCCGCCAGCGCGGCTGCGATCTCCTGCGGCGACCTCTTGGCCAGCCGGAAGCTGAAGGTGGGCACACGGGCGTCCAGCCGGTTGCGGCTGGCGATGCCGCAGAGCTTGAAACCGGGAATGCCGGCAACACCCGCCAGGAACCGGTCCATCAGTCCGGCTTCGTAGTCGGTCGCCGCCTCCAATCCCGCCACGATGCGCTGGCGCAGCGGCGCGGCAACGTCGACGCCGGCGCACTGCTCGCCGAGCCAAGCGATGTGCTCGATCGCCGCCTGCGTGCCGGCCTGCGCCTCGAAGGAGGGAGTGCCGGGGGTGTGGCGCCACGGCATGTCGAAGGAGGCGGGCCGCACCTTGAGCGGCGTGAGCCGGTCGCGCAGCTCCGGCCGTATATACATGACCCCGGCGTGCGGACCGAAGAACTTGTAGGCAGAGCATGCGAGCAGGTCGCAGCCGATCGCCGACACGTCGAGGGCCAAATGCGGCGCCGACTGCACGGCATCGACCATGGTGACGGCGCCGGCAGCTTTACCAGCAGCCACGATACGGGCAACGTCGTTGACGGTGCCAAAGATGTTGCTCGCGTGATTGCAGGCAACCAGACGCGTGCGCGGGCCGATCAGTTCGTCCAGCATGTCGTAGCGATATTCGAAGGTTTCGGTATCGAACTCGAGCCAGCGGACGGTGACGCCACGTTCCTCGGCTGCGATGATCCACGGGCCGACATTGCCATCATGGTCCATGCGGGTAAGCACGATCTCGTCGCCCGGTTTCCAGTCGCGTGCCACCATGCGCGAAAAATGGAAGATCAGCGAGGTGCTGTTGAGGCCGAAGACGATCTCGTCCGGCTGTGCGCCGAGCAAGGCGGCCGCCGCTGCATGCGCTCCCACCAAGATGCGGTCGCTATCACGCGAGGTGTGGAAGGCACCGCCCTCGTTGGCGCAGCTTCGCAGCATCACCTCGCTCATGCGCTCGACCACGCGTGCCGGTACTTGCGAGCCGCCCGGCGCGTCGAGATAGATACGTGGCTTGCCGTCGTCGGTGATCGCCAGCGCCGGGAAGGCCCCGCGCACCGCCTCGATGTCCCATCGTCCAGTCGTCATGGAATTCCCTTTCAGGTCGGTCGCACCGCCGCGATCGCGGCCGTCAGTTCGTCGTAGTCGAAATTCCCGCCGCACAGCACGATCGCATTGACTTGGCCGCGGTACCGTTCCGGGTGCTTCATCAGCCCTGCCAGCGCTAGGCCGGCTGCACCCTCGACCAATAGATGCTCTTCGATCGCGAGACGGGCGAGCGCGCCGGCGATCTCGGCTTCGGAACAGATGACCACATCGTCGACGACCGACCGGGCGAGGCCGAGCGTGACGGAATCCTCATCCATGCCGCCGGCGACGCCGTCGGCCAACGTCGGCAAGTGCTCGACATCGATCACCTTGCCCGCTTCCATCGACGCTGCCAGCGCCATGCTGTTGGCGGCCGCGCAGCCGATGATCCGCGTGCGCGGACTGAAGGCCTTCATCACGGCGCCGATGCCGCCGATCAACCCGCCGCCGCCCATGGCGATGAAGACATTGTCGATATGCGAATGCTCTTCCAGCAGTTCGAGCCCGATCGTGCCCTGGCCAGCAACAACATCGGGATCGTTGTACGGAGATACGTAGACGAGTCCCTTCTCCTCGCCCAGGCGGCGCGCGTGCGCCTCGGACTGGCCGCTTTCGTCGCCATGCAGGATCACGTCGACGCCAAAGGACCGTATGCGCGCCAGTTTGGCCTTCGTGACATTGTGCGGAAGCACGACCGACAATTTTCGGAACAGGCGCGACGCCGCGAAGCTGGAGGCTATGCCGTGGTTGCCGGACGAGGCGGTGACGAACGGCCGGCCCCCGGTCGCATCGTCCATCGCGGTCAGCTTCGAGAAGGCGCCTCGCGCCTTGAAGGAGTTGGTGAACTGGAAATTTTCGCATTTGAACAAAACGGTGCTACCGATCGCGTCGCCGACGGCGGACGCGCCCAGCAGCGGCGTCTTCGCGATGTGGCCGCGGATGCGGGCATGCGCCCGCACGGAACGCGCGGCAGCGGCGGCGATGTCACCTTCGTTCGACATGGTTCTGTCCTGGGTCAAGAGTTTGCGGCTGTGCCGGCGCTCGCGAGGATGGCGCTGGCGATTGCCGCGTCCTCTGCGCCGAGGCCGGTCAGGTCGGCGATGCTGATGTCGCCAGGCTTGCGCGTCAATGAGCCAGTCCGCAGCGATACGCCGATCTCACCGATCCGCTCTGGCTCGACGAGGCCGGCCACGATGGCATGAGCGAACTCGCCATGGTCGATACTCTGCAGGGCCGAATCGGCGAGCAACGTGTCGGCGCGCGCGACCAACGTATTCTCCAATTCCTGTTTGCCGGGCGCATCGGCTCCGACGGCTGTAATGTGCGTGCCGGGCGCGATCCATTCAGCGCGTACCAGCGGCGCGGTCGCGGGCGTCGTGGTGACAATCACTTGTGAATCGGAACAAAGGTCGGCGAGCGAGCCGACTGGCGATACCTGGAGGCCAAGGTCGGCCACGTCGGCGGCGAAGCGTCCCGCCGCCGCTGGGGAGCGGCCCCATACCGCGACCGAAAGCGGCTCGCCGTGAGCCAGCGCTCGCAGCGCGCGTAACTGAATGCGTGCCTGGGTTCCGGTGCCGACGATGCCGAGGCGCGTCGCGCCCTTAGGCCAGCACAGCCGGGTCGCCAGCGCGCCGGCATAGCCAGTGCGCCAGTCGGTCAGCATGCCTTGGTCGAACAGCAGCGCTACCGGTTCGCCTGTCGTGGCCGACAGCGCCACCATCATGCCGTTGCCGCTTGGAAGGCCCTTGGTCGGATTGTCGTAGAACCCAGTCGCGACTTTGACGACGAAGATCGACGCGCCCGATACATGGGCGCATTTCACATGGCAATCGCCGTTCGCCGCCGCGAATCCCATATGCACGACGGGCGGCTGCTGGACTGCCCCGGCGCTGTAGGCGACGAGGCTTTCGCGAACGGCCGCAATACCGGCGGCGTGGTCGAGCCGCCGCAGGATCTCCGCCCGGTCGAGGATGAGCGGCATGTTTGCGGCTGGCCTAGCCATGGTCGTTCCGTTCAGGCCGCCGAGCGGGCAAGGCCGCGCAGGAAGAGCTGCACACGTTCCAACCCGTCTTCCAGGACATGCGCCGGCGCGCCGATGCCGACACGGAAATAGCCGTCCATGCCGTAGACGTCGCCCGGCGCGACAAGCACGCCCTGCTCGTCCTTGACGCGATGCGCCAGTTCGGTCGAATTTATCGGCAAGTGATAGCGCACGAATGCCATCCCGCCTGCCTGCGGCGGCGCCAGCGAGACCAGCCCCTCGTTGGCGCGGACCCAGCGCACCATCATGTCGACATTGCGTGACAGGAGGTCCCGGCTGCGGTCGAGGATCGCCTTGCGGCGCGCCGGCTGCAACACCATCGACGCGACCAGTTCGCTGACCGCGCCGGTGGTGATGGAGGTATAGTCCTTGCGCTGCCAGGAGGCATAGATCTCGGCGGCAGGGCCGACCAGCCAGCCGATGCGCAGGCCCGGCATCGCCATCGCCTTCGACAAGCCGTTGGTGACGATGGCTTTCTCATAAAGGTCGACGCTGCTCGGCGGCTCGACGGTACCGTATTCGGCGCCCTTGTAGACCTCATCCGTATGTAGCCAGATGCCGTTGGCGCGTGCGATGGCCACAATTTCCCCGAGCAGGTCCGCCGGCACCACGCGTCCGGTCGGATTGTTGGGCGTGCAGAGCGTGATGACCTTGGTGCGGGGCGAAATCGCCGCGCGGATATCGGCCGGATCGGGCAGCCAGCCCAGTTCCTCGCGCAGCGGCACATCACGGACCATCGCGCCGAGCGCCTTCGCCCATCCCCTGATCTGCAGGTAGTTGGGGACGACGACGATGATCTCGTCGCCCGGCTCCAGCAGCGTCATCGCCATCAGGAAATTGGCTTCGGCCGAGCCGTTGGTGACCATCACCTCGTCGGCCGTACGATTCTTGTATGTGGCCGCGATCGCCTCGCGAAGGACGACGGCACCGTTCGTCCAGCCGTAACCGAGTTCGGCGGCAAGCACCTTTTCGCGTTCCTCCGGGCTCAGCAGTTCGTTGAGCGAATAGGGGTGTACCCCGCTATCGGAGAGGTTGTACTCGACGATGTTCTCGTAGAGCGACTGGATGCGTTCGAGGGTGAATTCTTCGATCTGCATGTGTGTACGATTCCTCTTCTTCAGGAAGCCGCGCGGGCCGGTGAGGTCGCGTTGGCCAGGATGCCTTGCACAGTTCTGTGCAACTCAGGTGTGGCGCTGGCCACGACGGAACGGCGGCCGGAACGGATCGTCAGCTCGCCGCCCTGCCAGTCGGTCATGACGCCACCGGCGTTACGCACGATCGGGATCAGTGCGCAATAATCGAAGGCGTCCAGCCCCCCGTCCACATTGATGTCCAGCGCGCCGTCGGCGACGCGGCCATAGGCATGGCAACCGCCGCCATAGACGCTCCAGCGCACCTGGCGGCGCAGCCTCTTGTAGGCGGCCGTATCCTTGTCGTCGAAGGATTCCGGGTTGCCGTTGCCGACAAGGGCCTCGCTAAGGTCCTGGCAGGCGCGCGTGCGTACGGGCTTGCCGTTGAGGGTGGTCGGCGAACCGTCGGCGCCCAGCCAGCGCTCGTTGGTGACGGGATTGTCGATGACCCCGAGCATGGGAACGCCGTTGCGGGCCAGCGCGATCAGCGTGCCGAAGGTCGGAATGCCGGTGATGAAGGCTTTGGTGCCGTCGATCGGATCGATGACCCAGACCCATTCCGCGTCGAGGCCGACGGACCCAAATTCCTCGCCGAGGATGCCGTGGTCGGGATACGCCTCCTGGATGCGCGCGCGCAGCCTCTCCTCGACCTCCCGGTCTACCGCGGTGACAGGGCTTGCATCGCCCTTGGAAACGAAGCCGTGTTGCTCGCTGAGCGCTTCCTGGATTGTCGCCCGGCTGACGTCTGCCAGCGAACCGGCGAAAGCCGTAAAGGTCTTGGGGTCAGATGCCGGCATTGTCGGCTCCCTCTATGAGTGGGGTTGCGGGTTCGTCCAGAGGACGCGTGTGTCGTGAAAGCCTGTATTCGAGGGCGCGCAACGCCGTGGTGAGCACGTAGGTAATGGTGAGGTAGATAAGCGCCGCGGTGATGAAGAGCTCATAGGGCGCGAAGGTGCGGGCGACGATCGTGTTGGCGGCGCCGGTCAGCTCCATGACGGTGATGGTCGAGGCGAGTGATGTGGATTTCAGCATGCTGACCACCTCGTTGCCGTAAGCCGGCAGGGCGATGCGGAAGGCGCCCGGCAGGATGATCGTGCGGTAGGTCAACGCCGTCGACATGCCGCAGGCACGCGCCGCCTCGATCTCACCGGCTGGCACCGCCTCGATGGCGCCGCGCAGGATGTAGGCGGTGTAGGCGGCCGTGTTCAGGCTGAAGGTCAGAATGGCGCACACCCAGGCCTGGCGCAGATATGGCCACAGAAAGCTGTCGCGAACGACCTCGAGCTGGGCGAGACCGTAATAGACAAGGAATATCTGGACCAGGAGCGGCGTGCCGCGGAAGAAGTAAATGTACCAGTGCAGCAGGAGGCGCACCGGCGCCGGGCCGCTGACGCGCAGGATGGCGACGGGAAGTGCCACCGCCATGCCGCAGAAGAGTGAGGCGACGAGCAGTTCGATCGTCGTGACGGTGGCCGACAGCAGCGCCGGCAAGCTCTCGACCATAAGCTCGAAGTTCATCGCGCCAGCTTCCTCTCGCCGCGCGTCGCACGCCGTTCCAGCGCGTCGACAATCGAGGTGTTCAGTATGGTGAGCAGGAGGTAGATCAGCGCCGCGGCGAGGTAGAAGCGGAAGGGTTCGCCATTGACCTGCGTCGCCATGGTGGAGATGCGCATCAGCTCCTCCAGCCCGACGATGGAGATAAGCGACGTGTCCTTGATGAGCGAGATCCAGTTGTTGCCGAGGCCGGGCAGCGCGTAGCGCCACATCAGCGGCAGGCGGATGTGGATGAAGCTGGTCGCGGCCGACATGCCGAAGGCATCTGCCGCCTCGATCTCGCCCTTGGGAATGGCGAGATAGGCGCCGCGCAGCACCTCGGCCGCGTAGCCGCCGAAGACCAGGCTGAGCGCGAAGACGCCGGCCGGCATCGCCGGCACTTCGAGAAAGTGGATGCTGGGGTCAATCATCTTCGCCAAGCCGGTCAGGGCCACCGTGCCGCCGAAATAGGCGATGAGGATGATGAGGAGTTCGGGCGTGCCGCGCACGACCAGAGTGAAGCCCCGGCCGATGGCGCGCAGCACACAGTTCGAGGAGAGCTGTGCCAGCGCGCCGAGAATGCCCCAAACGAGGCCGACCGCCAGCGACAGCAGCGCGACCTCGACGGTGGTCATGAGCCCGCTCGCGACCTCCAAACCCCATCCCTGGAAAATGTCCATCTGCCGCTCCTGCGGTGGCAAGAAGAAAGACGCCGGCCATCGGGTGAAATGGCCGGCGATGAACCGTACGGCTCGGCCTAGTTCGATGCCGGCAGCACGCTGAACGACCAGTACTTGTCGTTGATGGTCTTGAACGTGCCGTCGTCGATCATGGCCTTCATCGCCTTGTCGAGCTCGTCGCGAAGGCCGGCATCGTCCTTGCGCATGCCGATGCCCACGCCTGGCCCGAAATACTTCACGTCCTTGATCTCCGGACCGATGAATTTGTAACCCTTGCCTCGGTCCTTGTTGAGGAAGTCGTTGGCGAGCTTGATCGGGCCGGCGAAGACGAGATCGGTCCGCTTGGAGGTCAGGTCGAGCAGCATGTTGTCGGCCGTGTCGTAGAGCTGGATCGTGGCCTCAGGAAAGTTGTCTCGCATGTAGTTCTCGTAAGTTGAGGCACGCTCGATCCCGATGGTCTTGCCCTTGAGACCATCGGGGTTGGGCTTGCCGTCGTCCGTCAGCGGCTTGGCATCGCTTCCGTCCGGACCGACGAACCGGGCGGTGGAGGAGCGGTACGGGATCGAAAAGTCGATGCTCTTCTTGCGCTCGTCGGTGATCGACATCGACGCGGCGAGAAGATCGAACTTGCCGGCGACAAGGCCCGGAATAAGCGAATCGAAAGGCATGCAGACAAAGGAGGCGTCGGCGCCGAGGCGCTTGACAACTTCCTTCGCGACATCGATGTCGAAGCCGCGCAACTCGCCGTTCGCGTCCTTGTAGTTGAACGGCGGGTATGTGCATTCACTGCCGACGCGCAGGTCGCGCGCCGAGACCTGCGCGGCGAAGGCGGCGAGGCCGGCCGCAAGCATCAAGACAAGTTTTTTCATCATGTTCCCCTGTTGTTTGTCCTGTTCAAAGAACGCGCTGCAGGAAGGCCCGGCAGCGCGCCGATTGCGGATCGCCGAGAACCTGTCCCGGCGGGCCGCGCTCCTCCACCATGCCCTGGTGGAGAAAGAGCACCTCGCGCGAGATCTCGCGCGCGAAACCTATTTCATGGGTGACGACGATCATCGTGCGTCCTTCTTCGGCGAGCGTGCGCATGACCGAGAGCACCTCGCCGACCAGTTCCGGGTCGAGCGCGGAGGTCGGCTCGTCGAACAGCATCAGCTTCGGCTCCATCGCCAGCGCGCGGGCGATGCCGACGCGCTGCTGCTGGCCGCCGGAAATATGCGCGGGGTAGTGGTCGCGCTTCTCGAACAGCCCGACCTTGGCGAGATAGGCCCCGGCTCGCTGCCGGGCCTCCTGTTTGGACAGGCCGAGCACCTTCATCGGTGCAAGCATCACGTTGTCGAGCACGGTGCGCTGGCTCCACAGATTGAAGCTCTGGAAGACCATGCCGATGCGGCTGCGGATGCGATTGATCTGGCGCGCATTCAGCTTCGCGCGCCCCGAACTGCGATCCAGCGTCAATTCCTCGCCTTCCACCGCGATCGTGCCGGCGTCGGGAATTTCCAGAAGATTCATGCAGCGCAGGAAGGTGCTCTTGCCCGACCCGCTGGCGCCGATCATGGTGATCACGTCATGGGCATGGGCGACCAGGTCGACGCCTTTCAAGACTTCCAGAGCGCCGAAGCTCTTACGGATGTTATTTGCCCGCAGGACGGTGTTTTGGTCCATGTCCACTTGGTGCCCTTGCCTCCCGATCGGCTGGACACGGAGATTGTCCCGGAAGCGCGGCTGCCCAAAGAGCCAATTTCGCCGACGGGCAGCGGACCAATTCCAGTCCCGTGGGCTGTGAATGCGTCGTCAACCGTGTTCGAGGATAGTCTGCGCGAGGATGTCGACGCAACGCGGGATGCGGCGGACCGACGTGTTGCCGAAGCCCAGCACAAGACCCCTCGGCTTGGTTTCCCGGCGTGCGTAGCGCGAGAGTGGTGGGCAGTCCAGCCCCTTCTGGAGCAGTGTTCGCGATACGGCCACGTCGTCAAACGGTTCGCGTGCGTGGACGGTCAGGTGCAGGCCGGCGTGAACGTCGGGAACATCGAAGCCGTCTCGCAGCTTTGCGCGCAGGCATTGTGTCAGGCAGGCGGCGCGATCGCGGTAGATGGTGCGCATACGCCGAAGGTGCGAGGCGAGTCGCCCCTGGTCCATGAAGTCGGCGACCAGCGCCTGGTCCGGTAGCGGTGCGTAGAAGGAGAAAATACGCTGGGCGAGGGCGAACGCCTCGACCAGCGGCATCGGCGCGATCAAATAGGCGAGCCGCAGGCCGGGCGCCAGCATGCGGTTGAACGAGCCGGTATAGATGACCCGCCGCGGATCGCGCGCGTAGAGCGTCGTCTGCGCTTCGCCCGACCAGCGGATCTCGCTATTGGAATCATCCTCGAATATCCAGCCGGGCCGGTCCGCCGCCCAATCAAGCAGCTTTTGCCGGCGATCCGCCGTCATCGTGCAGCCGAACGGCCATTGCTCGGTCGGGGAGACAACGGCCATACGCGCCTCTCGGACCATCACGCCGGCGGCTTCTGTGTCGAAGCCTTGCCTGTCGAGCGGGGCGGGAACGGTGACAAGGCCGAAGGCTTCCAGCGTGGCGATCTCGGGCATGTGGCAAGGATCCTCGACCAGAACGGTGTCGCCGCGGTCGAGCAGAACATGAGACGCGAGAGCGGCCGCTTGCAGCGTATTGCCGATGACGATGATCTGTTCGGGACGACAGTTGATCGCTTTAGCCTCCGCCAGATAGCCCGCGATGCGGGTGGCCAGCAGTGGCGCGCCGCGCGAATAGTCATAGCCGGTGTGGGCGCTGGCGTGCTCGCGCCAGCGGCGGCTAGCGATCTGAGCGAACTCGTCATAGGGGAACTCGTTCAGCGCCGGCACGCCGGCGCTGAGATCGTAGGTCTCGATGCGTTCGGCTGGCAGGTTCATGTCGAGCAGCGCCTGGCCGCGGCGCGAGGGTGCCGGGAGCGCATTTGGACCTGACACCGGTATGACCGCCGTCTCGGCTCGGGGGTGATTGTCTTCCGGCAGCATGGTTTCGACGAAGGTGCCGGCGCCGATCCGACGTGCGACATAGCCCTCCGTGGCAAGTCGCTCATAGGCGAGGACAACGGTGTTGCGCGAGAGCCCGAGTTCCTCGGCCATGACGCGGCTTGGCGGCAGGCGCGCTCCTGGCGCCACGATGCCATCCCGTATCCAGCGGCGTAACTGCTCGAAAAGTTGCTCGTTCAACGGCGTGCCACGGCTGCGGTCGAAGACGATCCTGTTCCAGCTGGGATAGTTGAAAGCGTGCATGTCTGTTCACCGGCTACGGCGGGACCTCACGAGCGGCGACGCAGCCATAAGGATGATCTTCCTATCGAATTGAAATCACCCTATCACATGACGAACGATGAGCAGAAAGCCTTCTCTGCATGCGTCGAATGCCAGCTTTCAGCCACTGGCAGCGTTCACCAAATGGCCGAGATGCACGCGCAAATTGTTCACGGCTCCACTCGTGAAGTGGAGCCGCTCTTGATCACACCTCAGTTGCCTCGGCAAGTTCGAGAGCATCTTCTACATCGACTCCCAGATAGCGGACCGTGTTCACGATCTTGCTATGACCGAGCAAAGACTGGATGGCTCCCAGAGGATAACTGACCTCAATCCAACAAGCATGTTTCTGACAGCTCAGCCTCCGCACGTCGACAGAGCCGGTTTGGGCGGGCCCGGTCCTTTCCGAATGATTCTCTCTGCTGCTCAGCCGCCGCCAAAGGTTTGTGCCCCTCCGAGCACAGGAACCGTTATTGACCGCTGAATGCCGCAAAGCTTTTTTCGAAGCGGTCGACGACATCCTCGATATCGGACATTGCCAAGCAAAGCGGCGGACACATGCGGATGACATTGCGGTACGGTCCCGAGCGGCTGGCGACGAGCCCGTTGCGGCGCGTTTCCTCGAAAATGGCGAGCGTCTCCTCCGGCGCCGGCTCTTTCGTCGCGCCGTCCTTGACGAGTTCGATCGCAAGCATAAGCCCACGGCCCCTGATATCGCCGATGATTGGAAAGCGCTCCTTCATGTCGTTAAGGCGACCCTTGAGCACCGCGCCAACATCCCGGGCGTTCTCCTGGAGTCGTTCCTCTTTTATGACCTTTAGCACGGCTCGGCCGGCCGCGCATGCCACCGGATTGGCGCCATAGGTGTGGAACAGAAATTTATCGGCCATGGATTCAGCGACATCTCGCTTGGCGATGACCGCGCCGAGCGGGATGCCGTTGCCCACACCTTTGGCGATGACGACGATATCGGGCACAATGCCATGGGATTCAAACGCCCAGAAGGCATCGCCGGTTCGGGCGACACCGGATTGCACTTCATCAATGATACAGAGACCGCCGGCCGCGCGGACACGCTCGACAGCGCCGGCAATGTAGCCCGGCGGCATCGGCACGATGCCGCCATAGCCCTGCACCGGCTCGATAATCATGCCGGCCAGCCCGCCGCTGGTTGAACTCGCTATGGCGCGCTCGACCTCGTCGAGATAGGGCTGCAAGCCTTCGCCATGAATGCCGCGATACTGGTTGGGCTCGGCCACGAAAGTGACCCCGCCAAGCTGGGGCACGGGATGGCGAAAACCCGCTATCCCGGTCACCGACTGCGCGCCGAAAGTGGCGCCGTGATAGCTCGAGGCAAGCGCCAGCATGTCGATGTTGCCGGTATGCGAGCGCGCCATCAGCAGCGCAAGATCGATCGCTTCGGCCCCGCTGTTGGTGAAATGTACGACCCAATCGTGACCGGCCGGCATCGTTGCCACCAGTTCCTCCGCGTACTGAGCCGGAACCGGGTGGTAGAACATCGTCGTGCAATGCGTCAGTTCCGCCAGTTGCTCGGTGGCCGCCTTGACCACCTGCGGATGCGCGTGGCCGACCGAGATGCAAAGGTTCATGCCGAGCAGGTCGATGTATTTACGATCCTTCTCGTCCCAGACATACTGGCCCTTGCCGCGCTTGAGGATCAGCGGGTCCTTGTAAGGAACGAACTTGCGCTGCGTGGCCGAATAGAAGCGGTTCCGCCGATCGACGATGGCCTCGGTCGACCAGTCGATGTCCAGGTTGGAATGGACGTGCGGAGCGTTCATGCCGTGTCTCCCGTGTTGCGAACTCCTGGATTGAAAACACGGAATGCGCGGCGCGCACACCGCCAAACCTCCTTATCAGGATAACTGATGGAGTTGATTAGTCATGCGACGAGGGGCGATCGACGGCATAGCAGTCGGCGGGAAGGCCAGGCAGGCGGGTGCTGATCGCGTTGGTCAGCACTTCCGCGGTACGCGTGGCGAAAGCCTCGGGGAGGTTTCCGAGCTCCCGCTCGCGCGCGACCAGAAGGATGTTGCGCGACAGCCCGGTGAACGGCAAGGGATGGACGTCAATCTCCATACCCTCCGCCAGCCCGTCGATGAGCAGGGTCGGCGTCAGGATCGCAAAGCCCATGCCGGCCGCGACCGGCGCCATCACCACGCTGGAGCGGTCACCTTCCATGGCACGCGGGATCTCGATGCGCAGGCGGCTCAGATGCTGGTCGACGCGCAGGCCAACCGGCGTCTCGCGCGAGAAGCGCACGAAGGCGAGCTTCTTGGAGAGCTTGACGATGTCACCGACATCGCCGGCAAAACCCTTTGGCGTCACCAGCAGGAATTTTTCGGTCATCACAGGATAACGTGTCAGTCCCTCGATCTCGAACAGCTCGCCGGAGGTGACGGCGAGGTCGGCGCGGCGGGCCCGCAGCAAGGCGACGTGGTCGGTCGCCAAACCCGCGAACAGGCTGAGCTCGGGAATGCCGAAACCCTTGCGGGCAAGGACCGAAAGCGCCGGCGCCAGCGTGGTCGCGATCGACGCCAGAAGCGCGATGCGCAACAGCGGCAGCGGTGCTGCATTGACGCGCCGCGCGTCGGTGCGCAGGCCCTCGACCTCGGCCAGTATGGCAACGGCGCGGCGATGCAGCGCGATGCCGGCTTTGGTGAGCTCGATCGGCCGCAAATTGCGATCGATCAGGCTGACGCCGAGCGCGCTTTCCAGGTTCTTCAGATGCTGCGAAGCGGCCGATTGCGTCATGCCCAGCATCTGTGCCGCCTGGGTGACGTGCCTGGTCTCGACGATGGCGACGAAAACCTCGATCGATCGGAAAAGGTTGAAATCGAAACTGCCGCTCTTCACCCGCAACTCCGCCCGTGAAGCATCATAAGTTTTCCTAATGTTGCGAAATTTGGGTTGAGCGCAAGTGGTTTAGCGGGAAAAGATCGCGCTGTTCCAATCCAGCGAAGGTATCCCACAAGGTGAATGGCAGCGCACGCATCGTGATCATTGGCGGCGGTGTCATTGGCCTCGGCATAGCTTATCACCTTGCCGAACTGGGCGTGAGCGATGTCGTCCTTCTGGAGCGCCACCAACTGACCAGCGGCACATCCTGGCACGCCGCCGGAATCGTCGGTCCGTTACGCGCCAGCCTCAACCTGACAAGGCTGGCGCAATATGCGACCGAGCTGTTTCCACGCCTCGAGAAAGTGACGGGCCAGGCGTCCGGCTACCGCCGCACCGGCGGCCTGTGGCTGGCGCGACGTGCGGAGCGCATGGACGAACTGAAGCGCATCGCGCATTTGGGCGATGTCTGCGGCCTCACCGTTGAGATTGTCGATCAGGCGGGCGTGGCCGAGCACGTGCGCGGCATCGTCACCGATGGCGTCGAGGGCGCGCTGCGGGTCGAGGAAGACGGCCAGGCCAATCCAGTTGATATCTGTGCGGCCTATGCAAAACGGGCCCGCGCCGCCGGTATCCGCATCCTCGAGGGGTTAGCCTGTTCGGGCATCGTGACCCGCAACGGCCGGGTCGCTGGCGTCAAGCTGGCCTCCGGCGCCACCATCGATTGCGAGACCGTCGTCAACTGTGCCGGCGCCTGGGCGCGCGATATCGGCGCGCTCGCCGGCGTTCCTGTGCCGCTGCAGGCCGTCGAGCACATGTATGTCGTGACGGAGCCGATCGCCGGTCTGCAGGATCCGTTTCCCATCCTGCGCGACCTCGACGAAGGCATCTACATCAAGGGCGATTCCGGCAAGCTGGTGTTGGGCGGCTTCGAGCCGAACGCCAAGCTCTTCGATGTTCGCGGACCGGCTGGCGACAGGCCATTCCTCGAACTGCCCGAGGATTGGGAGCAGTTCGAGCCTTTCATGTCGGCCGGACTGAAACTCCTGCCGGCGCTGTCGCAGACCGGCATCAGGCACTTCATGAATGGCCCGGAGAGTTTTACCCCCGACACGCGGCCGCTGATGGGCGAGTCGCCCTATCTGCGCGGCTTCTATGTCGCCGCCGGCTTCAACTCGACAGGCATGATGTCGTCGGCCGGCGCCGGCAAGGCCATGGCCGAATGGATCGTCGACGGCGAGCCCAGCCTCGATCTGTGGGCGCTTGACATCGCCCGCTTCGACCGCGCCGCCGCGGCGCGCTCTTTCGTCGGCGCCAGGATGGAGGAAGCGGTTGCCGACCTCTTCCGCATGCATTGGCCTTACAAGCAGGCCGCCGCCGGGCGCGACGTGCGGCGTTCCGCCTTTCACCGTACGTTCGCCGAAGCGGGTGCTGTGTTCGGCGCGCCGACCGGCTGGGAGCGACCGCTCTGGTTCGGCGGCACGGAGACGCGCGGCTATTCCGTCGGCGCTCAGAAATGGTGGAGCCCGGCCAGGGCCGAAGCCGAGCGAATGGCGCAAGGCGTTGGCCTGTTCGAGCTTTCGCCCTTCACCAAGATCGATGTGCGTGGACGCGACGCGATCCAGCTGATGCAAAGCCTGTGCGCGGGGGACGTCGACAGGCCCGAAGGCCGCGCCGTCTATACGCAGATGCTCAACGCACGCGGCGGCATCGAGGCCGATGTGACGGTCACGCGAGTCGACGAGCACGGCTTCCGGGTTATTTCAGGTGCCGCGACCAGACAGAAAGATTTTGACTGGATCGCGCGCCATGCTGAGGATCTTGGTCTCAACGTCTCGGTCTTCGACGCCACGTCCGCAGAGGCCGTTCTCGGGGTCATGGGGCCGAATTCGCGGGCGCTGCTGCAGAGCCTGACCGACGTCGATCTTTCGGACGCAGCCTTCCCGTTCTCGACTTCGCGCCGCATCGACATCGGCACCGCGAATGTGCGGGCGACCCGAGTCAGCTTTGTCGGCGAGCTCGGCTTCGAGCTTTATGTGCCGGTCGAACACGGCGAGAGCCTGCTTGCCATGATCGTCTCAGCGGGCGGCGCCCATGGCCTGACCTTTTGTGGCCACTACGCGCTGGATGGCTGCCGGTTGGAAAAGGGCTATCGCCATTGGGGCCATGATATCGGGCCGAAGGACACGCCGCTGGAGGCGGGCCTGTCCTTCGCGGTGTCCTGGAAGAGGGATGATTTCATCGGCCGCGATGCCCTGCTGAAGCAGAAGGCCGATGGCCTGAAGCGCCGGCTCATGCATTTCGCCGTCGACGGCGACAATCCGCTTCTGCTGCATGACGAACCGATCTATCGCGACGGCAAACTTGCCGGGTTGACGACGTCAGGTGGCCTCGGCGTTCGCACGGGGCTCAGCCTTTGCCTGGGCTACGTTGCCTGTGATCCAGGCGAGACGAAAACGCAGCTGCTTGCCTGCGACTACCAGATCGCGGTGGCCGGTGCGCGCTACAGGCTGCGCCCACTCGACAAGCCACCCTATGACCCAACCGGATCGCGCATGCGCGTAAGCGCGGAGGAAAATTCATGAGACAACAGGCCCGCGTGGTCGTTATCGGCGGCGGCGCCATGGGCGTGTCGCTGCTCTATCACCTGGCCAAGCGCGGCTGGAGCGATGTCATGCTCGTCGAGAGGCAGGAGCTGACAGCAGGCTCGACCTGGCACGCCGCCGGGCTCTGCACGCATTTCGCCCACAATGCGACGATCATGGAGATGCGCGCGCATTCGGTGCGGCTCTATCGCGAAATCCTGACCGCCGAGACCGGGTTGCCGACAGGTTTCCACCCAAGCGGCGCATTGCGCATTACGCGCTCGCCGGAGCGCATGGACGAATTCCGCCATGTGCAGGGGCTTGGCCGGTTCGTCGGCCATGACTTCCACATTCTCAGTCCCGATGAGCTCAAGCAGATCTATCCGCTCTGCCATACCGACGGCATCATAGGCGCGAGCTACGAGCCCAATGACGGTCATGTCGATCCGACGCTGGCGACCAACGCAATGGCCAGCGGCGCGCGCTCGCGCGGCGCCGAGATCGTGCGCCACAATCCGGTCCTGGCAATCGAGCGCAAGCCATCGGGCGAGTGGCTGGTCCGCACACAACAGGGTGACATTGTCGCGGAGCATGTGGTGAACGCGGCCGGCACATGGTGCCGCGAGATTGGCGCCATGATGGGGCTCGACCTGCCCGTGGTGCCGATGCTGCACCAATATGTCGTGACCGATACCGTCCCCGAGATTGCCGACCGGATCGCCGCCGGCGCCAAGGAACTGCCGATCATCCGCGATCCGGAAGAAAGCTGGTATCTGCGCCAGGAGCGCGACGGCTTTATCGTCGGCCCCTATGAAAAGTCGGCTCACCCCTGGGCGGTCGATGGCGTGCCACCAGAATTCGGCATGGACTTGCTGCCGCCCGACCTGGATCGGGTCGAGCACATCATCGCGCTGGCGATGGAGCGTGTCCCGGCACTCGCCAATGCCGGCATCAAGACGGTGGTCAACGGGCCGATCACCTTCACGCCGGATGCCAATCCGCTGGTCGGTCCGGCATTCGGCCTCGGCAATGCCTGGCTGCTCACCGGCTCAAGCATGGGCGTGATGGAAGGCGGCGGCGCCGGTCGCTTTCTCGCCGACTGGATCGTCGACGGATCACCGCCAATGGATGCGCTTGCCATCGACCCACGCCGCTTCGGCAATTATGCCGACCGCGACTATCGCATCGACAAGGCGGTGGAAGGGTTCGGCCTGCAATTCGGCATCCACTATCCCAACGAGGAACGCGAGGCCGGCCGCCCGCGCCGCACGACGCCGGCGCTCGAACTCCAGAGAAGCCAGGGGGCAGTGCTGGGCGCCGCCTATGGTTGGGAGCGGCCGAACTGGTTCGCTGCCAAGGGCGCCGACCGTGACCCGCCACTGACCTTCCGCAAGCCCGGCTGGTTCGACGCGGTGCGCGGCGAGTGCCGTGACGTGCAGGCCAGCGTCGGCGCCATCGACCTTTCGGCCTTCTCCAAATTCGAGATCGGCGGACCAGGCGCCAGCGCCTTCATGGCTTCGCTCGGCGCCAACCGACCACCGGAACGTCACGGCCGCATCGGGCTCATTCACGCGCTGACGGCAAAGGGCGGCGTGGCGTCGGAATTTACCGTGACCCGACTCGGCGACGATGGGTTCTACTTGACCAGCGCAGCACTTGCGGAGCGACATGACGAAGGTCTGCTACGCTCACGCGCCGCAGCGTTTCCAGGTGTGACGATCGACAACGTCACCGAGAGGCGCGGCGTGCTCGGCGTGATGGGGCCGCGTGCCCGTGACCTCTTGGGAAAGATCTGCGAAGCCGATCTATCGAATGCTGCATTCCCCTGGCTTTCCGCGCAGATCATCCGCGTGGCCGGCATCAAGACGGCAGCGCTCCGGGTCTCTTATGCCGGTGAGATCGGATGGGAACTGCACGTTCAGTTGGCGCAGTTCGGCAAGCTCTACGAAGCGATCACCAAAGCCGGAGCGCAGTTCGATTTGCGTCCGTTCGGCATCTACGCGCTCAACGCAATGCGGCTGGAAAAGGGCTACCGCGCCTGGGGCGCCGACCTGACCACGGAGCGCACGCCGCTGGAGGCCGGACTGGGTGCCTTGGTCAAGACTGACAACCGGATGTTCGTCGGTCGTGAGGCGATGCTGGAGCGGGTCGGCGAAAACGCCTGGTCCATGCTGCTGCTCGAAATCGACGACGACGGCGAGCGACTGCCGTTTTACGCCCATGCCGTGATGCAGGCGGGGCGCCCGGTCGGGATCGTTTCCTCCGGCAGCCACGGCTTCCGGACCGGCAAGACCGTTGCGCTCGCCTATCTGCGACCCGGTGTTGCGGCTGAAGGCCTGACCGTCTCGATCCTCGGCAGGGAACTGACGGCGCGGGAGCTGAAGAAAGCGCCTTACGATCCGGACAATCTGCGGCTGCGCGGCCTTCAGGCCGATGCGCCGGCCGCCTTCATGCCTGCCTGATCACGGAGACGACAATGGACAAGGACGCGATGATCGACGCTCCAGCGCCACGAAGCGGAGGCCGGGCCGGAAGACAGGGCCAGCGCCTGGCCCAGCAGGCGCCGCGGCGTCCCTACATCAGCCGGCGGATCGGCACGTTCAATATCCTCGACGAAGAAGGCCTGAGCCTGATCGAGGCGAACGCCGACCGGCTGCTCAAGGAGGTCGGCATGGAGTTCCATGACGATCCCGAGATCCTCGACATTTTTCGCGATGCGGGCGCCGACGTGCAGGGCACCAGAGTCCGCTTCGAGCCCGGCATGTGCCGCAAGATCGTCCGCGCCACCGCGCCTTCGCAATTCAAGCAGCACGCCCGCAACCCGGCCAACACGGTGGTGATCGGCGGCGACAACACCGTGCTGTGTCCGTCGTGGGGGCCGCCCTTCGTCCACGATCTCGATCGCGGACGGCGCTACGCCACGATCGCGGACTTCCGCGATCTGGTGAAGATCCATCAGATGATCCCGCATCTGCATCATTCGGGCGGCGTCGTTTGCGAGCCTGTCGACCTGCCGGCCAACAAGCGTCATCTCGACATGCTCTACACCCACATCCGCCATTCGGACCGTGCCTTCATGGGCGCGTTCATCGGGTCGAGGCGAGCGCAGGACGCGGTTGACATGGCCAAGATCGTCTTCGGCGAGGAGTTCGTCGCCCACAACGCTGTGCTCTACAACGTCTCCAACACCAATGCGCCGCTGGTGCTCGACGCCAACATGTCGGGTTCGCTGAAGGTCTGCGCCCGCAACAACCAGCCGGTCGCCTGCACGCCATGGACGCTGGCCGGCGCGATGAGCCCGTGCACGGTCGCCGGCACGCTGGCGCAGGTGCTGGCCGAGGCGCTCGCCTGTCTCAGCCTCGTACAGCTGATCAACCCCGGCGCGCCCTGCCTGATGGGAAGCTTTGCCAGCACGATCTCGATGCAGAGTGGAGCGCCGACCTTCGGGACGCCGGAAGCGGGCAAGATGGTGCTCGCCTGCGGGCAGTTGGCGCGTCGCGTCGGCGTTCCGTTCCACACCGTCGGTTCGCTGTCGGCCTCAAAGCTTCCCGACGCACAGGCCGAGCAGGAAGCGACATGGGGCATATTGATGTCGATGTTTGCCGGCGCCAACGTGATCAACCACGCCACCGGCTGGCTCGAGGGCGGACTGGTCACCGGTTTCGAAAAGACGGTCATCGACGCCGATCTCTGCGGCAAGGTCGCCAGCCTGTTCGAAGGCATCGATCTGTCGCTCAATGCGCAGGCGATGGAGGCGATCGAAGCGGTCGGGCCGGGATCGCATTTCCTGGGCAGTGCGCATACGCAGTCCAATTTCCTCTCGGCCTTCTATCGCTCCACCAGCAGCGACAACAATTCCTTCGAGCAATGGAACGAGGACGGCCGGCTCGACGCCGCGCAACGCGCCAACCGGCAATGGAAGAGGCTGCTCGACGACTACCAGGATCCGGGGCTCGATCCGGCGATCGACGAAGCGCTCCAGGCCTTCATCGCCAACCGCAAGGCCAGCGAGCCGGACCAGGCTTATTTCTAGAGCCGGTACCGCATCTTTGATGGCCCGTTCGTGGAATGTTGACCGGCCGAGCTCCGCGAGAAGATCGTTCCCAAACGGCTTTATCTGGTTCGTCCTTGCACGATACGGTCGATGATCATGGCGCAGAGAAGTATGGCGAAGCCCGCAAGCAGTCCCTGCCCGACAGCTGCGTATTGAAGCGCATTGAGGACATCTTCTCCCAACCCTTTGGCGCCGATCAGGGAAGCGATGACCACCATTGAAAGGCACATCAAAATGGTCTGGTTTATGCCGGCCATGATGGAAGGCATCGCTAGCGGGAGATCGACCCGGGTCAGGAGAAACCATCTTGTTGCACCATAGGCTTGCGCGGCCTCTCTAATGGCCGGCGGGACGCCCTGCAAGCCGAGCGCGGTCAGGCGCACCACTGGCGGCGTACCGAAAATCAACGTGGCGATGACGCCGGGCGGCTTGCCGATGCCGAATAATGCGATCACCGGGATCAAATAGACGAATGCCGGCATGGTCTGCATGAAGTCGAGCACCGGTCGCACGGCGGCATAGACGCGCGGTCGGCGTCCGCACCATATCCCAAGCGGAATTCCTATCGCGAGGCAGATAATGGCCGATGTGCCCAACAGGGCGACTGTTTCCAGGCTCTTTTCCCAAAAGCCAAGCACGGCAAGATAGGCGAGCGCAGCCGCGGTGAAGATGGCTACGCGCGGCCCCGCCAGTTGCCAGGCCAGGGCTAGAATGATCGCCATCGTCACTGGCCAGGGCATGCCCGTCAGTCCATAGGCCAAGACATCGAGCACCAACGATATTGCGCCTGTGATGCCGCCGAAAAAGCCCTCCCCGAGATGCGACACCGCTCCCATCAGGCTGTCCAGACCCGATGACAACGCGGCCTGCCACTCGCGATTCGAGGGCGCGGCAGTCAGCCAGACGGCTGGTGTCGGCGCGGCGAAGCGATAGACCGAAAGCCCATAGGCTGCGATGCAGAAGGCAAGGGCGCATAGCGCCAGCGGATGATTGAGCCCGCGCTGAAGCGTCGGGTTCGAACGCCAGCGCGCGAAGCGCCGCTCCAGCATCCGGTTGGCGAGGAAACCGGCGATCAACCTGGCGAAGAGCAAAGTGACAATGCCGGACCCAATTACAACCGGCGCCTTCGCTTTTGCGGCGTCGGCCCGCATTCTGGCCGTGTTGGCAGCTTTCTCCAGAGCGGCCGCTGATGATTTCAGGCCAGCTGCATTGTCCGCCCCCGCTGCCTCGGCGGCCTTTGCCTGTTCCGCGCGCACCTGTGCCTGCTTGGTGACGCGTTCGGCGCGTGCTTGCTCCCCGGCGCCGAGGTTGCCAGCCGCGCCGACGCCGATCTGAACCACCGCAAGCGTCTCCAGGAAGAAGATGAGCCAGAACAGAAGTGTGATGCCTCGGGCAGCGGCCCACACCGGTCCAAGCAGCGCGGCCGCCAGGTTGAACGGCCAGACGGCACCGGAAGCCCGCCGGATGCGGGCGAACACATCGATATAGTAATCGGGGTTGCGGAGGACGAATTCTCGTACGAGTCCTTCCTCTGCCGCTTGGGCGTGCTCTATCGATTGCACAGCGACAGGATCATGGGCGTTCACGGATTTCGCCCTTTCGCAGACCGTGGAGCAGGATCTGCCTGTCGACGATGCCGACGACAGACCCACCGGGATCTGTCACAGCAAGCGGTGCGGCATCCCGTGCCGCGAGTTCGACGAGTTCGGCCAGGGATTCTCGAGAATCCACCCTGCGCAACCGCTCGACGTCCAATTCCGGATGAGACCGGCTCTTGAAACTCTCGACCGACTCCATGATGCGCCCGGCGGTGATCACCTTCAGGCGCGAGATGTCGGCGACGAATTTCGCGACATAGTCGTGCTTCGGAGATGTGACGATCTCCTCGGGCGTGTCGGTCTGGACGATGACGCCATCTTTCATGATCGCGATGCGATCGCCGATCCGGATCGCCTCGTCGAGGTCATGGGTGATGAAGATCACTGTCTTTCCCATCGAGCGCGAGAGGGCCAGGAACTCGTCTTGAAGTTGCCGCCTTATCAAGGGATCGAGCGCGCTGAATGGCTCGTCCATGAGCAGGATCGCTGGATCGGCAGCCAAAGCGCGGGCGAGGCCGACGCGCTGCTGCATGCCGCCCGAGAGCTCATGGCAGTAGCGATCCCCCCAGCCCGACAGGTTCACCTTGGCAAGTGCCGCCTCGGCCGCGTCAAATCTCCGCTGCTTGGTCGCGGCTTGGATCTCCAGCGGGAGCGCGACGTTGTCGCGTACGGTGCGATGCGGAAGCAGACCGAAGCTCTGGAACACCATGGCGATCCTGCGAGACCGCAATGCCCTCAACTCAGCGGGCGACTTGGCCATGACGTTTTCACCGTCGACGAAAATCTCGCCGGCGGACGGCTCGAGCAGGCGGTTTATATGGCGGATCAATGTCGATTTGCCACTGCCCGACAGGCCCATGACGCAGAAGATTTCACCCGGCCGAACCGAAATGTTGACGTTGGCGACGCCCACGACACATCCGAAGCGCCTGGCCACTTCGTCCTTGTCCAGGCGGTCGCGCAAAATCGCCATCATCGCCACTGGCGCGCGGGCGCCAAAGATTTTCCAGACGCCCTTCAAAATGATGGCGGCACCGTGGCTTGCCGCGTCTCCGCGGTCCGCCAGGCCGGGTCCTCCCGGCGCAATGATCGGTGCGGTGTCCACCGGCTACCGCTCCCGTCCGATCACGGATTTGAGCGGCCGGGCAACAGTGCAGGCCGGTTCAGAGCCTGCAATGCCGGCCCTGGCCTTCAATGACCGAACCACTTCGCCACGTCGTCGGGGTGGGCTTTGATCCATTCCTTCGCCACATCGCCTGCCGGCTTCTTGTCGACGATGATTGCATAGGCCCATTTGCTGATGTCGTCCGGATTGAAAGTAATCCGATCCAAAGCGGCGGTCAGTTCCGGTTGCCGCTGGGCCAGCGAACCAGCATAGGCGATGTGCACGGTGGTGTCAGCATATGCCGACGACACTTTCGATTTTTCGAACCATTGAGGATCCTCGCTCGGCTGCAGCATCATGAACTTGGCTGGGTCGTGTTTCGGTTCGGTGAGAAAGGCAAGCTTGTAGCGGGCGAAATTCTGGTGTGGGCCGTAGCAGTAGCCGACCCATGGCTTGTCTGCCTTCGCGGCCCGGTCGAGCGATGCCGCGGCCACCGCTTCGTCGGTCACCTGGAGATCGAAGAAATCGGCGAATCCATAGTCGCGGGCCCGCACCTTTTCGATGTTTGTCGACTGCCAGCCTGACGCGCCGATCCAGATTTCCCCCTTGCCGTCGCCATTGGTATCGAAGATCTTGGCGTTGTCCGGATTGGTGAGATCCGCGACATCCTTGATGCCATATTTGTCGATCGTGACCTGGGTGACGCAGTAGCCTTGCTTGGCTTCGTAGCCGTTCTGCGCGAGTTTCACCGTGCCGGCGCTTTTGACATATTTGTCTACCAGGCCCTGCTGGTTCGGCAGCCAGACATCTGGCCAGATGTCGACCTCCCCTTTGTTGCGATCCATGGCTTCCCAAATGACTGGGACTGCGGTGGTGGTGACGGTGGAAACGTCGAGCCCAAGCTCCTGTTCGGCCGCGTTCTTGATGACGTTCATGACCGCCGTTGCGGTAGCATAGTTTGGATCCGGCATAGTCACGTCTGCACCGAACGCCGACGATACCGGCGCCAACAATAGAACGCCGAGAGATGGTGCAAGAAGTCGGTTTTTCATATCGTTCCCCAGTTGAGTTGCGCTGATTTTTCTCAGCTTATTGGTCAAGTTAGCGAAACGTGCAGGCAATCCATCCCAAATTGTGCCGCATTAGCAAAAACGATGAAGCGCATAAGGCGGTCGTTGAGATTCCGATACCCGCTCTGTAGGCAGAGGGTGTCTCCATGCTCAGGCCGTCACGTATATGCTCCCTGCCTCGACGGAGACTGGGAACGTCCTCGCGCGAACGGACGGGTTGACCAATGCTGCGCCCGACCTGATGTCGAATTCCCACCCATGCCAGGCACAGCGAACGATTTCATTCTCACGGTGATAGATGAATTCGGCTCGCTCGACGGGAGCAGTCGTTCCGCATTTCGGTCCCTCACAAAGGGGGGCCCCTCGATGCGGGCATACATTCAGCAGCGCATGGAAACTATCGCCGATCCGGAACACGCCGATCGACAGGCTGCGCACCTTGGCGATGAACGGCGTTCCGACCTGGATCTCGTCGGCGCGACAAATATACGTCTTCTCAGCCATGTCAGGTCGTCACGCTGCAGCAGCGGCTTGCGGGCGGGGAATGCGCTTGTAAACGTCTAGCGCATTCTGGCCGAGCACCTTGCGGCGCCATTCCGGCGGGATGTGCAAAGTGTTGACGTCATCGTAGTCCCAATGGGGGTAGTCGGACGCAAACAGCAGCGTGTGCTCCCCGTCCATGGCCTCCAGGATCGCCCAGAGGTGGTTGACATTCGAAGGCTGCTCCAGCGGTTGGGTGGAGAAACGTATGTTACGCCGGCAATATTCCGACGGCAGCATTTTCAGCCATGGCGTCTCTTTTCGCAGTGCTTTGTAGTCGGCATCCAGGCGCCACAGGACCGACGGGACCCAGGCGACGCCGCACTCGATGATCACGAAGTAGAGGTCCGGCCATTTCTCAAAAACGCCATGGGCAATCATGCTTGCCACATGCGACATGGCCGACATGTGCAGGATCGCATGGGTCTCCCAGAAGAAAGTGGTGGGCGCTGGCGCGACAGCGTTCCAGTTGATGCCGCCATGTCCACCAAGATGTATGGCGAACGGCAAACTGACCTCGGCACAGGCCTCGAAGATCGGGTGATAGAACGGGTCGCCATACGGCCGCACAGAGCCTTGGGAGGCCAGAACTTGCGCCATCCGGGGATGCGCGCCGAGGCGCCGGATCTCCGCCGCCGCAAGGCGCGGGTCTTGCGGTGCGATGATGATGGAGCCCATGAAGCGGCTGTCTTTCGGCAGCCATTCATTGATCTGGTAGTCGTTGTAGGCGCTTACCAGCGCGCTAGCGTAATAGGGATTTGCCAGTGTCGACGCTTCGATGGGCTCGTCGCCAGTTAGGATTGCCACTCCGACATTGTATTTATCGAGGTGCTTCTCCTTCATGATCAGGTAGTTGTCCGCCTCCACCTTCGGTCGCACATCCTTGCGGGAGAAATCCTGCGGATGAAACCAGGGGCGATGGCCGTGCGGAAAAGCGCCGACCGGGCCGGTCTTCTCGCCCTCGATGAACATGTCTTTCCAGACACCGGACAGGTAGGGCTCCAGCACCGTCGCGTTGGACCAATAGTTGTGGCAATCGCAATCGACTATGAACACTTTTCCCTCTTCCTTTGATGCGGCCGTCACAGACCGTGGCTTCTGCACCGAACTTCCGCTTTGATAGTGCACGGATCAAGCGTATGAACAGCTAGATACGATCGCAAAAATCGATGGCTCGCCTATGCAGTTGGAACAAATAGAGACGTTTCTCGACATCATTGAATCGCGAAACTTCAACCGGTCGGCGGAGCGCCTCGGACTGACGCAATCGACGGTCAGCACTCGTGTCAAGAACCTGGAGGCCGCCGTGGGGTCCGAACTCTTCCATCGCGGCCGCGCCGGTGCTGAGCCGACCGCGGCAGGGCGGCGGTTTGAGGTTTACGCGCGGTCAATGCTGTCGACCTGGTCCCAGGCCCGTCACGACGTGCGCGCCTTTAACAGATTCGAAGGCAGCCTTCGGGTCGCTGCCCAGGTTGGAATGACCCGCTCGATCCTGCCGGGTTGGTTGGAAATGCTGCTGCAAGTCTTGCGGCGGTCCTCGATCCATGTCGAATCCGACTACTCGCCGCAGATGATATCTGATCTGAGCCTGGGAAACCTCGATATTGCTGTTGTTTATGCTCCACGCTACCTGCCCGAGATCACATATGACCAACTGATGGTCGAGGAATATACAATGGTCTCGACCAAGGCACGCCGGCTTAGCGATGTAAGCCCGGACAATTACATCCGGCCGGGTTACACCGTTGCGCTCGAGAAGGCTCATGCCGAGGCGTTGCCAAATCTGACTGCGTGCCGGCTTTCGATGGGCTCCGAAACGCTGGCCGACAATATGCTGAGGCGCGCAGGCGGCACCTGCTACATGCGCGCCGACGGTGCGCGTCGCTTCGCCGCCGAGCAACCCTCCCACATTGTGGAAGGTGCTCCAACTCTGCATCAGCCCGTCTACACCGCAATTCTCGCGCGACGCCGGCATGAGCCAAACATAAAGAAAGGCATTCGCGCGCTTCATCTTGCGGTCATGTCGCTGGAAGGTTGATCGATATTGTCGATCATAGATGCTTGAGGTTCCTCCTGTATCGAACGTAGGCCTGCTGGCATTCTTGGCCCCTTAATGGGAGCCAGATGATGAACGCCCTCGTTTCTTTCGCTCCCTCCTGCCGATCCGACCGCGTCAGCGGACGTCACACGCTGATCTGTCGCGGCATCGTTCAGGAGACGCACGACGTGAAGACCTTCGTCTTTTGTCCAAAGCGCGGGCAGGCCGGCCAGTTCAAAGCCGGGCAGTTTATCACTCTGAACCTCGTGATCGACGGCGCTCCGGCCGTCCGAACTTACTCGATCTCTTCGCCGCCAACCCGGGTGGGAGACCTCAGGATAACCGTCAAGCGCGTCCCCGGCGGCCTCGCTTCCAATTGGCTGCATGACAATCTCGAACAGGGAAGCGAAATAGAGATCGACGGCCCGTCCGGCAGCTTCAACTGGGATGACCTGCGGAGCGACCGGCCGCTTTTCCTCTCCGGCGGCAGCGGCATAACACCGGTGATGTCGATGCTGCGTACGCTCGCCGACAGTGGCTCCGACAAGGATGTCTGCTTCATTCATAGCGCACGCTCGCCGAAGGACATCATCTTCGGTGACGAGCTTGACAACCTGGCACGGGACCATCGCAATTTTCACGTCCATGTCGTCTGCGCCGAAGCTGTGCATAATTGGGCCGGTCCAACTGGATTGGTTGGTGGGTCCATGTTGCTGAAGTTTGCTCCCGACATTAGGGAGCGCACCGTTTATGCCTGTGGGCCCGAGCCTTACATGAACGCAGTCCGGAACGCCCTCAACAGCATCGGCTTGGATCCTGGTCGGTACCATGAGGAGAGCTTTGGCGGCCTGCTGAAGCCTGCACCGGTGTTGCAAACAGCCCAGGCCGCTTCCGTGCGTTTTGCTCGCACAGGTGTCACCCACCAATGCCGTTCGACACAGACCCTGCTCGAAATCGCTCGAAGCGTTGGTCTGTACCTGCCAAGCGCTTGCCAGCAAGGGATTTGTGGGACCTGTCGTGTGCTGAAGGTCAGCGGCGACGTGGAAATGGCTGATTTCGGCGGACTCAGCGCACAGGAGAAGGACGCCGGATATGTGCTCGCCTGCTGCACTCATCCCATGGGAGCGGTGTCGATAGACTTGTAACTGCAGGCGCACACCGCGGCCGTGCAAATCACAAAGCAATTCAGTGCCGATATTGTCGTGGAAGGCACCGATAAGACGTCGGCAGCATCGATCTGGTGTTCGACGTCATCGGTGGCGACATCCAGAAGCGGTCTGCAGCCCTGATCCGGGGCGAGGTATGCTGGTGACCGTCGTCGGACCAGCCGAGGCGCAGCCCGCGGATGGCTTGGCGGTCGATTTCGTCGTCGAGTCCGGTCGTGGCCAGTTGAGCGAGATCGTCCAGCAGGTGCGGAATGGGCGGCTGCGGATGAACATTGGCAAGGTCGCGATCTCGACGAGGCGATCGCCGCCTCAGGAAAAAATACTGTCAGAGCATTGTCACTCGACAACGCTCCACCACAACAACGCGTGCATGTCACGACGCGATTCGCGGCCGCCCGGTGGCTGTCGCGACGACGATGGCTTCCACGAAACTGCGCTCGCCTTCGATTGTAGCAACTCTTATGTCGCGTGCGATCTCGATCCGAGCCTGATCGGCCCCGGCGCGCTCGGCAAGACCTGCCGCCAAGACTCGAATGTGGGCTTCGGCTGCGGCCATCGCCTCGTCCTCGGTGTCATAGTCGTCCAGCCGCTCGCCGGAATTGAGACGGAAAAGCCCGATCTCCGGTTGGCTGACGCGCGCTTCCGCTGACATTCGCACCTGTCCAACCACGGCGCCCAACGCATTTGCGACATCGGCGTGTTCGGCAATGCTGCATTCATTGCCGATCAATTGCGGCAGCCCGGCAAAGTGCAGCGAAGCCGACGCCCCGAGGCCGATCACCGGCCGGTCGAGCGCGATCGACAGCCGCGCCATGCCGCCTCGCCCGCCAACCGCCCGCTGAACCAGCGGGTTGGCAACGGAGACGCCGCCCTCCAGCCCGTCCTCGGCAAATACCGATTCAAGAATTACTTCGGCAGAACGCCGGGTGACGGCGGCAAGAACCATCTCGGAAAACGCTTCTGCGCCTTTGGCGACACGATGCCCCTGGCCGTCGCGCTTGCGTGAGAACAATTCGGCGCCCAGTCGAGCCGCGACAGGATCCCAGTTCCCTTGCCGGCCGAGCACATGGGCTGCATCGGATGGCGTGAAGCCGACGATATGCACCAGGCCACGTGCGACGAGGCGATTGAGCGTCGCGACCTGTGACGTCGATACGAGCAACCGGTCGAGCGCGGCGGGAATTGCCGAAATGTCAGCATAGAGCCGCGTCTCGGTAACCGTCAGGCCTGCGGCTAGACGTTCGGGCACACCTGTGCGCAATGCGAAGCGGCCGTCCAGCCGGCTGGTGTTGGGACTGAGCAATTGCCGCTTGAGACCTTGGTATATGGCATCGCCGTGTTTCACCGCAGCGAGCGCGAGCGGTACCAGCCGCCGGGGCCCGAGCACGATCGTCGAAGCCAACGACTGCTCATGAAGCGAAACTTCCGAATCCCCACCAAGGCCAAAGGTGCGCATGGCGACGGCTTCCACCATGGTTCGCATTCCGCCGACGGTGGCGCCTTCCGGATCGAGCCGCAGGCGGCCGCCGTCCAGAACTGCGATGTCGGTGGTGGTGCCGCCGATGTCGGACACCACCGCATCATCGATGCCGGTCATGTACCGCGCCCCCACCAGGCTTGCCGCTGGTCCTGACAGAATGGTCTCGATTGGCCGAGCGCGGGCGAATTCTGCGGTAATGAGCGCGCCGTCGCCGCGCACGACCATGAGCGGAGCGACGATCCCGCGTCTTGCCAGAAAGCTCTCGGTGGCGTCGACAAGGCGATCGATCATCGAGATCAACCGGGCGTTGAGAAGCGTGGTCAGCGCCCGACGCGGGCCGCCGAGTTTCGACGACAATTCATGCGAACAGGTCACCGGGAGCCCGGTGCGCTCGCGGATGACGTCACGTACCGCGATTTCGTGTTCGGGATTGCGAACGGCAAAATAGGAGGCCACGGCGACGCCTGAAACTGTGTCGGCGAGAAACGGCAGCGCAGCCACGAGAGCGTCGAGCACCAGCTCACGCGGATCTCCGTGGACGTCATGTCCGCCCGGGCAAAAGATCACGGGATCGGAGCCGAGGGCTTTTGACAATCCGTTCCGGGCAAGGTCGGCTTCAGTGAAGCCGATCATCACCAGCG